>NZ_AP019779.1:1581250-1899375 GCF_019669925.1 Methanobrevibacter arboriphilus
CTGTTATTATATTAAAATTGATAATTAGTAATTTACAAGTAAATAATATATATAACAAAGATAACTTCTAAAATGTTCGTATATATGAAAATAAATATTCAAACAATTTCAAAATTTTAAAACTATTAATTATCCTTGTTTGTATTGAATCTTCTTTAAAAATAGTTATATTCATTTAAGTAAAAATAATAGTTGATATTTAACTTTTTAATGTGTTTAATAGATGTAAATAATAATTTTTTGATTATTTAATCATTTTCTCTTAGGAGGTTATTATTTTTGTATTATGCTATATATAAGTTTTTTCTTTTGATTCCAAAAGATAATTATTTTTATACTATACCACAAATGATATGTTAATAATACTATGATAAGTTTTTAAAATTTTGTAACATCAGAGTATTATTAAATTTTTTAAATATATTAAATAATATATTAAAAAATATAAAAATTGTATTACTATTGTATTACAATAGTTACTTAATTGACATATGATTAAGTATAAAAATAGATTGCGTATTAATGCATGCTATATGTATTAATATGATCTAAACACAATATAAAGAGGTTGAGATTATGGGTTCGTCTTTTAAGAGTCCTGCTGATACAGCTAAGGCTATTGCTGGTATCGCAGAGCTTAAAGAGAAAGCACCATTAGGAAATGTTCTTATTTTAAGTTTCCTTGCTGGTGCATATATCGCATTTGGAGGTCTTTTGGCTGAGGTTGCTACTGGTGGTATGGCTGCTGCTGGGTTCCCGCCAGGACTCGTGAAACTATTTTTCGGTGCTGTGTTTCCAGTTGGTTTGATGCTAGTTGTTATAGCTGGATCAGAACTTTTCACTGGGAATAACATGTATATGGCTGTTGGTGTTTTATCTGGTAAAGCAAGTTTGAAAGGACTGGGTAAAAATTGGGTTGTTAGTTGGATTTTCAATTTTATAGGTGCTGTTTTTGTTGCTTATGTTTTTGCATATTTAGCTGGTATCCTAACTGTTGAACCTTTCATGGGTAATGCTGCTACTATTGCTCAAACTAAAGCGCTGGGTGGCGCTGAGTTTATGTCAGCAGGTAAATCTGTTGTTTCTTTAACTTGGGATAAAGCATTTCTTAGGTCTATTGGTTGTAACTGGCTTGTTTGTCTGGCAGTATACTTAGCTATTGCATCTGATGATATTATTGGAAAAGTTATGGGTATATGGTTCCCTATTATGGCGTTTGTAGCTTTAGGGTTTGAGCACAGTGTTGCTAATATGTTTTTTATACCTGTAGGAATTTTCCTAGGTAAAGTAACTTGGTATCAATGTTTTGTTAATAATTTAATACCTGTTACCATAGGTAATATTATCGGTGGAGCTATATTTGTTGGATTCTTGTACTGG
Source organism: Methanobrevibacter arboriphilus (assembly GCF_019669925.1). Lineage (NCBI taxonomy): Archaea > Methanobacteriati > Methanobacteriota > Methanobacteria > Methanobacteriales > Methanobacteriaceae > Methanobrevibacter > Methanobrevibacter arboriphilus. The sequence continues at coordinate 1,582,631 of NZ_AP019779.1, forward strand.
TACACGTATTTGAGAGGACAAGATCTAAGTACATAGCAAAATACACAGTTAAAATATATAAATAGAAAGTAAAAAAAATCAATGGAATTTAAAATTAGCTAATAAAATTGATGATTAGATGATATTGATAAGATTAATAATAGTAATTAGACATAAACAATAAGTACTGCTAAAATTAAAATCTGTATTTATTATAGTTTATAATCATTCAAATTTATTAGCTTTCAATTTTTTAAACAAAACCTTGATTAGCGTAATTATTCAAAAAGCTTTATTAATACAAGTTCCATTAATAGTATTCACTATTTAAACAGTATTGTTGTAAAATCAGTATTGTTATGTTATTATTATATCATTATTATTGTGTTATGTATGATTAGTATTGATATGTAATACTAATTTTAATATTAATAATATTATGGTGATACTAATATATCTTTATTAATAATAATTAATATTATTATACTGCTTATATGTATTACTAATAGTAATTAATATCATATCAATATATTAATACCATATCAATATTTTATAATAGTTGTATGATTATTAATGATAGTTAATATTATTATAATACTTATATGATTTTTAATAATAATTAATATTATTAATTTTAAATTTAATGTTACATTTGTATTTTATCTAATAATGCTTATATTACTCTATACTCGAGAGTTTTCTTTTTAAATTGATGAAATTTTAAATTTATGATATATTAAATAAAATAATAGAATAATATATTAATTAAGAGCAATATACTAAATATAATCTCATATTCTTAGATTTATAATTTGAATATAGTTAATATTGTCTTTTGATATTGAATTTAAGGATTAATATTGAGTTTGTCATGATTAGACAATTAGTATATTGAATTATTATATAAGTCATTTAAGGAGAGTATTAAATGGTTGAAATGAAATATGTCCCTACAATATGTCCATATTGTGGAACTGGTTGTGGACTTAATCTCGTTGTAGTCGATGAAAAAGTCGTTGGTGTAGAACCATGGAAAAGACATCCAGTAAATGAAGGAAAATTATGTCCAAAAGGAATGTTTTCTCATGAATTTATTCATAGAGAAGATAGATTGACTAAACCACTTATAAAACAACCAAATGGTGAATTTAAAGAAGCTAGTTGGGAAGAAGCAACTGATCTTGTTGCAAAAAAATTAGGAGAAATTAAAGATGAAAATCCTGACAACATTGGATTTTTAGCTTGTGCAAGATCACCAAATGAAAATATTTATATTACTCAAAAATTTGCGCGTAAGGTAATAGGAACTCACAATGTTGATCACTGTGCTCGTATTTGTCATGGACCTACTGTAGCAGGTTTAGCTAGGACTTTTGGTTCTGGTGCTATGACTAATGATTTCAAAAGTATTGAAGAAGCAGATGTTGTTTTTATAATTGGTTCTAATAATATGGAAGCACATCCACTTTTTGGTAGAAGAGTCATAAGGGCTAAGAAAAATGGTGCAAAAATCATTGTTGCTGATCCAAGATTTACTCCAACTGCAAAACTTGCAGATATTTATATGGAATTTAGATCTGGTGGAGATGTTGCATTATTAAATGCTATGATGAAGATCATTATAGACGAAGGCTTACAGGATGATGAGTTCATCAAAGACAGAACTAAAAACTATCAAAGATTGAAAGAAGTTGTAAGTAAATACGATCTTAAAAAAGCTGCTGAAATTGCTGAAGTAAATGTTGAAAAGCTTGTAGAAGCTACAATGTTATATGCAAAAGCTGATAAGGCCGCTATTGTCTATTCATTAGGTATTACTGAACATAGGCATGGTGCTGATAATGTAATGTCAACAGCTAATTTAGCAATGCTTACTGGTAATATTGGTAGAAATGGTACTGGTGTAAATCCACTTAGAGGACAAAACAATGTACAAGGTGCTTGTGATATGGGTGCACTTCCAACTGATTATCCAGGTTATCAAAAAGTTGTTGATGTAGATGCTACACGTCTTGTAGAGCAAAATTGGACTTGTACTTTGAATGATTGTGCTCCAGGACTCACTGTTGTTGAGATGATTCATGCGGCAGCTGCAGGTGATATTAAAGCAATGTATATAACTGGTGAAGATCCTGTACTTTCAGATCCAGATACTAATCATGTTATTGAAGCTATGGAAAATCTTGACTTTTTAGTTGTTCAGGATATTTTCATGTCTGAAACTGGTAAATATGCAGATGTTGTACTTCCGGCTGCAGGCTGGGGTGAACAAGAAGGAACCTTTACTAATGGTGAAAGAAGGGTTCAACTTGTACGAAAAGCTGTTAACCCACCTGGTGAAGCTAAAGTTGATTGGGAGATCATGAAAGAGATAGCTGTTAAGATGGGAGCTGACCCAGAACAATTCACATACAATAATGCAGAAGAAATTTTTGATGAAATGCGAGAAATTACTCCTCAATATAAAGGTATGAATAGAGAACGTTTAGAACGTCCAGAAGCGTTACATTGGCCATGTCCTGATGAAAATCATCCTGGTACTGGTTTAATGCATGTTAATACTTTTGCTCATCCTGATGGAATGGGAGTATTTGAGCCTGCAGAATATATAGGTCCATCTGAACTTCCAGATGACAGTTATCCTCTAATATTAACTACAACAAGAACTCTTTTCCATTATCATGCTAGTATGACAAGAAGGTGTAAGACACTTGATAATGAATTACCAACAGGTTATGTTGAAATTCACACCAATGATGCTAAAAAGCTTGGTATATTGAATAGAGAACTTGTTAAGGTTAAATCTAGAAGAGGAGAAATTGAAATTCCTGCAAGAGTAACTGATGATATAAAAGAAGGCGAAATTAACATACCTATGCACTTTGCAGAATGTGCAGCTAATATGTTGACTACTTCTAAAGAACTTGACCCTAAATCTAAAATGGCAGAGTTAAAAGTATGTGCAGCTGTTGTCGAAAAGATGGAGTAAATTTAAGTTTTTAAGGGTAAGTTATTAAGGAAGTGATTTAAAATGTCAGTAAAAGTTAATGATATGTGTTATATGTGGTCTGCTGATGATGATTTAGCTAAAAAAGGTGAATACGGTGGTGCTGTAACTACATTGATGAAATATATGCTTGAAAATGGTATTGTTGATGCAGTTTTGGCTGTTGAAAAAGGTGCTGATCTTTATGATGCTGTACCTATTTTAATTAATGATCCTAAAGATATAGCTAAATCTGCTGGTTCTCTTCATTGTGGTACTTTAAATATCGCGAAAGTTGTTGAAAAGTATCTTGATGGTGTAAATGATATTAAAGTTGCTGTTACATGTAAACCATGTGATGCAATGACTATAAGAGAACTTATAAAAAAAGGAAGAATAATAGAAGATAATTTAATCATGGTTGGTGTTAATTGTGGAGGAACTATGCCTCCAGTTAAAACCCGTGAAATGATTGAAGAAGTATATGAAATGGATCCTGATGAAGTTGTTAAAGAAGAAATAGCTAAAGGAAAACTCATTATTGAAACAGAAAATGATGAAAAGTCTTTCAGTATTGATGAACTTGAAGAAGATGGATTAGGTAGGAGAACCAATTGTCAAAGATGTGAAGTCAACATTCCTCAAATGGCTGACATGGCTTTAGGTAATTGGGGAGTTATTGGTCCACTAGCTGGAAAAGCAACTTTTGTAGAGGTATTTTCTGATAAAGGTGCAGATGTTCTTGATAAAGCTATTTCTGCTGGTGTTGTAAATATTGAAGAAGCTAATCCTAAAGGTATAGAAATTAGGGGCAAAATTAATCAATCTATGGTTAATTTAGCTAATAAGTCTAAAGAATTTGCTTATAGTGATATTAAAGGAGATATTTTAGAAGTTTTTGCTGAATATCAAGATGAATTCTCTCGATGTATGAAATGTTATGGATGTCGTGAAGCTTGTCCAATTTGTTATTGTCCTGAATGTTCATTAGAATCTAATGGTCCGGATTGGCTTACTAAAGCTTTAATTCCAGCTGCACCAATGTTTCATTTAGAAAGAATGGTGCATATGGTTGATTCATGTACTAATTGTGGACAATGTGAGGAAGTTTGCCCTTCTGAAATTCCTGTAGCTAAAGTATGGGACACTGTAAATGCAAAAATCCAAGAAATTTTCGACTACTACCGTGGTGTAGAAGATGAAGGTGTTGTGTCTCCATTAACATATTATCAGGATAAAGGACTAAGAGACTAAACTTTAAAGACAGTAAATTAAATTTAAAGGAATTTTAGTAAACTCGATTTAAAAGGAATTTGATAGATAATATTTATAGATTTAATGGCGAGAAAAATTTATATTATTATCTATCTTTATTAAAGCTTTTATTTTACTAAAATCCTTTATTTATTAAAAAATTTTATTTATTAAAAACCTTTATTTACTAAAAACTTTTATAGAAGAAAATAAATTTAAGATATTGAAATTATGTACCCTCTTTAATATATAATAAGAATCGCTCATCTGATTAATCCATATTTCATCATTAGAGTTTATCAATATCTTTTTTATTTTTCTTCTTTTTTTTAGTAATTTTAAATATTATATTAAAAACTAGACTCAAAATTATTAATTATATTTATTATATTAATTATTTGAAATAATATTATTTATTAATATTAGTAGTAATATTGATATTACTATTAGTATGATTAATATTATTAGTGGTATTAATATTATTAATATTAGTAGTAATATTGTTAATGGTATTATTGTTTTTTAATATAATGTTATTATGATAAATTTAATATTGATGAAAATACAAACTATTTATAATATAATTAAAAAACTTTATGAGTAGTATTTTTACTTTATAATTAATATTTTTATTATTATTTAATATATTCACTTATTATTTAGTATAATTATTAGAATTAGTTTTTATAATAGAATTAATATTTACAATATTTGCTTATATATGATTATTTGTACGCAAATTTTTAAAATAAATTTTTAAAGTATTTTTGATTGTTTTATAGTGTTGGGGAGTGTTAAAATTAAAATAATTTCTGTTGTGGGTAAGAAAAATACTGGTAAAACTTCATTAACTGTTAAAATAATAAAAGAATTGAAAAAAAGGAGTTTTAAAGTTGCTACCATTAAACATTCTCATCATATGCTTGAAATGGACCGTGAAAATACTGATACATGGAAACATAAAGAAGCTGGTTCTGAAACAGTGGTTGGAATAGGTAATCGAACTTTTTTTAATATAGATAAAGATTTGACTTTAGAGAGACTTCTATTTTTGATAAAGCTAATTGATGAGCCAGATTTTGTTGTAGTTGAAGGATTCAAAAATTACAACTATGCAAAAATTTCAACATCAAATGAAATTAATGATGAATTTACATTAAAGAATGTGGATGCATTAAATATTAAAGATTCTGAAATACCAAAACTTGTTGATCTAATTGAAAATTATAGTTATGATATTTTAGATACATTATACCTTAATAATTGTGGTCTTAATGATGCTGAATCCATTGCAAAAGCTATAATAAGTCAATCTCAAGAAAGAAAAGAGAATGAAAAATATAATATAAAAGATAATATAATAGAGAGTAAAGAAGAGAATATAGAGGAAAATAAACAAGATAGTAAAGAAGAGAATAAAGAAGAAAATAAAAAGAAAGAAATTCAAAAGCAGTTGAAAGAACTTGAAGTTGAAGATATTGATGTTCTTCTTTCTATCAATGAAAAAGTAATTGGTGTGAACTCTTTTGTAAGTAGTTTCATGAAAAATAGTATCCTTGGAATGTTAAATTCTCTCAAAACTGAAGAATATGGGATAAAAGACTTTGATAAAGTGGAACTTGTGATTAATAATGGAAACAAAAAATAATATAGAAGAGAGACTATCTCCTTTTTTAGAGGATAATTTTGATGATAGTTCTTTAAAAAATCTTTCAAAAAAAGTTGAGGATAGATACAATCGTCCAATAATTTCTCTTAGGCTTTCTATAACTAATAGATGCAATATAAATTGCTTATACTGTCATCATGATGGTATGATGCCTTCAAATAATGAAATGACTTCTGATGAAATTTTTCAGATTTTAAAGATTGCCAAAACACTGGGTGTTGAAAAAATAAGGTTTTCTGGTGGTGAACCGCTTATTAGGAAGGATATTGTTGAAATTATTGAGAAAACTGCTTCTTTAAATTTTAAAGATATATCTATAACTACTAATGGAATTTTGTTAGCTAAATATGCTGAGGATCTTTTTAATGCAGGTCTAACTAGAGTTAATGTTAGTTTTGATACTCTTGATTCTGAAACTTATAAAAAAATTACAACAAAAAACTATCTTAAAGAAGCAAAAAAAGGCGTTTTAAAAGCTGTTGAGGTAGGATTAAACCCAGTTAAGTTAAACATGGTTGTGATGAAGAATATTAACGATAATGAAGTTATGGAAATGTTTGAATTTGCAAAAGATAATGGGCTTGTTCTTCAGTTAATTGAACTTATGAAATCTGAAAACTGTGATGATAATGCTTTTAGTGAAGAGTATCATTTTGATGTTAGTTTAATAGAAAAAAAATTGGCAAAATTGGCAAAAAAAGTCAGAACTCGTAAGTTTATGCAAGATAGGAAAAAATATTTTATTGATGATGGTGAAATTGAAGTTGTTAGACCAATGGATAACACTAAATTTTGTGAAAATTGTACTAGACTTAGAATAACTCCTGAAGGAAAAATTAAACCTTGTTTACTTAGGAATGATAATCTTATTGATATAATCACTCCTTTAAGAGAGGGAGCTTCTGAAGATAGTCTTCGAAAAATCTTTTTAGAGGGAATAAGTAATAGAGAACCTTATTATATTAATGATAATGAATAGGTTTTTTAATTATAACACTTTTAATTATAAAAATTTTTAATTATAAAACTTTTTATTTATAAATTATTTTATTAATATATTCTTTTATTAATAAAATTTCTATTAAATATTGTTAAGTATTCTATTCTAATTTCATATTTAATTTTAATATTTCATATTTTATGCATTCATTTTTATTACTTATTTTTATTATTTTTACTTTAACTTTTATTATTTTATTTTTATTATTTTAGATATTTATTTTGGTATTTTTGGTTTTAGTTTTTAACATTTTTTGATTTTTATTTATATATTAAAATTTTCAAAATAATGATTTTGGAACCCCTAATTTATACCCATTTTTGATAGAAATTTGAATTTTTTAATAATTCTTTTATTTTGATTTTAAGAGATATTAGTCTTTTTATTTATTTTAAAATTAATATAATTTATTATTTTAAATAAATAATCCTATAAATAGATTTAAACCTTTTTATACTAATTTTTAACATTTTTTAAAAATTTTTAATGTGTTGATTCTACACTATACTATATAAATTTTTCGGCATGATTCTAGTAGGCATCTTTATATTAATAGAAATTAAATGTGTATATAATACACATGGTGAGAGAACATGCCAAATCATATTGCTTCTGGTCTTAAATACTTAGCTGCAATTGAGCTGAAAAAACAAGGTTTTAATCAGCAAATGATTGCAGATGAACTTGATATCGATCGTTCAACTGTTTCTCATTATCTTAACGGTCGAAATTTATCATGGAATTCTATCGAGGTAGCTAAGACTATAACAAATATGTGTCCTAAAGATTTTTTAATTATGACACAGACCTTGTTTAAAGATGAACAAAAAACCCGTAAAATTGCTTTAATTTGTAAGAATGGGGATTATCATGCAGAAGTTTCAGATTCATGTATTGGGTGTGGATTATGTGTAGATTTGTGCTTAATGAAGGCAGTCAGTTTAGACTCTTTGAAAGCTCAGATAGACTCCATTTACTGTTGTGGGTGTCTTCTTTGTGAAGAAGGATGTCCAACAAATTCTATAAAAATTTTGGAGGTAAAAAATGATCGCGAATACGAAAGAAGTTAAAGATGAAGGCTTTGACATTAAAAGATCAGCAGAAGAAGTAAGAAATTTATCTTTCAAAGATCATATTTGTATCGGCTGTGGGATATGTGAATCTACTTGTCCAGTAGATGCTATAACTGTTGCTGATATGGGTCCTATTGTAAGAGAAGAAGTAGATATTTCTAAAATCGACATTGATGAAGATAAATGTGTTCTTTGTGGTATGTGTAGTGGTTTATGTCCAGTAAATGCATTGGATTTCACTATAGATAATGAACCTATTTCTACTATTGATGCATATCCTCATTATATTGCATCTGCTGAAATTGACGATGATACTTGTATTTATTGTCAAAGATGTGAAGTTGCATGTCCTAGAGAGGCTATAACTATAGCTAGATCTTTACCAGAAAGATCTGATTTAGTTACTGGTGAAATAGAAGTTGATGAAGAAACTTGTATTCATTGTGGAATATGTGATGAAATGTGCCCAGCTGATGCTATTGATGTAGATAGAACCCCTGGTGCTGAAAGTATTGAAATTAACAAAGATAAATGTGTATATTGTTTAATTTGTAAGAAATCATGTCCTGTAAATGCAATTAAAGCAGCTTGTAGGATTTGTTCTTATGGAGACTATGATATAGATCCAGCAGATGCTGTAACTACTGGAAGTTCTTTTATTGATGATGAACTTTGTGTAAAATGTGGTTGGTGTGAAGAAATTTGTCCTGTAGATGCTGCTAAAGTTAAAAAACAGTATGAAGGAACTTTAGATATAGATCAAGACAAATGTACTGTCTGTGGAACTTGTATTGATGTTTGTCCTTGTGATGTTTTATCATTCCCTGAGTCTACTGGACCAGCTACTGTAGTGGATAACATTAAAAAAGATGAGCAATATTGTATACATTGTGGTGCATGTGAAAGAGCATGTCCTGTTGATGCTATTGATGTTAAAATTACTAATGTTGATCACACTCCAACTAAATCTAAATCTTGGATAGAGAAATTTGAGGCTTTAAAAAACTAATAGCTAATAATAGTATTTAATACTATAATTAATAGCTATTTAATTATTTGGTGATTATATGGAACTTAAAGTAAATCAAGATAACTGCCTTGGGTGTGGTGTATGTGTAGTTGCATGCCCAGTTAATGTTTCAATCAGTAACGATGTTGCTGGAGGGCATGGATCTAGAACAGAAGAAGTAATAATGATGGTTGAAAATGGTGTTATTAAACTTTTCAGTGATGACAAATGTACCAAGTGTGGGACTTGTCAGATGTTCTGTCCTGTTGACGCCATATTTTTAGAATAGAGGTGCTAATTATGACATATATTGAAAAACCACCTGTTCCAAATGTTGTTAAATATGATGAACCTATGGCAACTAAAAGAAATAAACTTGAAGTTATGTTAAATACTGGGTCTGATATTTATCAAGGAGCATGTAAAAAGAGAGGTTCTACTTTAAAAGATGAATATAGACATGCTTCTGGTACTGCTTATATGGATCCTAGAGATATGGCAAGATTAGGTGTCAAAAATTGGGACACTGCTTTAGTAAAAACTGACTGGGGAGAAGTTGTAGTTTTTACAGCTCATTCAAGAGATGCTCCTCATGAAGGTCAAATCTTTATTTGTAAAGGGCCATGGGCAAATGTTATTGTAAGTCCTGAGACTTACTGCTGTTGTGACCCTACTTACAAAGGAGTTGAAGCAACCATTGAAAAAACTGATAAAGAACCGTTACTTATGGCTGATTTAATGGCAGAAGTTTATATGAAATATGATAAAGATGCTGAAAAATCTACTAATCGTTTAACTGAAAAAAGGATTAATGTAGGTATAACTAAGCCAGAAGAATAGATAGGAGATGTAAATATGGCATATGAAGAACCAATTACAGACTATGATGAAATAGTTGAAAATTGTACTTGTGCTTTCTGTGGTTGTAATTGTGATGATTTGACCTATTTAATTAAAGATGGACATGTTGTGGGTGTAAGACATGCTTGTCGTTTAGGTGCAAGTAAAGTTATGGAAGATATGGATCAAAGATTATTAGTTCCTATGATTCGTAATGAAGAAGGAGATCTTGTTGAAGCTGACTGGGACACTGCATTAGACAAAGCTGCAGAACTTATTGCTGGGGCTGTAAGACCAGTATTTTATGGTTGGAGTGAAACATCTATTGAAACCATGAAACATGGTATTAAACTAGGAGAACTCGTAGGTGCAGTTTTAGATAATCAAGCTACTATCTGTCACGGACCTTCTCTTCAAGCTGTTCAGAATGCAGGATATCCTGTTAACACTTTGGGAGAAGTTAAAAATAGGGCTGATATGATTGTTTACTCTGGAAACAATGCAATGAATTCTCACCCAAGACATTTGGGAAGATATTCTGCTTTCCCTAGAGGATACTTTAGAAAAAGAGGTCGATTTGATAAGACTATTGTTACTATGGATCCAAGATATACAGATACTGCAAAAATGTCTGATATATGGGTAGGATTTGAACAAAATGGAGATTATGAATTTTATAATGCTATGAGGGCAGTTTTAAGAGGTAAAAAACTTAAAAAAGATGTAATATCTGGAATACCTAAGGAAGATATTGAAGAGCTTGTTGAAGCTATGAAAACTACTCAATATGGTTCTCTTTTCTTTGGTTTAGGATTAACCCATACTTTGTCTAAACAAAGAAATATTGATATTGCAATTAATTTAATTCAAGATTTAAACAAGTTTACTAAATGGAATTTAGTACCTATGAGAGGGCATTTTAATGTTAATGGATTTAATATTTTCATGGCATTTGAAATGGGATTCCCATATGGTGTTGACTTTTCAAGAGGTTATCCAAGATATATGAATGGTGAAACTAACACTATTGATTTGTTAACAAGAGAAGAACCAGATGTATTTATGGTAATAGCTGCTGATCCTGGAGCTCACTTCCCTGGTGGAGCTAACAGACACTTAGCTAATATCCCTGTTATACAAATTGATATTCATTGGGGTCCTTCCACAGAACTTGCTGATATTGTTTTACCAGGTTCTTTCATTGGTGTAGAAGCTGCTGGAACTAGTTATAGGATGGATGGTGTTCCAATTTATATGAAAAAGGCTATTGATAAACCTGAAACTTGTAGGGATGACGAATGGATTGTTAGAGAACTCCATGAAAGAGTTCAGAAAATTAAAGGCTCAAAGATAGCTAGTAAATAAATAGGTGATCTAATGGAATACATAATTAAAAATGGTATCGTTTATGATCCTACTAATAAAGTAAAAGGGGAAAAGAAGGACGTAATGTTTAAAGATGGTAAAATTGTTGACAGCGTTTCTTCTGATGCTAAAGTATTAGATGCAACTGATAAAGTTGTAATGGCTGCTGGTGTTGATCCTCATTCTCATATTGCTGGACCAAAATTGGTTGTAGGAAGATTATATAGGCCTGAAGATTCAAGAAAAGGGATTAAACCTAAAACAGCTACTACTCGTGCAGAAACTGGATTTTCTATACCAAGTTGTCCGTCAACTGGTTATAGATATTCTAGAATGGGGTATGGAACTGTTGTGGAAGCAGCTATGCCTCCTTTGGAAGCAAAACACACTCATGAAGAGATTTTAGCAATCCCTAATCTTGATATTCCAGCATTATCATTATTTGGTAATAACTGGTTTGTATTAGAATATGCAAAAGAAAAAAATATTGATGATTTAGCTACTTTTATTTCAAAGTGGCTAAAAATAACAAGAGGTTATGGAGTTAAAATAGTAAACCCTGGTGGTAGTGAAGCTTGGGGTTGGGGTATGAATGTACATGGATTAGATGACCCTGTTCCTTACTGGGATGTTACTTCTCGTGAAGTTATCCATGCATTAGCAGAAGCTAATGAAAAGTTAGGACTTCCACATTCAATACATCTTCACCCTAATGATTTAGGTCATCCAGGTAATTATAATACTACAATAGACACTATGGATGTTATAAAAGATATATCCAAAAATTCTCCTGTAAGAGATCAAACTGTTCACATGACTCATATTCAATATCACTCTTATGCTGGAACTAACTGGAGAGATTTTGAATCTGGTGCTGAAGACGTGGCAAAATTCATTAATAAAAATGATTATGTTACTTGTGATGTTGGTCAAATCACTTTAGATGAAACCACTACAATGACAGCAGATGCACCTATGGAATTTGATCTTCATCAATTAAATGGACTTAAATGGGCTAACAAAGATATTGAACTTGAAACAGCTGCTGGTATTGTTCCATTTATTTATTCTGGAAGAAACAGTGTACACTCTGTACAATGGGCTATTGGTCTTGAAATGTTTTTAATGGTTGATAATCCATGGCAAATCATGTTAACCACTGACAGTCCTAATGCAGGTCCTTTCATAAGATATCCTAGAGTTATCTCTTGGTTGATGAGTAATAAACGTAGAACTGAAATGATTGAAAATGGTGAAGTTCATAAAGCTGTTGGAAGAAAATCAGTTCTTGCAACTTTAGATCGTGAGTATGATTTCAATGAAATAGCTACTATTTCAAGAGCTGCTCCTGCTAAAGCTTATGGATTTACTGATAGAGGTCATTTAGGTGTTGGAGCTAGAGCTGATGTAGCTGTATATGATATTAACCCTAATGATATTGATCCTTCTAAAGAGTATGAAACTATTGAATATGCATTTGGTAACGCTAATTTAACTGTTAAAGATGGTCAAATTATTGTTCAAAATGGAGATATTGTTTCTACTAAAGAAAGTCAAACTATCTGGACTAATGTTAAAGGTATTGAAGAGAAAGAAAATGCACTTATGGAAAAAATCATGCCAGCATTTGATAAGTACTATACTATTAAATTTGAAAATTATGTGGTACATGACCATTATGTGCATAACCCAATTGAGGTTAATGTCCAAGCAGGTAAATAGGATCTAGAGGTGTTTAATTTGAAAACTATAACTTTTAATCAAAAAAAGACTTCTCCAATAGCACTTGAATTTGATGAATTAATCCCTGATGAAATTTATGGTTGGGATAAATCTGATTTTGATAAATATATGGTGCCTATTGGGAATTCTAGGTTTCCACTTTCTGATTACTTTGATGTAGAAGTGGAAGGAGAAGCTGATTCTCCTGCTCAAGTTAAAATGGTTCTTAATGGAGATTTGGGTAGAGTTAAGTATATTGGTGCTAAGATGACTGATGGTCAAGTTATTGCCAATAGTAGTGTAGATCTTCACTGTGGTGCTGAAATGACTGGAGGTAGCATACTTGTTAATGGTGATGCTGAAAGTTATGCTGGCAGAGAAATGACTGGTGGAAATCTAGAAATCATTGGTAATGTAAAAGAATTTTGTGGTGCTTCTTATATAGGTGATTGGAGAGGTATGACTGGAGGAATCATTACTATTCATGGTAACGCTGGAAAGCAATTAGGTGAATGTTTAACTGGTGGGGAAATACATGTTAAAGGTAACTGTGATATTCTTGCTGGTATTCACATGAACAAAGGTCTTATTCAAATTGATGGTGATGTCACTAGATGGCCTGGTGGTCAAATGCAAAATGGTGACATTGTTATCAATGGAACTCTTTCAAGATTCCTTGAAGGTTTTGAACAAGAAGAAATTGTTAAAAATCCAACCATCGCTGGAAAATCTTTTTCAGGAAATTATATAAAATTTACTGGAGATATTGCTAGAAATGGTAAAGGAAGTCTCTACTTAGCTGCAGAGAAAAATAGACATTTGCTCTAATTTAACTAACTTTCTTTTTTATTTTTTTATTTTTTTATTTATTAATATTTATTAATGGTAATTAAGAAGATATATTAATTTTAACATGATATTTTTTTATCTATTATCATTTTTAGAATGTTGTTCTAAAAAATTATCCTAAAAATCTAAAATTAGAAAATTTAAAATAATTAGTAGAATAATTATTAAAATATTATTAGAATAATTATTAAAATAATTAAAACATATATTATATATAGATTTGAAATATGATATTAAAATTAATAAAGTAATAATCAATAAAGTAATAATTAATAGGATCAAATAATTAATTTGATTAAAAATAATTAATATGATTAATAGTTGAAATGATAAATAATTATTAGTTAAATTTATTAATTTAGTAGATTTATATAAATCAACAATTTTTAGATATTAATGACTGATAAAAATTATTTTATCAATTATCCAATCTGGATTAAGTGATATTTATGAAAGAAGAAATTGTTTTAAAGCCTGATGAAGCTTTAGAATATGTTAAGTTGAATGTAAAAGAAGAAGATGTGTTAGAATTATCTTATAATAGAGTATATGCTCCTGGAGATGTTTTAAATATACAAATTGAAGAAGAATTTGGAGAAGAAAATGTCATTGTTTCTTTACATTTAAATGGAGAACTTGTTAGTGATGTGGTTAGAGTCAATCTGAATGACATTAAAGATGATTTATTGGAAATAGGTCATATTAGTGGTGAAAAAGAGACTATTATTGTTATTGAAGATTAATCAATTATATATGGGTGAGATTATGAATACAACAGAATTTGAAATGGACTGTGATAAAGCTATTGAGTATATTAAAGAAAATGTTCAGATTTATGACGTATTAGAACTTTCTTATAACAGGGTTTTCACTCCAGGGGAAGTTTTAAATATTGATACTTCTGAGTATAATGGTAAAAGTGGTTTAAAAGTTGTTATTCATGTTTCTGAAGATACATTTACCTCTACTGTTGAAGTAGATCTCGAAGAAGTTAAAGAAGAGTTGATTGAAGTTATTCATATACCACAAAATAAAGATGAAAAAATAGTAATTATAATTGATAAATGTGATATATAGATATCTAATAATTATATTTAATTAATTACTCTTTGCTTTAATCTCTTTATTTATTAACTCTTTGTTTATTAATTTATTATCTTTCATATACTATTTTTATATTCTAATATATCGTATATACTTAATTTTTAATCTTATTATAGCTCTATTTTATTATATTTCTATTTTATTATAGCTATATTTGTCTAGTATTGTAACATTTAAGGATTTAAAACTCATATAAATCTCTTTATCTAGCTTAACTTTTAAAACATCAGCAGAACTCTTTGTTAAAAGTCCTCTGAATATATCTCCTCCCACATCAACACTAACTAAAACAGTCGGCCCTGTTTCTCTAATATCTACAATCTTTCCTTTTAGTTGGTTTTTGGCTGATGATTCAAATTTTTCATTAGAAAATATAATGTTTTCTGGGCGAACAGCGATTAAAATTTTCTCTATTCCTTTTTCTTTTATTTTTCCAGTACATTCTGTGTCTGAACTAGTAATTAATGAACCACTATCTAATTTCACGATTATTTTTTCCGAATCTGCCTCAACAACTTTTCCTTCAAATATATTTCGAACTCCTACAAAATCAGCAACAAAATTGTTTTCTGGCTTGGAAAATACTTCATGGACAGAGGCCAATTGTTGAACTTTTCCATCTTTCATTACACCAACTCGATCTGCTAAATTCCAGACTTCATTAAAATTATGTGTTATGTGAATAACTGTTGTTTTATAGTCCTTCACTATGTGTTTAATCATAGAAGTTAATTTTCCTTGAGTTGTAATATCAAGTGCACTAAAAGGTTCATCCATAAGTATTATTTTTGGCTCTACAATAAGTGCCCTTGCAAGGGATGTTCGCTGTGCTTCTCCTCCACTTAGTGTATTTATGTCACGATGGAGGATATGGGAGATTTTCATCTTTTTAGCTATACTCTTTATTTTTTCATCAATTTCATCATCTGAAAACTTTTTTTTAGCTCCATAAGCAATATTTTCATAAACATCCATATTTGGAAATAAAATATTGTCTTGATATACTATTCCTATTCCTCTATCCTCTGGATGTAAATTATTAATTATATTGCCATTTAAATTAATTTCACCCTTATTCGGAGAATAAAAACCAATAATAGTTTCTAATAGAACGGATTTTCCGCTTCCTGTAGGTCCAATGAGTATTACATATTCTCCTTCATGTATACTAAGGTTTATGTTTTTTAATATAAAATCTCCTAAATCTACAGTTAAATTTTTTATCTCTAAATACATAATATCACAGAATAATAATATAGTTAAGAATTAATAGTATAATTATAAATTACTTTCTTTTGCATATCTTTCCATCACTGCTATTGTTATGAATGATATAATAACTAATAATATTCCTGCTGTAATTGCCATATCTATATCTCCTGTTGATAGATTAAGGTACATTGAAACAGCAAGTGTCTCTGTTTTCATTAATATACCTCCTCCCACAAACAATACAGAAGCGAAAGTTCCGATACATCTAGCAAGTGTTATAATACTACTTGCAAAAAGTCCATTTTTAGACATAGGTAAAGTAACATTAATAAAAGTAGCAATTTCACTATATCCAAGACTCCTTGAAACAAATTCATATCTCGGGTCTATATAATTAAAAGTTGAGTATAATGTTCTTACTGCATAAGGAAGTGCAACAAAAAACTGGGCAATAATTATACCCGTACTATTAAATACAAGTTCAATTCCAGCGTTTTCAAGATATGGACCGATACCATTTGATCCTAAAAACATTAAAAGAGCTATTCCTATAACAATCTCTGGAAATGCCATAGGTAAATCAATAATAATATTAAAAAATCCTTTTAAAGGAAATTCATATCTACTTAATGTATATGCCATAGGGATACAACAAACCATAACTAATATGGCCGACACTATAGAGGTAGTTAAAGTTAGAGAAATTGCAAAAATCATTTCTTCTGAGAATAATGCATCTACGAACCCTTGAAATGTTGGTATTAGGAACATACTCCCAATAACTACAAAGAATATTATTGTTATAAATACAGTTAACCCTATAAATGTCAATTCAAATTTCGATCGCATTTTTTACCATCTTTTTACAATTTACTCAATATATTATGAATATTAAAATATTTTGTTATATAATATTAAAATATTATTGATATTAAGATATTATTAGAATATTTAAATAATATAAAATATTTAAAAAATAAAAAAGGATTTTAAGATAGATTAATTAGTATCATAGAATAATTATTTATCTATATTTCAAATCCCCATTTTTTCCATATTTGTTTACCCTCTTCTGAGGTAACAAATTCTTCAAATTTGTCTGCTGCTGGTTTATCTTTTACAAATGAAGTTATTCCAATAGGAACAGTACTCTCTATATTTTCATCAGCAGGTATTTCTATAACTTCTATTTTCCCGTCACCTTCTTTCCAAACAGTCATATCTTCCCAAATTATAGTTGCATCGACTTGTCCAGTTACTATGTATGTGAGTAGCTGATTAACAGTGGTTGTTGTAACTACTACATTTGATTGGACTGAATCAGTTAAATTATTTTTTTCAAGTATTTTTTGAGTGGTTTTACCAATAGCTGGACCATCTGGCTCACCAACACCTACTTTAACACCAGGTTTTGCTAAATCTTCAAGTGATGTAATGTTTTTAGGATTTCCTTTTTGAACTACAATCACAGGAACATTTTTGGTTATATTTTTAACAGTATTATTCTCCATATAGCCATTGTTCATAGCATCTTCCATATATTTGTAATCAGCAGGTAAAAAAACATCACCACTTTTTTGTGTTTCAAGAGTAGCAAATAACTCTCCGCTACCTCCATATTTAGCATTTACTTTTATATTAGGATATTTTTTATTAAATTCACTAATAAGATCTGCACCAACTTTACTAAAACCTGCACCAACTAGTACATCAATACTTCCTTCTTCATTTGAACCACCACTTGTAAGTGTCCCACTCAAATATAATCCAGCAATAGCAATTGCTGCTATTATAACAATAATTAAAATTATTATTTTACTATTCTTATTCATACAATCATTCCTACTATTTTTTTAAAAATATGTCAATTGTGAAATATTTTTCATATCGGATATAAATTTGTATTACCTTTTATATAAGTTTTTTTACTTAATTCTTAGTTATGCAGGTAGTTAAATTGATTTTTTTATAATAATTGGTAATAGTTGGATAATATTGAATAAAATATGCTTTAATTGAAATGTTCACATATTTTCAAAATAAGTATTAATTAAAATTAGGCTTAATATGAATATTCAATAAGAATATATATTATATATTTAAAATTTGTCGTGTAATTAAAAAATCATATATTTAAAAAATTTAATGATAGTGGGTTATAATATGAGTGACTTATAAAATATTGATAGTAGACTATCTTATTAATGTTAAAAAAATGTTTCAATATTTTTGATAATATTTATAGAAATTTTGTAAGTAAGATATAATTGTAATGTTCATTATAGATTTTTTTATTAGTGTGGATTATAATAGAGGTTATAGGGATTATATAAAGATTATAAATTATAATAGTGATTTTAGTAAGATTTTGTAGTAGTTATTTTATATATAGGCTTATAATATTATGAAATATTTTTATATTAATATTTTTATATTAATTATAATAATTATAGATAACAACTATAATATCTATACTAGCTATAATAATTCCATTTCATCAATCTCTATTGTTCCTTGAACAGCTTTGATATCAACATCAATTCCACTTTCTTTAATAGCTGCTATTTGGTTTAATCCACTTCCTGTGACAAAACCAAAGTTGTATGTGTCTACTTTTGCATTATAAACAAGTTCTCTAGGTTTTCCTATTTTAAAAATAGGTAACTTTATCTTTTCCATTCCATCTAATATTTCTTTAGTTTTATCTCTTGCAATAAATGGAACTTCTTTTATTGATGCAAGTATTTTTTTTGAACCATTAATATCAAAATTATAATCTGGATTATTCAAATAATTTTCATCATGATTATTTTTGTTAAGAACATAAGTCATATTTTTAAAAATAAATATCTCATGTGGATCTATTGAAGAACCATCATATGAAATTAGTTCTGTAAAAAATGGATTTTTTCCTATTTCTAAAAGCCCTCCATATTTTGGGGTTGACATAATTCCTTTATTGATAAGTACTCCATCACTTGATAAACTACAAATTGTAGCTATACCTATTTTATTATTTTCATGATATTTTGTTCCTTTTTCAGGTTCAATTATTTTATAATATGGACTTAAATATCTCTTAGATAGCTTATAACTTTTTTTCATGATTTCTATAGATTCTTCTAAATCTGATTTATCTACATATGATAAATTAGTTATTAAATTTCCTTCACAAGTTTCAACATCGAAATCAACATTTTGAATAAGGTTCCATGCTTTTGAAAGCAAAAATGAAACTTTCAATTCTTTTTCTTTAGCTGAAGGTTTTAGAATACTATTTTTTTGGAGTTTTTTACTATTCTTATTGGTGGAGTTTTTTCTTTTTTTAAGGACATTATGTGCAGGTTTTAAATTTTCAAAACTAGCCATTTCATCACTTATTTTCATTTCAATAGGATAATCTAACTCTTTAAGTGTACAAAGTGGTGTTATACCTGCAATAATTGCTATACCTGCCATACTTTCATTTACATTAATTCCTAATACTTTCTCTCCAGCTTCTCCTATTGATATGACTCCATTAATTCCAATCTTATTTAAATCACCTAAAATAGCTTTAGTTTTTTCGAGAGAGTCTTTTGGTATTACTCTAAAGTTAGCAGGAATAACTCCATTTCCAGTTTCTATAACATCCAAAACTGAAGTCATTCCATCAGCTATGAACGCATTTATAGGGGTGATTGAAGTCTTTTTATATGATATTAATTCCGTGAATCTTTGAGGAACATAGTTTTTGACTTTTATAAGTCCTCCATAAATAGGTAAACTAGGAATGCCTTTTTTTAAAAATATTCCATCGATAGTAGTTCCACATATAGTTCTTATTAAATATTCTTTACTATCAGAATTCTCAATATTTCTTGTTTTTAATCCTATGTATGGACTTATATGTAATCCTGATGAAAAGACATTTTTCATTATTTCTATAGGATTTTTTTCTTTTTTATCTAATTCTGAATCTTTTAAGGTGACACTTGAAACATTTACAACCAAATTCCCTTTTTTTGTTTTATAATCAAAATCAGTTTGATATATCATTTCTTCGAATTTTGAAAATACAAAATCAACATGATCATATATAAGACCATTTTTCAACTGTAATTTACCATAATTAGTTAATTCTCTTCCAGAATATCCAACTTTTTTAGTAAACCCCTTTTCATCAAGAATTTGCATATGATATCGGATAGTTCTCTCTCCTAGATCATATCCACGGTTTATCAATTCCTTGGAAACAACCCTTGCACCGACTGGTTTATCATATTCATTTATAATTCTTAATATTTCAATTATTTTTTCTTGTGATTCTGACATAAAAAACTCCTAAGAATCAGTATTTTTAATAATAATTATATTTTAACAATAGTTAAATAATAACCTTGTTAAATCATAGTCCTATTATTATTAAATTATTATTTATATTTATCTATATTAAAATATTTATAGACAATGTTCATTATGATTGAAATATTGTTCAATATAATTGAAATATTTATTGAAGTATTTATAATTTGGAATATTATTAATTTAAATATTGTTAATATTATTAATATTATTAATATTTTAAATATAAAGATTATAATATTTTTAAAATAAGCAGTTTATTTATAAGTTTAGAATTAGTTATAAGTTTAAAATTAATAAAAAATTTAATAGTAGTCATTTAAAGAATATTCTCTAAATTTTCTACTATTTTATGTAATATTTTATATATTCTTTAATATTTTTCATCATCGTTTATAGATTAAAGAATTAATAGATTGAATAATTAAAGACTCATATATTTTTTTTGTTCATATCCGAATACTTGTATTCTGTATTCGTCCCATTCTGCATATTTGGATTCTAGGAATTTTTCACTAATATGAGATCCAAGTCCTTTTTTAAGGACTTCATCTTCTTCAAATGCGTGATATGCTTCCCATAAGCTTGCAGGTAAAGTTTTAATTCCTCTTTCTTCAAGTTCTTCATCATTTAATTTATAAATGTTAATTTCTGTTGGGTCTCCAGGGTCTATTTTATTATTTATACCATCTAATCCTGCTTCTAACATAGCTGCAAATGCAAGGTAAGGATTACATGATGGATCAGGGCATCTATATTCAATTCTTGTTCCTTTTCCACGTGCAGCTGGAATACGTATAAGAGCAGATCTATTTTTAAGTCCATAAGCAACATAAACAGGTGCTTCATATCCTGGAACTAATCGTTTATAGGAATTTACAGTAGGTGCAACAACAGCAGATAGAGCTGCTGAATGTTTAAGTAGTCCTCCCATAAAGTATAATGCTTCTTGAGATAATCCATTTTCACTATTTTCATCAGAGAAAAGATTTTCTCCATTCTTAAATAAGCTTTGGTGACAATGCATTCCACTACCATTTACTCCAAAGAATGGTTTTGGCATGAATGTTACCATATATCCCATATTGTCAACAATAGCTTTAATAGCTTGTTTAAAGGTTATTACAGCATCAGCTGTTTTCAATGCATCGTCAAACTTAAATGCAATTTCATTTTGACCAGGAGCAACTTCATGATGGCTTGCTTCTACCTCAAAACCAAGTTCTTCTAGGTCGAAAACTAATTTTCTTCTAAAATTAGGTCCTTTATCTAATGGTTCAACATCAAAATAGCTTGCATCATCATGTGGGATGTAATTACCTTCTTCATCTTTGTCTATTATGAAGAATTCTGGTTCAGGTCCAATATTGTAGTTATATCCTTCATCACTAATTTTTTTCAGTGATTTTTTGAGTATACTTCTTGGGTCTCCCTCAAATGGGGTGTTATCAGTATTATATATGTCACATATAAATCTACATACTCCAGATTCTTCTGGTCTCCATGGTAAAAGTGAAACTGTGTTGGGGTCTGGTTTCATTATTAAGTCACTATCATTTATCTCAACAAAACCATCTACAGAAGATCCATCAAATAATATTCCATCATTAAACATATCTTCTAAGTCTTCGTCACTCCCAAAAGGAACAGATACGCTTTTTGGGATTCCATTAATATCTACAAATTGCAATCTTATAAATTTAATTCCTTTCTCATTCATTATTTCAATTGCGTTTCCTATAACATCCATTAAATCTTCTCCAATAAGAAATTAGCCAACATAAATTTTGATTAGCTATTAATAGTTTTATTTTGTTTAAAAATTTTAAACAATGTCAATATAATCATTATATATCATGGTAATATATCAACCAACTATTTCGACTACAAAAATTTTACAATTTTTATATTATACTAGTTTTTTTATTGTATTTTTTTTATGTGATATATGATTATATTGTATATTGATTTCCTTGTTTTTATATTTATACAATAAATATTGAAATTTATAGTTGTAATAATTAGTAGTCGGAAATAATTTTCCTACTCATGACATATAAATATTTCTAATTTATTACTTTCTAATAAAAAAATATTAATTTTAATTTTTTAATTTTAATCTTTGATTAATTTATCAACTTTTAATCTTAATTAGCTTTCAATCTTATCAACTTTCAATTTTTAATTTAATTTTCATTGCTGTCAATTTTAATTTTCATAATTCAAATTTATATTTAAATTATTTATTTTATATTTAAATTATCTATAGCATTGATTTTATCCATAATATTTAATTTGGTTTTAATATTTAAAAAAGCTATCTACCAAAAAGTTTTTTTACTTTTTCCAATTCTTTAGGAATATTTATCATTTGAGGACACATTGATACACAATCTCCACATTCTGTACATGAAGATGCATAATTTTCTTCATCAAGAAGTGAAAAATATTGCATTGAACTAGCTTCAGGGTTATCAAGCATTTTAGCTATATTATATTCTTTGAAACAAGTAGGTATATCTACTTTTTCTGGACAGGGCATGCAATAATTGCACTGTGTACATTCAACATCTTTTTTATCTCTATATGCTCTAGCTACTTCTTTTATCAGTTTTTTTTCTTCATTAGTAAGAGTGTTTGGATATCCTTGATTTGCTATAGAGATGTTTTCTTTTACCTGTTCTAAATTACTCATTCCACTAAACACCGTACTAATTCCTTCCATGTCCCATAAATATTTAAATGCCCATTCCAAAGGACTACGTTTCACTTTTGCAGTATTCCAAATTTTTTGAACATCTTGAGGTATATTTTCAACAAGTTTGCCTCCCCTTAAAGGCTCCATAATCATGTTTCCCATATTTATGCTGCTTAAATATTGTACTCCATTTATTCCACTTTGATAACCTTCATCTAGATAATTCATCTGGGTAAGGACAACTTCCCATTCATAAGAATCAAGAATTTCAAGTAAAAGATCTAATTCATCATGAAAAGAGAATCCAATATGTTTAATTCTCCCATCTGCCAGTGCATCATCCATAAATTCAAAAACATCGAGGTTAGTTAGATTTTTCCAATAATCTTCCTTTAATGAGTGAAGTAGATATATGTCTATGTTATCGGTCTTTAATCTATCTAATTGCTGATTTAAAAAGATATCCATATCTTCTTTTTTTTCAACTATCCAACTTGGAAGCTTTGTTGAGATTAATACTTTTTCTCTGTATCCTGTTGATAAAAAATCTCCTAAAAATGGCTCACTTTCTCCAGGTTCATTGAAATCAAGAGTATGATAAGAATAAGCTGTATCAATAATGTTTATTCCCTTATCAATTCCATATTCAAGCATTTTTGAAGCTTCTTTTTCATCAATTTTATTTGGTTTGTTTCCTATTGTTGGAAAACGCATAGCTCCAAAACCTAAAATTGATACTTTTTCACCAGTTTTTCCTAATTTTCTATAAAGCATCTTAACACCTAAATTATTCTCAAAAACTATTCAATTTATAATTCTATTAAACTATATTTATGATTCTATTAAATTTTACTCTATAATTCTATAAACTGTAATTAATAATCCATATTAAAATTATGTTTTATAATCTTATTAAATTAGTTATTATGTAACTTTGTACTATGTTTAGTATATCTTGTTTTACTAGTACTATATTCTAAATTATTACTATTATTCTAAAATTATCGCTATTTTTTAATTTTTTAAGTAATAATATTCGAATTTTTTATCTCAACAGTTTTAAAACATTTTGAAAAAAAGAATAAGTTTTTAAAAATACTTGAATTTGAATAAAAATAAAAATATAATGTTTCCTGGGATATGTATGATGCCGGGAGCGGGATTCGAACCCGCGGCCTCACGGTATCCCAGGAATTAGTCAGAGCACTGCTTAAAACCCTATGAGCCGTGCGCTCTAACCAGCTGAGCCACCCCGGCATCTGACTATCATCTATCAGATTATTATCACATTTATACTTTTCGATTATTTTTGATTATATCTTCAGATTTTCGATAAATTTTAATATATATTTAATATATATGATAAATTGTTTATATTATATATAATTATAATAACTATTATAGAAGTATAATAACTGTTGTATATACTATATAGAACTATAATAATTTTTTTTATGTATTATATATAATATAATAATCATTGTATATATCATATTGGCCTATATTAATCATATTGGATTAATAAGTATTATACATATTATAAATAAATATTGTAAGATTTATTAGTTATAATAATTATTGATTATATATTTGCTATGTAAACTATCATACAACAATTATCATTTTATAAATTAATAAAAGCTTAAAGATGGGGGACTTTAAATGAATAACAATAAAAAGATTTTAATTTCTATAATAATTATTCTACTTATATTAATTTCTTTAACTACTATTTATTTTGTTTTTTTGGATAAAAATTTAGTAAACATTGATTATATTAACTCTGAAAATG
The DNA here is from genome assembly GCF_019669925.1 of Methanobrevibacter arboriphilus. Taxonomy (NCBI): domain Archaea; kingdom Methanobacteriati; phylum Methanobacteriota; class Methanobacteria; order Methanobacteriales; family Methanobacteriaceae; genus Methanobrevibacter; species Methanobrevibacter arboriphilus. The sequence continues at coordinate 1,607,527 of NZ_AP019779.1, forward strand.
GAGATGATGTTAATAAAAATAATGTTTTAAGATCTAATATTATTATGCATAATCATTCTAATTTAAGTTTAGCTATGATTGATTCAGCTAAAAATGGAACTCCGGTCATTCAATTTGGGAATGGTGGGGAACCAGTAACATTTATTGTTGCAGGAGTTCATGGAAACCAACTTCCTCCTCAAATAGCTGCAATAAGGCTTATTGATTATTTGGATAATAAAAAAATTCATGGAACTGTTTATATTGTTCCATTTGCAGCTCCTAATCTAACTGCCAATAATGAAAAACTTTTGAATGGTCAAAATCTCAATACTGTTGCTGATGAAGTAGGAACTCCTTCTAATGATATTGTTACATATGCTGTTAGTAGAAATTCAACTTTTGTTGGTGATTTTCATTCAACAGCTCCTGGTGCTGTGCCTGGACATGATGTAATAATGTGTTCTAAATATCCAACTTATGAGAGCTATTTATTTGCAATTCAAATGACTAAATTTTTAAATGAGGGTATTGAAGTTCATGAAGTTGCAGGAGTTGATTATGAAGGGGCTATTGAAGATGTTTTAAATATGGGAGGTACTCCTTCAATTACAGGCTTATCTACATCTCCTCATGGTGAAATTTCTTCTGGAAGTGTTGAAACTTCTTTTAATCAAATGTTAGCTTTGTTAAAGTCTAATGGGAATATTTAATAATTTTAAAGTATAATAAATTTTTTAATTATTTATTTTATTTTAAAATTTTATTTTAATTATATATTTTTATTCTAACCCTTTATTTTTATTTCAATCACCTATTTTTTATTAATCATCTATTTATTTTAATTATCTATTTTTATATTCTAATCATTCATTTTTAATTCTATTTTTTGAAAATTACTTTCAAAATTATTTTTTGTAGTATTAATAATTATAGTATTAATAATTTTATATAAAATGAAAATAAATATAAAACTATATTAAGATTAATAATATTTGTGATTTTTATGAGTAAAGTAAGAAATATGAATTTAGCTGATGAAGGTATTAAGAAAATTAAATGGGTCCAAAAACACATGCCAGTTCTTGAACACATTAAAAAAGAATTTGAACGGACAAAACCTTTTGAAGGTATTACTATAGGTTCTTGCCTTCATCTTGAGCCTAAAACAATTAATCTTGGTTTAACTCTTCAAGCTGGTGGAGCTGAAGTTGCAATGACTGGATGTAATCCATTATCTACTCATGATGATGCAACTGCTGGGGGTGCAGCTCTTGGACTTAATATGTATGGTTGGAGAGAAGAAACCGAAGAAGAGTATTATGAAACTATAAATGATGTTCTTGATCATAAGCCTGATATAATCATTGATGATGGAGCTGATATGATATTAGTTCTCCACCAAGAAAGAAAAAAATTACTTTCTAATGTTAAAGGGGCTTGTGAAGAAACTACTACTGGAGTTCATAGATTAGAAGCTATGCATGCCGATAATGCTTTAAAAATCCCTCTTATAGCTGTAAATGATGCTTATACTAAATATTTATTTGATAATAGATATGGTACTGGTCAATCAACTTTTGATGCTATAATGGGAACTACTAATATGTTAATTGCTGGTAAAACTGTTGTTGTTTGTGGATATGGTTGGTGTGGTCGTGGTGTAGCTATTAGGGCAAATGGTTTGGGAGCTAATGTAATCGTGACTGAAGTTGATGCTATAAGAGCACTTGAAGCAAGAATGGATGGATATAGGGTCATGCCAACAAAAGAAGCAGTGAAACATGCTGATTTATTAATAACAGTAACTGGGAACATTAATGTTGTTAGTGGGGATGACTTTAAAAATATGAAAGATGGCTGCATGTTGGCAAACTCTGGACATTTTAATGTTGAAATCAACAGAAAAGATCTTGAAAATCAGTCTGTATCTATTGAAGAAGTTAGAGAGAGTGTTGAAGAATTCACTATGAAAGATGGAAGGAAAATTTATCTGTTAGCTGATGGACGGCTTGTTAATTTAGCTGCAGAAAGAGGACAAGGACATCCTGCAGAAATAATGGATTTAAGTTTTGCTGCTCAAGCACTTTCAGCTAAATATATAATCGAAAATGATCTTGATGTTGGAGTTATAAAATCTCCAGATGAGCTTGATTATAAGATAGCTGGTTTAAAACTCAAATCTATGGGTATTGAAATTGATAACTTGTCTGATCGTCAAAATGAATATTTAAATAATTGGCAAGAAGGAACTTAAATTTATTTATATTTCTTTCCTTTTTACAAACCTTTCTATAATTTTATACAAGATTTATACAAAATATATCTTATTTATATATTCTATGTCATATTATAGATTTATCGATAAAGGAAAAGGGCCTACAAAACTATTTGTAGGTGGAATTCACGGTCATGAAGGTGAAACTACTATTGATTTTCTTAAATCAATCTCTTATTCTGATTTTTCTAAGGGTAAAACTTTTATTTATAATTTTGATTATACAGAATATATCTCTACTATAAAAAAAGAATATTATGAAACTAAGATTGGTAAAACTATTATAAACCTTATTAAAAAACATAATCCTGATTTTTATATAGAACTTCATTGCTATAATATTAAAAATTATGAAAATCTGATTTCCCCAAATAGGCGTGAATCTCAAGGTGTTCCACCTCTTATTGATCTTGAGAATCATGTTTTAATAAGTTCTGTTTCTCCACTTATCAGAAAAAAATATTTTAAAATGGAAACTATTTGCAAAACTTTAGAAATTCCTTGTATTAACAAAAAGCTATATTGGAATGATTTGAGTAGTATAACTGAAGGCAATATAAATAAGAATGACATAGCTAAATATAATGTAAATAAAGATATAGCTAAGAATGATATATCTAAATATAATGTAAATGAAGATGATAATGTAAATAACTATAATCTAAATAAATCATTTAATACTTATTTAAAAATTATTAAAATATTATCTAAAGTAAAAACTAGGGATGAATTTCAAAGAATAATGATAAAAAAATATCCAAAACAAGTTGAACTAGCTGTAAAATATGCAAAAGAAATTTTTGGTGAAAAATTTCCTCCTTTTTAGAGATACTTTAACAAAAATCTGTTTTAATAAAATCAAAGAAAAATTAGTTTTAGATATTTATAAAATTAGTAATTATTCAAAATAATTATAGAAATATTAAAAATAAATGTATTGAATAAAATTTTGAAATAAAAATATTAATAACAAAAATATTAAGAATAAATATATTAAGAATAGTATTATTAAATTAGCTATCTTTATTAAAAAAGATATCTTTATTAAAAGAAATATTTTTATTAAAAATTATTTTGTTGATAAAATAAATGTCTCAATGATTACTTTCCAAACCAATCTTCAAGGCTTTTTTGAGTAGTATTTAGTTTTTCCATTTTTTTAACAGCACTAAGCACTCTTTCCTCAGAAAAATCATGCTTTTTACATAAAAAATCAACTATTTTAGTTTTATCAACACTTCTCCATTTGATACTATAATTTTTATTAATGTTTGGATTTAAAAAGATATTTTTGAGTTCTTCAAGATTCAAATCAAATGCAATGCCTTTTTCTTTTATATATTTTTCTATGCTTGAATTTTTAACTATTTTGAGGCCAGTTTTTGCACCAATACCTTTTATTCCAGGATTAAAGTCTGTTCCAACCATTATTGCAATATCAACTAGCTGTTCTCTTGTAATTTCTAATCTGTTTAAAACATTCTCAAGTTCTAGATATTCTAAATCAGATAAGTTTCCACTTATTGTGAGATTTCTAATGATTTTTTTAGCACCAAAAAGTAAACAATCATAGTCTTGAGAAGCCACTGCCCATGCATCTCCGTTTAAAACCATATAAGAAGCTTGAGCTTCTCCTTCTCCAAATGATTGAACATAAGGGATTCCCATTATTTCTAAAAGTTCTTTTGCAGATTCAAGGATATATGGTGACATTCGAGATGATCTTTTTGCAAACTTCATTGCTGTTTGTTCATCTCCTTTTTTAAGAGCTTCTTTCCATTTTTTTTCTGCATCTTGTCTTATTTCACGCCTTTCATTTATGGTGTTTTCTTTATACTCAGAGGGCTCTCCATCAAAGACATAAATAGGTTTGATACCTTTTTCAACTATATTTGAAGTTCTATATAATATTCCACTCAAGTGAGAGGTTATATTTCCATTTTTATCCATTAATGGTGTTCCATCAGCCTGACGAATACTTGATAAAAATTGATATAAAGAATTAGCTGCATCTATAGCTATTGTTCTACCATTTAAATCTTTGAAATTTATAATTTCTGGTTCTATAATATCTTTGAATTTAACTCCCATTAAAACACCCTTATGAACACTAATCTGAAGTTAAAAATTATTTTTCATGATTTATATTAGTTTTGTTTTATGTAATAATTTTAGATTTTATATTAATTTTAAACTTTATATTAATTTTAATATGTATATTATTATTTTAAATCTTATAATGATTTTAATTTTTTGTATTAATACTCTTATAAACAATATAAAGAATAAGAAATATAAAGAATATAAAGAATAAAGAATATAAAGACTTTATAGTTTTTAATTTTTATAATTCTTTAAAAATGAATCGATAGGGAATTTTTCTTCAATCCAAATCAATATTTCATCATTATGTATAATATGATAATCCCTACTTAAAAAATTAGCATTTGTTTTAAAAATATTTTTCAATTCTTCTTTGGGGGTTTTTTCAATTTGAACTGTTTGAATTTCTCTTCTAGATTCAATATTGTATTTTCTTAAAATTCTACCAATAGGAATATCTGCACTTATTAAGTCCTTTTTAAATTCTGATGTTAATCTTTTAATAGGAATATATGATGTTGCATAAATTAGGGGAGAATTATCGTTATACATTACAACAACACGATAGTTTACTATTTCACCTTCATCAATACTAAGAAGCTTAGCTATGTCACTATTAGCTTCTTGAAATTCCTGTTTCAAGGTTTTAATTTTAATTTCTCCCACTAAGACATCAAGTATTGTAGTAACAGAACCGTCTGTTGCTAAAAGTATTTTTTGGGTGTTTGATAATTTAGCACCTTTTTTTTCAAGATTTTCTATCTTATCAATAATTCTAAGCTCTTTTTTATTCATAAAATTCCTCAAATAATTTATAATTTATTTTCAATTTATAATATATTTTCAGTTTATAATCTATTTCAGCTTATAATATATTTTCAGGACTTTCTATATACCCTTTTATAACAGAACTAGCAACTACTCCTGCATTGGATAAATAAACTTCAGATTTAGGATCTCCCATCCTACCCTTAAAATTCCTATTTGTAGTGGATATGCTAACTTCTCCTTCACTTAAAACACCCATGTGTCCTCCTAAACATGGTCCACATCCAGGATTACAAATAATAGCTCCAGAATCCATAAATGTTTTAAGAATCCCTTTTTCCATAGCTATTTCATAAATTTCTTTTGAAGCAGGAGAAACAATTAGTCTAACATCAGGATGAACTTTTTTACCTTTTATAACTCTTGCTGCTTCTTTTAAATCCTTTAATCTCCCATTGGTACATGAACCAATAAAACCTTGGTCAATATGGGTTCCAATAACCTCTGATATATTTTTAACATTGTCTACATCATTAGGACAGGCAATTTGAGGTTCTATTTCATTTATATCAAAAGAAAATTCTTTTTCATATACAGAATCCTTGTCTGACCTAACTACATTTAATTGATCAATGGATTTATTAGTTCTCTCTGCAATATAATCTAATGTTAATTTATTAGGCTCCATTATTCCATTTTTAGCACCCATTTCAATTGCCATATTTGTAATTGTCATTCTAGAACTAACATCTAAATTATCAATAGTTTCACCACAAAATTCACATGCTTTATAAGTTGCTCCATCAGAACCTATATGGCCTATAACATTCAAAATAATATCTTTTGATGTTACATTAATTGGTAAATTGCCATTAATTTCAATACGATATGATTCTGGAACCATGAACCAAGTTTTACCAGTAGCATAAACCATAGCTATGTCTGTTGCACCCATTCCTGTCGAAAATGCTCCAAATGCTCCATAAGTACAAGTATGGGAGTCTGCACCAACAATAACTTGCCCGGGTTCTACAAGTCCTTTTTCAGGCAAAACTTGGTGGCATATTCCTTCACCATGTGTATAAAGATTTTTTATTCCTTGTTCCTTTCCAAATTTTCTCGCTACTTTATGAAATTCTGCAGACCCAATTGTATTTGGAGGAACAGTATGATCAAACACAATAACAATTTTTTCAGGGTTCCAGACTTTTTTAGCTATTTTTTCAAAAGTTTTAATTGCTGGAGGTGATGTACCATCATGAGACATAGCTAGGTCTACATCAATTTCTATTATTTCACCAGGTGATACATCATAACCTGCTTTTTTTGAAAGGATTTTTTCTGTAATATTCAATTTTAACACTCTTTATAATTTTCCTTAGAACCTTATTGAACTTCATGATTTAAATATCAAATGGCCCTCTAACTGTTTTAACAATATGATTGAAGACTTCATCATCAATGTATGTTCCTTCTTCTCTGTTCTTTTTTACTTCCTCTACAATCTTACAGAGTTCGTCTTTTGTAACTTCAACACCACATTGATCAAGTTTAGCCTTTACAGCTCTACAACCAGAATGTTTTCCAAGGACTAATTGGCGTTTTTGACCAACCATTTCTGGTAAAAATGGTTCATATGTAAGTGGCTCTTCAATAACTGCATCTACATGTATTCCAGATTCATGTCGGAATATGTTTCTTCCTACAATTGGTTTATTATTATGTACTGGGAGTTTTGTATATTTTTCAACGGTTTTTGATAACTCTTGTATGTGTTTTATCTTAAATCCTAAATCTATACCATAAATAATTCTTAAAGCCATTATTAACTCTTCAAGAGAAGTGTTCCCTGCCCTTTCACCAATTCCATTTATTGTAGTTGAAACTGCACTTCCTCCTGCAAGAAGTCCTGATATAGAGTTTGAAAGAGCCATGCCAAAATCATTATGACAATGCATAGCTATATCAATATTTAAATTTTTCTTAAGCTCTTTTACAAGAAAGTCCATTCCTTGAGGACTGATTGAACCTACTGTATCTGCAATATGAACTCGATCTGCTCCAAAATCTTCTGCCTTTTTATAAATTCTTTTTAAATAATCAAGATCAGTTCTTGTAGCATCCTCTGCAGAAAAAGCTACAAATAAACCATGATCTTTAGCATATTCAATAGAGTTCATACATACGTTTAATGCTTGTTCTCTACTTAAATGTAGCTTATGTTCAAGATGAAGGTCTGAAGTTGCCATAAACGTTATAACGCCATCTACATCACAATCAAGTGCTCTATCAATATCTTCTCTCTTTGTTCTAGCTAAAGATATGATTTGTGCATTCAATCCTTCATTAGCTATAGCTTTTACTGCTTCTCTTTCTTGATTAGATACAATAGGAAAACCTGCTTCTATTTGATGAATTTTAAGTTCATCAAGTTTTTTAGCTATCTCTAATTTTTCTTCTGGATTTAGGCATACATCAGGAGTTTGCTCACCATCACGAAGTGTTGTGTCGTAAATTGTGATTTTTTTTGGAAACTTTAATTTAGCTTCTTTATTAAAGGGACTTACATAATATTGCAATTAATTCACCTAAAATTGAAAATAAATATTTAGATAAAAGATATTTATACACTTAAAATATATTTACATAAATATATTTACATAATATTTTTATCTATTAATTTTGTAAAATTCAAATTACTAATTTTGTTTTATATTATTTATATTGTTTTTCTTTTTTTATATCATAATGTCTTTTATGGAGATGATATTTTGTATTAGTGTTCTATGATAATTATATAATAGTATTTAATAGTATTATATTTTATATCATTAAATTTATAGTTCATATCCACAAATAACACATTTAAATTTGCTTTTCCCTTTTAAAGATCCTGATTTTTTCATTTCTCCACCACAAAGTGGACATCTAACATCTTTATCCACAACAAGGTCTTTTACTTTATTGTTCATAAGTAAATATATATGATTAATTATATTAGTTTTTTTCTAATTATTCTTAAAAGCTATGTTTATTTTATTGATGAAAATTTCTTTTTTTATATTTATTCTTAGATTCGTTATTATATTCATTATTAAATTTATTCTTAGATTTATCATTGAATTCATTCCTATATTTACTATTTTATTCATTATACTATTTATAAATCCTATTTATTCGATATAACAAAATTTAAAAAACAAATTCAAAAATAAATGATTAAATAACAAAATTTAAATGATTAATGTTTCAATAAAATTTTAAAAAGTTAGAATGAAAATGAAAATAAACTCTATTATAATGATAAAAATATTAGAATATTAATAAAATACAAAAAATTGAAAATATAAAAATACAATAAAATAATAATAAATAAAAAAATAAATAAAAGAGTAATTAAAAGAATAAAAAGATAATTGAGGAAAATAAAAGCTTTTTAATAGAGCTCTTTATTTTATTTGTTTAATTTTTGGTAGATAGCTGCTTGAAGTCCATGGTGTTTAATCATACCTTCAACTTCTTTTTGATCGTTTTCTTTATCTTCAAAACTTATATGTTCAATATCATGTAAGCTGTAATCAGATTCTCGTGATAAAGGAAGAATTGATCCTTTGAAGAGTTTTAAAACTACTTTTCCAGTTACTCTTAATTGCATATTGTCAATAGCTTGATCCATATCATCTCTAAGAGGTTCTTGCCAAAGAGCATTATAAACTAAGTCTGCATATTTTGTACTCATGTATTCTGAGAATAATATTTCATCTTTTGTAAGAACTAATTCTTCTAAAGCTTGATGAGCACGAATTAGCAGTAATGCACCTGGAACTTCATAGATTTCTCTGCTTTTAAGGCCAATCATACGATTTTCTATTGTATCTATCCTTCCAATCCCACTTTCTCCAGCTATTTTGTTAGCTTCTTCTATAAGCTCAAAGAGTGGCATGATTCTTCCATCAATAGCTATTGGAACTCCTTCTTCAAATTCAATAGCTACTTTTGTAGGTCTGTCTTTTGCATTTTCAGATGATGCAGTCCATGCATAAATCTCTTCAGGAGGTTCATTAGCAGGGTCTTCAAGAATATCTCCTTCTATTGATCTTCCCCAAACATTCTCATCTATACTGTATATTTTGTCAGAAGAGATATGGATTCCATGTTTTTCAGCGTACTCTTGCTCTTCTGTTCTTGTTAAGTTTAAATCTCTAATTGGAGCAACTATATCAAAATCAGACATTGATCTAATTACTGCTTCAAATCTGAATTGGTCATTTCCTTTACCAGTACATCCATGAGCTATAGCTTTTGCATTTTCTTTTAAAGCTACTTCAATGATTTTCATAGCTATTAATGGTCTTGCAAGAGCAGTACTTAATGGGTATCCTTCATATACTGCATTTGATTTTATTCCTTTAGATATATATTCATTTGCAAACTCATCTTTAGCATCGATTGTGTAATGTTTTTTTACTCCAAGATTTTTAGCTGCTTCTTCTGCTTTTTCAACTTCTTCTTTTGGCTGACCAACATCTACACATGCAGTTACCACTTCTAAATCATATTCTTCTTCTAACAATTTAACACATACAGTGGTATCTAATCCACCACTAAATGCAAGCACTACTTTTTCCATTTAATTCACCATATTTTTGGAGTTTAATATTATTTTAACATTATAAATAATTAATCAATAAAATTATTGGATTCATTATCTTTAATTTAAAGGATTCACTACTTTTAATTTAAATATTTTTAGATTAAACAATTAAAGCTTAATTTTTATCTTATAATTTCGTTGTTATATTATAAGTTCATCATTAGTTAGTAAGTTAATTTAGCTAAATAATTTATTACTTTGATATTTAATTAATAAAGTAAAAAGTTAGTGAATAATAATATCATCAAATAAAGTATTAAATAATAAATTTAAAATACAATATTTTAAATTCTATCTATTATAATATTTAAAGATAATTAAATTAAAGATAATTAAATATTGATATTATTGTAATTATTAGGACTATTTGTATTATTTTGATTATAAATTAATTTAGGCTCTAAAATGTTTTAAATATTAAAAATAGTAGTTAATTTATAATAATTAATTTAATGTCTAGCTTTATAGTATTTAATTAAATATAAGACAGAAGAAAAGTCCTTAATTGGTATTTTATTAAAATAAAGCTGAGATGACACATTTGAGAGAACATTTTTACCAATTAAGGAATGAGACCTATTTTCTAAAATTTTATTTTAGGATGTTTTAGATTTCACAAGTATAAATTGTACTTCATATTATATAAATGTTTAGGCAAGCCTAAATTTTTATTCTTAATAGTTTTCTTATTAATAAAATTTTCTTATTAATAATTTTTATTATTATTTTATATAATTTTTTAATTAATTATTAGTATTTCTAATTATTCTGTATACTATTATTCTGTATACTGTTATTTAGTATAATATTATTCTAAGATACTGTTATTTAGTATGTAATTATTTAGCACATCAATATTCAATAGGTCATTATTCTATATATTATTATTTAGTATGATAATATTCAGTAAATTATCATTCATTATAATAATATTCTTTATTATAAATTATTATCATTATAGTATCTTTTATTATAGTATTAATAATATTAATCTATTTATTGTATTATTCATCATCTATCATAATAATTATTATCTAAAATCCTAGTATTTATTGTTTATTTATTAGTATGTCTTCAATAAGTTAATTAAATAGTATTAATAATGAGATTAATGATAAATCTAGAGTTGATATTTATTTTAATAAATCAGATAATTATTAAATTAAGCTATTTTTTGATTTAAATACTTATAGTATTAATTATAATGATATTTATAATATAATAACAAATACAAAAATAAACTTTTCATGAATAATAATTATATGTATATATCTTTAAAATTTATTTATTATTATTCTAAATATTTATTATATTCAATAGTAAATATTTAATAGTCTAGTTAATAACTAATTTATGAGTGATTTTACATATATTTATATTGCTATTTTATTCAATGAGAATGTATAATTTTATGACATGATGGTAGATTTTATAAGCAATTATGCTTGAAATACAATTTCGTGTATTTATAGAATATATTTAGATATGTTGTAAAAAATTTTTAAATAAGGATATATTATAGAATAGCTTTAAATAATCTATGAGTTAAGTTAATATAATCAATGCATCATATGTATTAAATATGTTTTAATTTATTGATTAAAATTGATTTATTATTACCTATTATATTGAATTTATTTATTTAACTTTCATTAATAATAAAATTCTAATGGGGGACTTATATTAAAGGCTATATAGATTTCAAAAATGAGAAAAAAGAAGATTTAATTAGTTCTGTAAAAATTGAATCTGATATAAAAAATTCTGGAATGTTTAATAGATCTAAATCAAATGATAGCTTAAAAATAGGTCGTATTTCTAATGATTCTGGAGGGTATATAGCTGCTAATAGTCAGATTTTTGAAAATATTCCAAATACATCTATATCAAGGAAAATTTTAAAGGAATCTATTAAAGGAACTCCTATAATTAAATTTGGCTCTTCTTCTCCAAAAGTCATGATAATTGCAGGAATTCATGGTAATGAATTGTCTCCTCAGATTGCTGCTATTAAACTTATTCATAAACTTGAAAAATTAGAAAAAGAGGATAAAATATCTGGTACTATTTATATAATTCCTTTTTCTTCTCCAAAATCAACAATGGATAATTCAAGATGGTTTAATGGCGTTGATTTAAATAGAATAACTTCTGTTAAAGGTTCTATAACTAATGAAATTTTATCTAAAATAAAAGAGTTCAATTTAAATTCTATTGGAGATTTTCATTCTACTTCTATAAATAGCATGCCAGGAAAGGAAGGAATCTTTTGTACAATGAAACCATCTCCTGAAAGTTTCCAAATTGCTAAGTATATTTCAGACTCTACAAAATCTGAATTACTTTTTTATAAAAACGCTGGAAATGCATATAAAGGAGCTCTTGAAGATGAGTGTAATATTGCATTAATTCCTGCAGTTACATGTGAAGTTCTATCACCTAATGGAATAGCTAAAAAAGAAGCATGGGAACGATCGTTAGATCAGATGGAGTATTATTTATCCTATTTTGGAATAATTTCAAAAGATTCAATTTAGTTCATATTAAATATAAATTTATTTTTTAAATATAAATTTAATCTTTAATTATAAATCTACTTAGATTAATCTATTAACTTAATTTATTGGTTTATTCTATTTATTTTAATCTATAGGTTATTCTATTTAACTTAATTTATTTATTCTATTGTTTTAATCTATAGGTTATTCTATTTAACTTAATTTATTGGTTTATTCTATGTTTTAATCTATATTTTATCTAGTCTATAGTTTATCCATTTATTTTAATTTTATATTACTTTTCAAATGCTCACAAAATTAATAAATATATTAAATATCAATCTTACTATTACCAATTATATTATTGGATATTATTGAGTATTATTTATTTCACTATTTAGTTAACTGGTGATTCTATTTCTTCTTATAAAGAACATGTTCTATTTGCAATTTTAACTTCATTGATATTCTTTCAAAATCCTATATCTATTGTACTTGTTATTATTGGTGCTAGTTTACCAGATTTTGATCATAATATCAAAAAGTTGAATGTATATAAAATGATCATTATAGGACTTATTTCTTTTATAATTCTCTATATAGCTAATTTACCTTATCTTGTAGGAATAATTTTCCTTATAATTCCAATTATTTTTTATTTTTCGAATCATAGGGGATTTACTCATTCTATTTTAGGAATATTTTTATTATCTTTACTGTTATCAATAGTTATCATTATGGGAATTTTTTTGATTTATCCTTCTTTAGAATATTTAGCTATAATGAACAACATTGAGAATTATTTTCTGGTTTCTACTGTTATAATTGTATTAGTATTAGGGATACTAACTATAAATAAAAATTTGATTGTTCCTTTCATAGTATTATTCTTATTGGGAATTATATTCTTACCAATTGAGTATTATTCGTTTTTCACTACATTTGATATTTCATATAATTTTATTAATTGGTTAATTTATTCTATAAATACGATAATCGGTATAAATCTAATAACAGATTTTAATTTAGTTTTTATCAATCAAATGATGATATGTTTCTTTTTGCCATTATTTTTAGGGTTTTTAACTCACCTTATTTTGGATTCTTTAACTCCTGCAGGTATTGAGTTATTTAGACCATTTTCATCAAAAAAAGTACACAAAAAATTTGCAGTAGCTTGTTTAATTCTTATTTTATTATTAGCTATTTTAAAATATTTTTTTACCTATAATTATTATTTTTGACTGATTTTTCCATAAATAAAGATATTTTTGAGATTTTTTATTTCTTTAAGATTTATTTAAAGGAATCATAAAGGAAAATTTTTATATACTTTAAAATTTAATTATTAATCATGACTAATTGAAATTGTCATTATTTGAAACATAAGATAATACTTTTTCATTAAAATAATAATAATACATTGAAAGTAAAATACATATTGAATAATTAATTTATGATTTTAATAGTATTTTGAAGAAAATTTAATGAAATATTCTATCTTAATGTAAATTGATAAATAAATATCTTATGATTATTGTATTTCAAATTTTTTGATGGAGATCCTTTAAAATGTTTTTAAACAGAATTTATTATGGCATTGCTTATGTAATAGTACTTATATGGGAAATAATCAAATCAACAATTGACACTGCTATAAGATCTGCTAAAGGAGGCAAAACAATTGACCCAGTAGTCATTGATATTAAAACTGATTTGACTAGACCAATTTCCCAAACATTATTGGCTAATAGTATTACCCTTACTCCTGGAACATTGACTATCGATATTGATAGTGAAAATCAAATTCTTAAAGTTGCTATTATAGCGCCAAGGGATGTAAAAGATGTTATTCCATTCGAACCTTACATTAAAAAGATGTTAGAATAATTTTATAATTTAGATTATGGTATAAATCAAAAATATTAAATTAAAAATAAGGTTTATATTAATAATATTGAAGTTGGTTAAATAAATATGGGTTAAATTTTTTAATAATCTTTATATCAATTTTTATGACTATATTGATAATTAAACTAAATTAATAACTAAATTACATTGATAATTAAATTGTATTGATAACTACATTAACAGTTATATGTTTTAATAATCATTAAATTTTATAATCTACTTGAATGTGATAAAAATGAGTATATTGCTAATTTCAGAATATATCTTAATAGTTGCTCTTGTAATATTTATGTTTGCAGCTGTTAGAATACTTACACATAAAACAATAGCTATGGGGCTTATTGGATGTTCCACATTTTCTTTAGCTATATCAGTACTCCTTTTGATTGTAGGAAATATTTATACAATCGATTTCTACAAAGATATTGCTTTAGCATTACTTCTTCTTGGAGTAGTAGGCACAATAGCTTTTGCTGTGGCATTGAGGAGGTTTAGTCATGATTGAACTTTTAGTAGAAGTTATTCAATCAATCTGTCTTATTATTGCAGCTATTATAGTTCTAATTACTGCTATTGGAATTCTTCGTCTTGATGATGATATTGATAAAGTAATTTATGCAAGAATTCATATGTTAGGTATGGTTGATATTGCATGTGTTTTAGCAATGATTGGATTAGGTCAATTCCTTGTTGCAGGTATTTATTTTGTATTAGCTCCATTTTTAGCTCATGCGATGGCTAATGCATACTATTATGGTGAAGATGATCGTAATTACGAGTCTGATGATAATTTAACTGGTAAAATTAATGATAATGATTACAATAAGTTAGCTATTGGAAAAAATGACATTACTGTAACTAAATCTAAATATAAATTTGATAGTAAAAATAATTTTTCAGGTTCTAATCATTCTGAATCTATTACTAATGGCACTGACAATTTAACTGATAGTGTGACTGAAAATCTAGCTAATAATGTAACTATTAAAGAAGTCAGTACTGATGATATTGAAAATAGTAATTTAAACCGAAATTTAAACCGAAATAGGGGAAAAAATCATGATTGAAGTTGTTGTGATGTTTATTGCAGTTTTAGGATGTATCCTTGCAATAATGCAAAGAGACTTGCTTAAAGCAGCTATTCTCACAGGAATTAATGGTGTATGTGTAGCTTTTCTTTTTCAATTCTTACTTGCTCCAGACGTAGCTTTAACTCAAGCCATTGTAGGATCTGCAATTGTTCCAGTATTTTTAGCAATGGCTATTTATAAAACTCAAAGGATGGATGATAAATGACTGACATTCTCTTGATTCTAAGTGACACTCAGCTGATGTCTTTGCTTACATCAGCAGGATTTATAATTGTAGGACTTTTTGCGGCGATATTCCTTGATAATATAATAAAAAAGATTATTGGAATAGCTTTTATTGAAGAAGGAGCTAATTTATTTATTATTGCTCTTGGTTATAAATCTGGTGGCGTAGTTCCAATTATTATGCCGGGAATGACCCAAGAATGGTTTGCTGCAAATTCTGCTTACCCATTGCCTCAAGCATTAGTTCTCACAAGTATTGTTATAGGTGCAAGTACTTTAGCTGTAATGTTGGCTATATCTATGGTTTTATACAAAAAGTATGGTACTTTAAGTGCTTCTGAAATATTAGGGGATAGAAAAACAAAAAATGTAGCTAATGAAATGGGTGGTACTGATGAATGAATTAATTCCTCTAATGGTAATTATTCCTATAATATGTGCTTTACTATTGAATTTATTCCATAAAAAGGATAGAACTGTAAAATTATTAGCTATTTTTGTAGCTATAGTAATTCCTGCTATTCCTTTATTGGCAAATTATGGGGTGTATTTTTTCGGTGGACATGCTCCTTTAATCTCTGATCCAACGTTACTCTCTACTCTTCCAGCAAATTTACAGAATTCAACAATAGCACTATTTCATCCTGCTGTTACATATTCTTATGAGGCATTTCAGAAAATATTCATATTTATATTAGGAATTGTAGCATTTTTTGCAATATTCACATCATTAAGCCAAAATAAAAGAGTATCTGGTCCTTTAATGTTTTTAATGTTTATGGGAACAGCGGCAGTTACAGCAATCATGCTTTCAGATGATATTTTTCATATGTATGTGTTTTTTGAAATAGCTGCACTAGCTCAAACAGGAATTATATTAACTTCTAAATCTGATAATAATTATGAAACAGCTCTTAAATATATGATTTTAGGTTCTATTGGTGGTCCACTTTTACTTTTAGGTATAGGGTTTGTTTTAGGTGCTGTTGGTAGTGTAAATATCACTGATATTGTTTATGCAATTTCACATAATTTAGTAGATCCTCTTTCACCAACTCTTTTATTTGCATTTAGTTTAATATTCTTTGGTTGGTTATATGTTTCAGGATTGCCTCCATTCCATACTATAAAATCAGGAATTTATAGTAAAGCTCTTCCAAATTCTGCAGCTTTACTTCAAACATTTACTGTAATCACTTTTATTTCAATAGGAATTGCTATATTTAGAATATTCTCATATTTGCCTTTCTTTAAAACATTGATTGTAATATTTTCATTACTTGCAATGATTTTAGGTGTTACAATGGCTATTATGCAAACTGACTTTAGAAAAATGATTGCATTTCTAGCTGTAGGTGAGTTAGGTTATATTGGACTTGGATTTGGTCTTGCAACTCAATTATCTATTACTGCAGGCCTTTTTCAAGCACTTAATGAGATCATAGTAACTGCTTTACTTTTCATTGGATTTGGAACTATATTATATCTTACAAAAACTTCAAACACTAAAAAACTTGGTGGTATGTTAGAGCATAATCCTATAGTTGCGATTATGGTTCTGATTGGTGGGTTTGCGATGGCTGGTGTACCTCCATTAAATGGATTTCAGAGTAAGTTGATGATTGTTCAAGCATCTCTAGATTCTGGATTCCCTGAAATATCTATTATAGCAGTTTTAGTTAGTATTGTAACATTCATGGTTTTCATGAAAGCATACCATTCAATATATTTAAAACCAAAGCCGAATGATCTAGTGGTTTCTGATAAACCTTTACCAAAGTCATCTATAGTTGCTATTGGAGTATTATTGTTAATATGTATCATACTTGGACTTTTCCCTCAATTAGCTACAGATAGCATTTCACAACTTGCAATGGGGTTGATTTAGATGGGATTTTATGATAAAATTGTTAATTCACTTAAAAATATAATTAATATTAAAGAAAAAATAGGTGAAGACTCAGCTACAAATGAGCTTGTTTCTTCAGCATTAGCTGCTGAATTAACTTTAATTTCAACTATTCTAATAGCAGCAATTTTACTTAGACATATTAATATATTTTTAACAATAATTGTTGTTTTAGTATTAGGAGTATTTTTAGTTGGTAATATGCCACTTATTCCAAGGCTTAAAAGAGAACAAAGTGAATCTTTGGAAAAGATGACTTTTTATGCGATTCTTACTTTAGGAATTTTGATTACTGTAATTTATTGGGGAACTAACCATGTCTAATGAAAATAATGAATATGTTAGAGATAAAAAAGATTCTAGTGAAAAAGATAATTCTAATAATTATACTGGTATTAGAACTTTAATACTGTCTATTTCAACAGCTTTTTTCTCTTTTACATTACTTGAAGTTATGTTCGGTTTTAAAAGTATTATAAATCCTGGTATTAGTAAAATTTATAATGCATTAGGTACTTCAATTGAACCTAATATGATTACATTAGTAGTTTTTGATTGGAGAGGTTATGATACTCTTGGAGAATCTTTAATATTAGTAACTGCTGTAATTGTTATTCTTTTAGTGTTTGGAAGAGGTATTGTTGACGGAAATTCTAAGGAGAAAGAATAAAGGAGAGAGAATGATGAGTCCTATTCTTAAATTATTTGCATTTCCATGTGCTTTTATACTAGTATGTTTTGGAGTTATGACTATTTTGGGAGGCCATATAACTCCTGGTGGTGGTTTCCAAGGAGGAGCAATGATTGCTGCTGGAGTTATTTTATGTATTATAGTTTATGGTGTTGAAAAAAGCCCTATAAACTTTTCCCATGACTTTATATCTGCAATTGAAAGTATTGGTGCTATGGGTTATATAATCTTAGGTTTAGTTGGTTTGTTTACTACAGGATTCTTTTTATATAATGTAGGTACAGATTTTTATAATATACTTCCACAATATATTGTTAATATATTTCATTATCCGGACCCTACTAATGCAGGAATAGTTCCTTACTTTAATATATTGGTAGGTTTTAAGGTATTTGTTGGTTTAAGTGCTGTTGTAATAGCTTTTTCACAGTTTGATAAGATTAAAGAACATGTTAATGATAAAGAAGATGAAACAAATACTAATGATAGTAAATCTAATATGGATAGTAAAAATACCAATGGTAATAAAGATTCTCTAAATATAGGAGATTGAATATATGTTATACTTAGGCCCTGTAATATTTGGATTTTTAATAGGATTTGTTGTAGGAATAAGAGTTAGGAATACTAGTAGTATTAATCTCACAATAGGATCTTATGTTATCATATTTTTAGTAGCTCTTATAATTGCATGGCAATCTGGCCCATACCCATTTTTTGATGATGTGCCTATATCCACATCATTTCTGTCTGCAGCTATTGGTTTGATAGTTGGAAATGTAATTAAAAAAATAATATCAAAAACCCAATAAACTAAATAGGATATGTGTAGTTTAATTATAAAAGTTCAACTAAATGAAGTTTAATTATATAAAATCTAATTATATAAAATTTAATCATATAATATATTTAATCATATAAATTTTAATCATAAGTTAAATTATGAAAATTTTAATATTATAAAGAATTTAATTATATCAAATATTAATTATAAAATATTAATTATAAAAAAATTAATTATAAAGTTCAATTATATGAAATTTAATTATATAAATTTAAATTATAAAAAATAAGTTTAATTATAAAAAATTTAATTATAATAATCTTAATTATAAAAAATTCAATTATAAAAAGAATTTACGATGATAGGAAGTTAAATCATGTTTTTATCAACAAATAAATGTGAAGGGATTGGAGAATGTGTTAAAATATGTCCCACTGAAGCTATTCGCCTTATAAATGGTAAGGCTTTCAGCTGTATTACTTGTGGGGCTTGTTTTGAGGCTTGCCCAAATCAAGCTATCTTCAAAAATAGATATGGGGGGTATGTAGTTGATAGGGCCAAATGTAATGGCTGTGGAGTATGTGAATTTACTTGCCCAGTTAATAGTATTCACATTGAAAATGGAATGACTAAAGGTATCTGTGCAAGATGTGGAATTTGTGTTGATTCTTGCCCAACTAAATCTAGGATAGATGGCTTTGATTTAATTGAAGAGAAACAATTAAACTTTTTAAAATCACTTAATTTAGCTATTCCTACATTAAACGAATCTAAATCTTCAAAGTCTCATACCAAAAGAAACTTTGTTGGAACAGACCATGAAAATTGTATCTTATGTGGGCGGTGTGAGTATTATTGTCCTACTAAAGCTATTGATGTTAATATAAATCAAAAAGGTGTTTGTACGGAGTGTAGGGTTTGTACAGATGTTTGTCCTGCAGATGCCATTCAAAATGGTGTTATTGATCATGATAAATGTGTTTTGTGTTTGAATTGTCTTAAAAATTGTCCAAATGGTGCTATTAAAGCAGACAACTTTGAAGTTAATATTATTAAACCTGAGGATGAAATAACTGGTTCAATTGTTTCATGCCTTAATTGTGGTTTATGTGCCGATAATAGTACTACTGGTGCTTTAAAACAAATTAATGGTAAGATGCGTTTTGATCCTTCTATTAATATTCAAGGAGCTAAAAATAAATTAGAAGATAATAAATTAGAAGATAATAAATTGGATAATAATGAATTTGATAATGAACTTCTTGATAATATTTTAGATGATGCATTTGACACTAATGATAAAGTTAGTACTAATAATGAAGATATTAAAAGTAATAATAATATAATATCTGATTTTGGAGATAAATATCTAGCTCAAGATGATATGGCATTAGCTAAAGAACTTTTAAAAGCTGATGTTGGGTTTGAAAAAATTAATCAAAAATCAATTGATTCATGTCCTGTTTCTACACTTAAAGAAGACGAAAATGATGAATTTGCACTTAATGGTTATTGTGTTTCTTGTGGTAAATGTGTTAAAGTATGTGATAGACAGAATGCTCGTAAATTTATTACAGCTGAGTGGGATGGCTCTGTTTCAGATGATTGTATATCCTGTGGAATATGTAGTGAACTCTGTCCTAAAGATGCTATTACTTTAAAAAGAGGCACCATTGAAGTCGATATGGATAAATGTATTCTTTGTGAAACTTGTGGAATTCATTGTCCTGTAGATGCAATTCCAAAAACTACAATGGCTAAAAAACGCATCTCCAATGGCTTCAATTTAATTGATAATAAGCTTTGTATGAATTGTAAATTATGTTATAGAATTTGCCCTGAAGACGCTATTATTGATAGAGAAGATGTTGGAATGATGATGGTGGATGATAGTAAATGTATTTATTGTGGTGCATGTCGTAATGCCTGTCCTGCAAAAGCATTTATTTTTGAAAGAGAATTTGAAGATTTCAATGATAAAATTAGTAATAAATAATAATTATCTTTAATGATCAAGAATATTTTAAAAAATCTATTTAAAAATATATTTATTATAACTTCATAATAATATTTAACTGAATAACTTTATGGTGTTTGAATGAAAAATTTAATAAGAATAATGCTAGAAGGAGCTTTTGGGAATTTTAAAAAGGTTTTTTTTGCTTCTAATAGAGTAACGGATATGGAAATGAGAGAAGATATCCTGAATGGTAAAATAAAACCAAAAGATAAAGTAGCTATCAATGCTTGCATTGGCTGTTCTGGCTGTGCAAATGTATGTCCAACTAATGCAATTGATATGGTTGATTTAGAAACTCCTGAAGAGCTGATGGATGGATGGATCAAAACACAAGTCCCAAAACTCAATTCAGAAAAATGTGTTGTATGTTATTACTGTCATGATTTTTGCCCAGTTTATGCATTATTTGGTGAAAAAGCTACAATACATCCTCATGATGTTGGCAAAGTCGAATTAGACCTTGAAGAACATATGAATAAACCATTTAAAATTTCTGAAGATAAACTTTCATTTATATCTCAATATTTATCTGATAAAACTGTGATAAAAAATAATACTAGTGAGAATAAACTTAAGAAATTACATAAGTTTAGTAAATAATAATAAAATTTAAAAATTAATAATTAAATTTAGAAATAATAATTATTCTAATTATTATAAATAATAATTATCTTCATAAATAATAAAATTAGATTTAAAAATAATAATTAATAAATATTATAAATCAAATTAATGAATAAAAATTAATAAATAAAAATAAAAATTATAGAGGGATTTAATGAGCCTTAAGTCATTTTCAAGGGCAAGAGCTGTCCATTTAATGTTAGTATATACTGGAGGATGTAATGGTTGTGATATTGAAATAGTTAATTGTGTTCTTTCACCTAAATTTGATGTTGAGCAATATAAGGTTTTTTTAACTTGGAATCCTCGTGAAGCTGATGTTTTGGTTGTTACAGGTCCTGTAACAAAGCTTAATGAAGCACCTTTAAAAAAAATTTATGAAGCTATTCCAAATCCTAAAGCTGTAATAGCTGCAGGAGCTTGTGCTTTAATGGGTGGAGTTTATAAAAATATTCATGGTGATATACCCTCTGAAGAAATTATGGGTCCAGTTGAGAACATAATTCCAGTGGACGCTAAAGTACCAGGTTGTGCTGTTAGACCAGAAGATGTAATTTCTGGTGTAGTAGCTGCACTTCCTAAACTTTTAGAAGCAGATTAACTACTGAAATTAGATTGATTAGCTATTTAAAAATTAGATTGGCTATTTAATTTAATATTTAAATATCGAATTTAATATTAATTTATATAAGATAGCTAGGAATTTTAAGATAGCTATGGAATTAATAAATTAGTATATACTAAAATTATATGATAAAATTTAATAAATTAGAATTAATAAATTAGAAAAACTTATTAAACTACTAAAATATTTGTTAGGTTAATAAAATTATTATATTTATATAGGCATAATTATTAAATACTTGAATTTACTTAAAAATTAATTATAATGTATTATTACAATTAAGTGATATAATGACAGAAGATAAAAGACCAATAAAGCAGGAAATAATTGAAACTGAGGTTGCAATGGGAACTGTCCATCCTGCTGCGTTGGAACCATATAGGGTCCGACTTTTTGTTGAAGATGAAATTGTAAGGGACGCTGAGATTACTATTGGTGTTAATCATAGAGGAATTGAAAGAATAATGGAAGGACTGCCTGTTGAAAAAGCAAATGCCCTTACAGAAAAAGTTTGTGGGATCTGTTCTAATGCTCATATATGGAATTCAGTTTTAACTGCAGAAAAAGGCCTTGGAATTGATGTTCCTGAGAGAGCTAATTATATTAGAATTATAGTCGAAGAACTTGAGAGATTACATAGTCATAGTCTTTATCTTGCTCATGGATGTGAAGTTTTAGGACATGAAACATTTTCAATGAGAGCTTTTTATCTTAGAGAAACAGTAATGGAATTACTTCGAATGATTGGGGGTAATCGTGTTCAATACGGAGCTTCTATAATTGGAGGAGTGAGACCAAGATGTGAACTTACTGAAATGAGAATTCAAAAACTTGCTGAAGGCATGAATACTCTTGAAAAAGGAATATTGGATTTTGCTGATCGATTTGTTTCTGATCCAATTGTTATGAGTAGAATTGAAGGAATTGGGGTAATTACTCAAAAACAAGCAAAAACCCTTGAAGTATCTGGCCCAACTCTTAGAGCTACTGGAATTTCTCAAGATCTTAGAGCTACTATGAAAGAATATGATGATTTTGATTTTAACATTGTAACTCAGGATGATGGGGATGTGAAATCTAATATATTAATGAGAGTTCTTGAAATTCCAGAAGCAATTAATATCATACGTCAAGCTATAAAAAATCTCCCAAAAGGTCCTATTGTTAATAGATTTTGGGATATGTTTGATTGTGATACAATAAAAAGTTATATTGAAGTTCCAAGAGGAACTTTATATCATTCTTATGCAATTGAAGATGGTCGGGTAAGAGGAAGTATAATTAGAACTCCTTCAATGTCTAACATTGGAGCTATGCAAACTGCCTGTATTGGAGATCATGTTACTGATGCACAGCTCTGTATAGTTCAGTGTGACCCATGTTTTACTTGTACTGACAGAGCTATTAAAATAATTAAGATTTAAATCATAATTAATAAATTTCATAATTATAAATTAAATTTAAAAAGTAAACTTAAATAAATTATAAATTAGATTTAAATAAACTATAATTTAAACAAACTATACAAATTAAGAGGAAATAAAATGTCAAATATCACAATCATATATTCAATTTTAGCAGTGATTGGTACATTAGTTCTAGCCCTTATTGTGGGAACTTTTCTTCCTGGAATTGAAAGAAAATATATTCAGGCGAGAATTCAACAAAGAATAGGGCCTCCTGTCACTAGTCCAGGGATTATGGCTCCTATAAAATTTTTCTTTAAGGAAAATATATCTCCGAATTCACCAGTACCAACTCTTTACAAGTCGTTACCTATTGTTTCTTTTATTGTGGTAATTTTAATATTGTTGGCTTTAACTCCTCAAATGTATTTTTTTGGAGCATTAGCTAGTATTATTGCTATTGTTGGATTTTTGAAAGTAGAAGAAGTTGCTTATGTATTGATGGGATCTCTTTCTAAATCTGTAATGTCTCTTGGACTTCCATTTCCTGATATTGTTAAAGGAGCAACTCATCCAAATGTTCAAAGATCTTATCTTGAAGATTTAAGTTCAAATAGAGCATTTCGTATGATTGCTTTTGGTTCATTCCCTTTATATTTATCAATATTTATACCTGTAGCTATAACTGGTAGTATATTCCTTGGAGATATTGTTGCTTATCAACAAGTTCATGGTCCATTCTTATTTACAGTAGCTGGAATTATTGGAACTATAGTTTTCTTCATTGGTTATATGATTCTTTTAAATGAATATCCTTTTAATATTTTAAAAGCTAAAGCTGATGTTATTGAAGGTCCTTATATGGAATATGCTTCAAAATATAGGTCTTTTGTTTATATTACAAGAGGATTTTTAATGTTTACTTTAGGAGCCTTATTTTCAGTTTTATTTATTGGGCTTCCACCTAATATATTCTCTTGGGGGATTTTGGTAAATATTCTTGTTGCAGTTATTTTCCCAGTAATAATGGGTATAATGAGTGCATTCTCTCCAGTATTTACTTATAGGCAGTTTTATCCAGTTGTAATTGCGTCATCTCTTTTAGGAGTTTTAGCTATTGCTATTGGATTATTGTAGTAATTATCATTGTTTTAATTATTAAATAGATAATTATCTTAAATATATAGATATTATTTCAAATATATAGATATTGTTTCAAATAGATATTAATATAAATAATAATAAATATAAAAATTTATAATATCTATAAAAGTTAAATTTAATATTATAAAAGTTAATATTTCGGTGATTTTATTGAAATTTGTAGTTAGAGCTCATCATATTATAAGCCTTGGTGGATATATTGTTGAGCGAAATTTTCCATATAGAAATATTATTTTAGTTAATAAATCTGATGAACCTATTAAGGTCGAGATCCCTGTTTTTAATGAAAAATGGATTGATGAGCATAGGGATTTAGGTTTAGAGGTTATACCTGTTGGTGAAGGAGATAGTTTTCTATCTCTGTTTAAAAAAGCTAAAGCTGACTTAGAATTAGTAAAATTAGAAAATTAAGATTTAAAATTGTTTTATATTTAATAATATTACATCTGATAATATTATATCTAATATTATTTTATAAATCTAAAATTAATCATATTATGTCTAAAACATATTATGTATATTAATTTTTATTTCTAATCTTGTAATTTTAAAAAGTCTTTATTTTTAATTTTTTAGTTTTCTATTATTAATTTATTATATCAGGTTTATTTATAGTTAATTTTTATTTTATTCATTTAGGTGTTTAAATGCCAAACACTGCGATAACAATTAAAAGTCTTGAAAAAAAAGGAGTTTTGGATGAAATAACTAATATAATTTCATCTTATGGTGCAAATATCAGCTATACTCATCTATTTATCGAAAAAAACAATTTAGGATCAATTAATCTGGAACTTGAAAGCATCAATAACCTTGAACAATTACTCGAGGATATAAAATCTATTGATTCCGTTCAATCTGTTGAAGTTCATAGTTCTCTTAATGATATTTATGGTAAAAGGATTATAATATTTGGTGGTGGTGCTCAAGTGTCTCAGGTAGCAATGGGAGCTATAACTGAAGCAGATAGGCATAATATACGAGGGGAAAGAATAAGTATTGACACAATCCCTTTAGTTGGTGAAGACGACATTTCAGAGGCAGTTGAAGCTTTATCTAGACTTCCAAGAGTAAGTGCATTGGTGTTGGCAGGATCTTTAATGGGAGGTAAAATAGCTGAATCAGTATCAAATGTAAAATCTGAACATGATTTGGTTGTTATAAGTTTAAATATGCCTGGTGGTGTTACTAAAATAGCAGACATTGTAATATCTGATCCTATACAAGCAGGAGTAATGGCTGTTATGGCAATAGCCGATACTGCTATTTTTGATATTAAAAAATTGAAAAAAAATAAGTTTTAAATGTTTTCACATATTTTAGAGAGTATAATTCTTTTTAAAATTATTTAAAATAAAAGTAATACTAGTAAATAAAATAATACTAGTAAATAATTTATTGAAATTTATTAATATTTATTAATACTTATTATTGTTAATTTTTTTAAAAAAGAGTTATAATGTGTTTAACTCATTTCTATAGCTCTTATTAATCTACTAGCATCATTTTTTATTTCAGGGTTTTTGATTTTTCCACTTTCTCTTATTTTAAGAGCTAAAGTTAAGACTTTAGAAACATCCTGTGGTTTTAAATTTTCTACCATTTTTAAGTAAGTTTCAGCTTCTTCTTCACTTAGACCTAATTCTTCTTTACATTCGTCTAAATCTGTTAAAACAGCTCTACAGTTAGCCATTAAATCGTTGTCATCATAGAAGTCACATGATTCACACTTTTTTATTAATTCTTTGTCATTCATTTTTTCACCTATATTATTAATTTATCAGTTTGTAATTATATTTTACATATATATTTTCAAGTACTTATTATTTAGTATTTTATTTTAACTTTCTATTTTAACTTTTTATTTTAACTTTTTATTTTAACTTTTTATTTCTAATTTTATTATTTTATGAAAATAGTTAGTATTTCACTTGTTTTCTAGGATATCTTAATAATTTTAAAATTCACTCAAAATCTGCTTCTTGATTGCATATCAAATTATAAACACACTTATGACATTTTTTATTATCTTTTTTAATTTCAGGCATTATTTCATTGGTTATAATATCATCGACTTCATTTAAGATTCTAAAAAAACTTTTTCTTAAGTTTGCATCCATCACAACAACTCTTCTCTCCCCTAACTTTAAATAATCCACAAATCCTACAAATACTTCGGTATCAAATTCATTTTCTATTAATAATGCCGCTGCAATTAATTCTATTGCATCTCCATCCCAAACTCCTTTCAAAGGTGGATTAGATGATTTTATACTTATTGGAAAATATTTTCCATCAATTATTTCAATTTTATCACATGTTCCAACAATATCTAATTGTGTATCTCGCATTAGATAACTATATTGTTATGTATAACTTTAAATATTATAAAAAACAATAAAAAATAACATGCACAAAATTGAAGATGAAGAAATTTTTCAAGAATTTATAATAGACAGAAACTTTGCATATAACACTAAAAGACTTTATTCATATATTTTAGGAGAATACTCAGAATTAAACAACATGTCTTTAAAAGAATTAATAGATGAAGCAGATGAAGAGGAAGAACAGGGCATCCGACCAAAACGAAGAAAAATAGTGAAAAGACTCAAAAACTATAGGAACTGGAAAATTCAGGAAAAACATGCAGTAAGTTCAATAAAAAATTATTTTGGAAAAGTAAAAACATTTTATAGGCATTTTGGTATTGAGATACCTTACATCCCTCCAGCAAGACTAAAAAATGATGTTCATATTAGATATGCAGACATACCCACTATAAAACACATTAGAGAAGCATTAGAAACTACAAACAATCCTAAACATAAAGCAGTGATATTATTCATCGCAAGTAGTGGAACTGCCAATAAAGAAACTTTAAGCTTAACAATACAAGATTTTATTGAAGCCACAAAAGAATATCATAATAAAAAAAATATTTATGAAGTCATTGATCAATTAAAAGACCAAAAAGATATAATTCCTCTATTTGACATGTATAGGAGTAAAACAGATTACTACTATAATACATGTTGCAGTCATGAAACAGTAGAAATGATACTAAAATATTTGAAAACTAAAGAAACTATCAAGAATAATGAAAGGCTTTTTGGCATAGATTCTAGTATAAATTTATTGAAAATATTCCAAAGAATAAATGATAAATTAAA
Source organism: Methanobrevibacter arboriphilus (assembly GCF_019669925.1). Classification (NCBI taxonomy): domain Archaea; kingdom Methanobacteriati; phylum Methanobacteriota; class Methanobacteria; order Methanobacteriales; family Methanobacteriaceae; genus Methanobrevibacter; species Methanobrevibacter arboriphilus. The sequence continues at coordinate 1,635,430 of NZ_AP019779.1, forward strand.
CTGGGGAAAAGTTAATCATTATAATTTTTTCCATCCTCACGCTCTTAGAAAATTCCATGCGACCACGATTGAAGATATTGGTTTAGCAAATACTTTACAAGGCCGTAAATCTGATCTCATAACCGAAACTTATTTTAAAAATAACCCTAAAAGGATTAAAGAGAAATATCTTGAACATTTGCCTAAATTAACAATTAATAAGACAGTTGTTAACACGGTTGATAGTGAAGCTACTAAGGAATTAAGAGAAGAGTTAAAAGCTAAAGATAATCTGATTAAGGATATGAATGAGCGTTTAACTCGTTTAGAAGAAGCAGATAATAGACCTATAAAATAAACACACTTATTATTATTTTTTCATACTATTTTATAAATTATTTTATTTAAATACTCATCTTTTATCTTTTTACTATTATCTCTTTCAGCTAACCTCCCAAGACTCATAAGAATACTTAAACCGTCACGAATATTAATTGAAACATTAACAACCTCCTTCAATTGCCTCTCAGTTATAGCTCCTTTCACAAAACCATAATCACACCGTTTACTTAATATATCATATACTTGTTCTTTACTATATTCATTGAAAAACACTTCTTTAGGTTGAAAAAGACTATTAGTACTACTACTTAAATTTAAGATTTTAACATCATAAGCTATTAAATATAATCCAACTCTTGCACCATAATACTCTTCATGTAATTTCAATAAGCTTTTAACAATATCATCTAATTCTTTTTTTAAACAGTCCGCTTCATCTAATACTATAATCAAACTTTTATGCTTATTCCTCATATAACTAACAATCTTATTTTTTATCTCACTTGTACCAATACGGTTCTGCTCAATAATATAACCAAATATTTTTTTATGTATATGATTATAAATATCTCTTTTATTTTTTGATTCAGAATTAATATAAACACATACAACTTTAGTAGTAATTTTCTCAATATGTTCCAATATTCTTTTAACAGCTGTGGTTTTACCGGTTGAACAATTACCATAAATTACTGCGTTAGTTGGTTTATCATGATTTAATAATGGTTTCATACATTCTGCAATAGTATCCATCTCATATTTCCGGTGTTTAAATTCTTGAGGTTCACATTCATGGTCGAATAGTAGCCGGTTTCGGAATATCGAGGTTTCATATGTTGTTTGGAATATTCTTTCAAATGACATACTTTTTTTATAAGTTTTTTTATTTAAAATTATTTTATCCTAAAGTGTATGAAAAGTAATCATAATTTATTACTTGTCATGAGCTGTTGGAAGAAAAAAAGATATAATATTATTAACTATATTATTAATTAGTCATTATAAAAAAATAGTAATGATGAGAAAAAGTTTAATTGTAAAAACATTTAAATAATAGATAAAACAAAATAAGCATGTGATTAAAGTCGTTTGGAGTAGTGAAAGGTTAATAACGGTGTTGGACCACCTTACCAATCTCTACTCACTGGTCACAGAAAATAAAACTACTTAGCGAAGTGAGATTATATTCGTAACCAATAATAATTATGTCAAGTATAGTATAAATACTTTACCTTGCTCCCTTAAATTTAATTTTAAGGGTAGCTGGGGCTATTTTTATTTTATGGTCTATTATATTATCACTTCCTATTTGGTGCTTATTTTTTTTGATTGTTGAACAAAATATTATTTTTAAAAAGGAAGTGAAATATTTATGAGTAACAAAATAAGAGGTTTTTATTTATTGGATAAAAACAATGAAATTACAAAATCTTTAGAATTATTTGCTGATGGTACTTACAAACTTAAAAAAGAGTCATTTGTAGATAATGAAGAAAAAATTAAATATATTGATGAAGTCTTAGAAAAAAAAGAATCATATCCAAAACTAGTTTTAAATTCAAACGGAACATATGATATATTACTTGAAAGTGGAAAAGCAGAAATAGAAGATAAAGAAATATTAAAAGAAATACTTGATGAATATTTCGCCAATCCAAATGAAAATATTGAAACATGGGCAGTAATAGACCTCCCACTTTCAATAATAAATAAATTATCGTCTGATTCTACTACTATTAGCACTTAATCCTCTATTTTTATAAATTTCTGCATTCTGATTAAGTAAAGTGTCATGAATTTTTTCATAATAATAATCATCAAGATTTTCACTATTAATAAATTCTTTATAATCTTCAAGAGAACAATGCAATGTTTTTAAAGTTCCACTTGAAAATTGAATGCTTAAAATTTCAGAAAAAGGATTAAAGCCAACTTTATGTATTATAGGGTTATTTATTTCGTATTTAGGTTCGCTGATATTTTCACCTCCTATCTACAAGGTAGACATATGAGATATTTGATTGAACTGATATATAAGAATTGTTGAATTGTGTTGCTAAATAATTAATAACTTATAATAAAATTTTAGGGTTTTAAGGGGTTTAAAACAATGAATGAAGAAACATATCCATTATTGGAAATCACAGAAAAAGGAACATACAATCTTTATACTGAAAAAGATGTAAAGGTAATTCCTGAATCAACAGAAGGGTTTAAAAAAATAGTTGAAAATAAGGAACTAATTGTTAAATTTATATTTGAAAGTCATTCAAAAGTTAAAATAGAAGTTAATAAACTAAAAGAATTACCTGTAAAGATTTAATAATCAAATTGACAAAAAATTAATATTTATATAGAGAGTTCATCTTCTTTAAAGACTTGAATATAGTTAAAAAAAGCTGACAAAAAATACATATTGATGGTCTTCATTTGTATAAAAACATCTAAGCTAATAAAAAAAAGTGCCGGACGAAATAATGATTATTTTAGTAAATCTATGACTATCTTCACTATTGATACTACTATATTTATTATTTGTATTTTTCTGTCATTCATAACTATCATCTTCATTTTCATCGTAAAAAATTTATGACAACTTTTAATGAAGATGGCTCTCTACATAAAATAATTTGTATATTTTTATTTATAAAATTAACTAAAAAAAAGATTATAATATTATCTAAAAAGAGAGTTTAAAAAAAGAATCTTATGCAATGAATATGTAGTTAAACTTTAATATTAAAGTTTTAAACTACAGTTCAAAGCATATTTGGAACAATTATTATAAATTAAGATTTTTCACTACATTATAATTTTGTTCCACGGATTTTCTACGAATTCGACTACGATGATAGCCAATTAATTATTATGTACATTTTTAGTATATAAATTTTATTATAAAAAAGAGTAATAAAAAAGAGAGATTAATCAACTGGTTTAACTATATAATATTTTTCATCATTTTTCATAACCATTTTCCACAATATTTTATCTTTAGCATTTATTCCCATGTTATTAGCTATTCTTTGTGGAATAACAGTTCTCTTTGAATTAGTATTATTATGCTTTGTTACAGTTGATGTTTCTTCAAGAATTATATTTTCTTCCGTATCAATAAGTACCATACCTCCTATTTATATAAATTTAATTATTTATTATTTATGGTAATCATTATATATAAAGGTACTTAAAAGAAACTAATAAAAGATACTTAAAAGAGAACATTTATATACTAGAAAAGACAATTATAAAATATAAAAGTTTTATGAGAATTGGACTTCTCAAAAAAAACTTTTAAAAAATCTTAGCGAAGTGAGAAAAATGAATGAATTAATTGTTGATGGTGTAATTTACACCGAAGAGTCTATTCGTGAGCTTCTTTCAGCTCTCGAATACAATCGTGAAACCCTTAAATTATATAAAAAAGGTTTCAATGAGATTAAAGAAGATATTAACCTATTAATGGGTAAAACTACCGACCCGCGGACTATTTTTGAGGGTAGTGCTGAAGGAGTTGAAGCTCATGCAGACTCCTAAAACTATTTTTAATCCTGACCCTAACCTAGCCCTATTTTTAGAAAGGTTAGAACATAGGGTTTGTGTTCTTGAATCCAACTTACCAGTATTATATAGCAAAGTAAGAGGAGGTGAACACGTATCCCGAGTTTAAGTTGGTTTTTAAAGCAGTTATTACCTTTACAGTATTTTAGTAAATATTCAGTAGATGGTAAGAGCTTTGTTTGTAGTTTTAAAATGTTTATGGGTAAACCATATAATATTGAACATTTTGAAGTTGTGAAATAAAAAAAGAAAAAAGGGAAAAATTATACTGATTTTTCCCAATTACATGCATCACAGATACTGCAAGGTGGAAGTTTATCAGTGTTGTCATCTAATGTCACTTCTCCTGTGCATCCTGTTTCGCCGCAATAGTATTGACCTTTTCCAGGTCTTTCTCCGCAAGTATATGCCATAATTTTTCACCTCCTATATTATTAGTCTGGTTGAAAATATTATTTAAGGTTTTTTATATAACTCTGCGGTAAAAATATGGAGAAAATTAGTAAAATGTTAAAAATTAGTAAAAAGAGTAATTTAAGAATTAGAGTAGCTATCGTAACTATTGGCGTAGCTCCAGCTACTCTACTCTAAGGTTATGATGAAAATGTTAATAAGGAATGCTATTATGTTTAATTTTAAATTATTCAAAAAAAGCAGTTCTTAAAAAATCATAACCTAATATAGATTATGATTATTATTTAATATAAATTTTACTTACTTTATTAAAAAATAGGGGTTTGGAAAATGATAGTATTTTTAAGAAATAATTATGATTCATCAGCTTTAACTACTTTAATAGTTAAATTATCCTCTTTTGGGTCAAGAGTCCATACTAACTTATCTCCTTTTTCAATGTTCATAGCACTTTTGATTAATGCTGGAACACTTGTTAAAGTAGCATATGCATTTGTTTGTACTTTTGTTTCTGCTATCAATTTCATAAACCTCCTTTGTTATTACTATATAATATATTGTACTGTTTATTATATAAATATTTCGGTAAGATAATATGGTAAACTTTATATAAGATGTTGTATAAGATATTATATAAGAAAAATTGGAAGACTTTGGCGAGTCATCAATTTTTCAAAAATGTTAATAAGGAATGTGATTTAAATGGAAAATTTAGATTTAAACTGTTTCTCCGTTGAGGAACTAAAAGAACTAATTCACCAACAACAAAGTGAATTAATCTACCAAAAGAAAACTGTTGAACTCTTCCACCAAGAAAACACAACTCTTAAAAAAGAGTTATACAATCTTGCACCAAGAGTAAAAAGTTTAGAAACACTATCAAAAGAGATAGAACTAATCCTAAACACTAAACAACAGTGCAGAACTAAAATAAGCCAATTAAAACAAGTAGTTGGGTGTGTTGGCTTATGAATACTATTTTTTTAGAAGGTAACGATCCTGACACAGATGAATTTTATGATAAAATCCAAAACTGTGAACAAGGTACTTATTTTAACATACAACACTTCCTATTAGGGTTAGGAGTGTGCTCATTATGAAACTAATCTCAAAACTAAGAGAAGAACTATGTAATCATGGTTTCATGCCTACTAATGTTAAAATAAACGGTAGTTTAAATGCTGTTACTATTGAATCTCCTTTTGCACAATCATTATACAATCAATTAAGAAATAATGGTGTGAATGTTACTTTTTATAAGTTTGAGGATATGATAGCTGTTCATGATACTCCTGATAAAGTATTTCGTTTTTTAGGAGGATTAAAAACATGATTTTTCATGTTAAAGACCAAGACGATAACTTAGTAGCTGTCGTGGATAATACTTTCCGTAATGGCTGGTATTTGGAGCATTATCGGAATGAAGGGTATAATATTGTACCAGTAAATGGTGATTAAAGTGTCTATTTTTAATGTTTTATTATCCTATATGGAAAAAGAAATAATCAGACCAGTGAGGAGAGCAGAGGATTTTAACAAGCCTAGGGGTAACCTATACAAGGAGGAGTGAATTATGTTGAAGGATTATCTTGTTGATATGGATTTTGATTGTGAGTTGAAGGATTATCGTAAGGAGGACTGTTAATTATGAATTGGGAAGAGATAATCAATAGTGAGGAAAATATTAGTTATTATATTGGCAAAGGGATAGCTACTGCACGTGAAATAGTAGAAGAAGGCATATAAAAAAAGAATGGAAGGTAATATGTTAGATAATATAATTGATAACCTAGATAATAAAAACGAATTGGAAAAACAGATAAACACTGAATTAGACGCGTTTAAAGAAGAAGTATGTAATATAACTGAGTTTCCACCAGCACTAGTCAAGATAATCCCTGTAACTGGAGGATTGAGTGTTGTTTTATCACACAGAGAACCAATCGCTTTAAAAGATACAGTGATAAGTTTTTTTAAAAATATCAGCCCAGATTACACTCTCGAACTTGGTAGTGTTGTTAAGGATACTGTTAATAGTGTTAGTAATGGTTTTATGCAACATAGTAGTGCTAATTTGAATTATTATAGTGAGAATACTGTTACTTTTTATCTTACCAAAAGCGAAGAAAAGGAGGAGTAGGCAATGGATTGTCCTGAATGTGGAAACAAAATGAACCAATTATGTAAAATGGATTTAGATGATATTTTACTGATGATGAAAGATAAAATGGTTACTGGGGAGTTTAAATCTCCAAGTGAGGATAAAGTAACTGGTTATGTTTGTATGGAATGTGGAAATCGTTATAAAAAAGAGAGGGAGTAGTTAAATGATTAAAGAAGGAAGTAAGGTAAGGTTGAATGATAAATATGTGGATTGGAAACCAGATAAAAACAAAAATTGTGAAAAGTGCAAACATTATCACAAATTGTATAGTTATGGTTCAACAAGAGATGAACCAGAAGATTGTGGAGGTAATGATTGTTCACCAATGGGTTATGAACTAGATGAAGATGTTAGTGATAATTTACATAGGATAATTGAACTTATTAATGAATTTAGAGGTTTGGGAATGAGTGAAGAGTTTCCATTTGAAAATGGTGATGAAATAAGTAATTATAATATGGTTCTAGCTAATATTTGCCCATTATACTCTCATGAAAAAGAGGATGATGACTAATGTTCACAAAAAAATTTAAAGACCCTTATAAGCCTTTTGTAGTCATAGGAAAGAAGAAGTGTAAGGAATGTCAAGAAGAAACAGTTTATACTCTTGATGGGTTGTGTTGGATTTGTTACGATAAAAAAAAGAAGGGTGATTAAATGAAACTAACAGGCGAACAACGGAAACAAATAGCAATAGATGTTTTAAAAGAAATAGAAAGTCATGCTAAAGATTTTTGCGATATTGAATCAGTTATTATTCATTTAGATGGATACGCTGATTGGGCTTTGAAAGATATTGGGGTTGAGTGTGATAAGTAATGAGTATTAAAACAAAATATGGGGATGCAATGGTTAGTCAAGGATATTATTATATTTTTTCTGAAAAAGAAGGCAATAAAGGTAAATTTTTACATAGACTTGTTTGGGAGGATAGAAGTCAAATAAAAATCCCTAAAGGATATATAATTCATCATCTAGATGAGAATAAGCTTAATAATGATATAGAAAACTTAATTTGTATCCAAGATAAAATTCATAGACAATATCATAAATATGGCACTACTCATGATAAACAAACAAAAATAAAGATGAGTGAATCTCATAAGGGTGAAAAAAACCCAAATGTTATAATTTCGGAAAAACAAGTTCTAGAAATAAAAAATCTAAAAAAACAAGGAGTACATAGAAAGAAAGTTTTTAAACGAATAGCCAAACCTTTAGGGATGAGTTTTAAAGGTTTTGAACATATTTGGTATAATAAAACTTGGAAACATGTTCAAATCTAATTTGTGAGATTGAAGAGGCTAAACAATGATTAAATTAACAAAAGAACAAGAAAAAGAACTTATTGATATGGCTAATAAAGAAATAGCTGGAATGAGTAGATTTCCTTCCTGTGAAGCTACTAGTAGTTTAATAAGAGTTGGAAATATTTTTATAAGAATTAATACTACTGATTTGGAACATATTGAAGATGAATGGGATATAGAACCATTTTAAACAAAAGGTGAAACAATGAATAAAAAATACGATTTAGAAGAAAATATCGTTAATGGGTGTCATGGTAAACGAAATGATTGTATGATAGAAAATGATGTACCATTAGACCAATTAAGAATGATTTTAAAATATGTTGATGAAACAGATGGATTTACTCAAAAATATGTTAAAATCTTGTTAGGTGATATAGCTAATATTTATTTATGGGTTGGAAAAGCAAGGAAAAAGGGTTGATTAATATGACTCCTCAGCCATTAAAGCTAATAATCCTCCTTGGATTGTTAGTAATGTTTGTAGGAATCATAACCGTAAGTTATGCTGAAATACAAGCAAATGAGATAACCGTTACTGGTTATCCAAGTGCAATAAACCAATTACAATATAAACAATACACAACCACATGGGAAAACCACTGCCCACTATGCGGACACAATAACACACTAATAGAAAACCCAAAACGAGTATATGAAAACGAATTAACCTGTAATCATTGCGATGCTGATTTTTGTGCAGTTACAGGAAAAGACAAAAGCTATAATGTTAGAGCAGTATTAAATAAAGCATAAAAACAAGGTGAAAACACATGAAACAATTTAAATTAAAAGAATCCGAAATAAAAGTCTCCCCATTCAATCAATTCATGAATATATTAAATGATAAGATTGATTATGAAAAACTACATATATTTGAAGTTAAAACTATGGAAAAAACATACACTGTTGAATATTCAAAGGATTATGATGGATACACAGATAAAAATGGATATAATTATAAATTAATCGTATTGGGCATTGTTAAACATTAAAGAATATTTAATTAAAATAGAAACGGTGAAAACATGAATGGGAAACAATTATTAAGTTTAATAGAAAAAGAAATGCAAAATATAAATAAAGATGAACAAATTGCATTAGGCGGAACTATATTAAGAAATGCATTAAATAATGAATCTACTTTTATGAAACAAGAGTTTCTTAAAGGTCTTGAAAATGATTTGATAAGTACTGATGAAAAACTAAAATTATTCTCTGAAAAAGTGGTATTACAAAAATAAACAGGTGGAAGAATGAATTTTAGAGAATTGAAAAGAACTGAAAAAATAGGATGGATATTAATATTAATAAGTATCCTAACTGGTTTAGGAGTAGAACTCTTGCATTCTGAAGAAGGAACATATATCAGCTTACTATTCGCAGTCTTCACATTAGGTTGGTTGATTAATAATTGTGTAGGAGATTAAAAAACATGAATGAATTAAAAGATAAGTTTTATGAAGACTTCCAAGACTGTGAAAATAACCCTGAGGGGTTCTTAACCTTATTAAAACAGTACTCAGCAGTTGAATTAAAAACATTATTAAATATAAAACAATGCGAATGTGATTAAAATGCCAAGTTTAGAAAATAATATTAGAAATCTTAAATGGGATACGGAACACCAAAAAGAGAGAATAGACTCATATGAAGATACTATTAGAGATTTAAGAGAACAAATAGGAATTCTTGAAAAAGAAAATGATAAATTAAAATTCCAATTAATGGAAAATGACCATTTTAAAGGATATATGAAACAATTTTTAGGAATAAATGAAACAAAAGAAAACACAGGAGAATGATTAATATGTTAAAATTAAAGGATAGAAGAGCAGGAAACATACCAAAACGAGTACTCATCTACGGAGACCCCGGCTCAGGGAAAAGCTCATACTGTAATGAATATTGTAGAGAAAACAATCTAAAAGAAATAGTAATTGATTTTGATTCAACTAATTTCACTAAAAGTCCAGTAGTAAATATTGATTTGAGTTCTGATTTAAAAGCATATAAAGGGATTAAAGAAGTCATAAAAGAAGTTAAAAACACCGAAGAATATGACACTATTGTATTTGATGGTGTAGGTACAATGTTAGATTTATTAATATCCTCAGCAAATGGAATGAGAAGATTCGCAGACCGTAGTGACCGTTTTAATTCTATTTTAAAAGAATTATTAAGTAGTGATTTAAGTGTTATATTTATAGGTCAATGGGATATGTCTTTGGATTCTTACCAGGATACAACCCCAAATAAGTCAATAATTAGGATTAATAGTCTTGTTAATTGGATATATTCTTGTAAAAGAGATGGAGATACATTTACACAAACATTAATTAAATTTAGAAAAGAATTAGAGGATAATAAAACCGAAAAGAAATCAGTTAGTAAGGAGTCTACAGATATGGTTGCAGGGGATTATCTTGAACAAATCAAAACCAATCTAAATAAACCAAACCCAAGTAAAATAGAAGTCCTCCGAGAATATAAAGAAATGAAAAAGTCTGATAGTAATTTAAATGATGAAATGAAAGACAGAATATTAAAATTAGTATAAATGGTGATTAATTATGAGTTTAGATAATTTTTTCAACAAAGTAGAAACAGAAGAAGTAGAAATAAATGAATATGAAGACGAATACCCAGAATATGATACTCTATATATTAATGATTTTGGAGATGGTGATACCTTTAAAGGTGAGCCACGAATGAGTGAAATATATGAAAAAACATTTGAAGATAAATTCACAGGGCAAGAAATAACTCAAAACAATATTAAATTAAGAGTTATTAACCATGAAGATGAAGAAGTCTTTGAGGCAGGGATTAAATTAAAAACCAAGGCGGATGTTCAAGATATTTGGAAGAAATCTAAACTAGGTACTTTCATTTGGAGTGTAGCAGAGGTTAATGATACTCCTATTAAGGGTAATAAGTTGACTAATTTTAATATTAAAGAGTTCTCAGATGAAATTAATAATATGAGTAATATTAATATTGTGATTGTTAGTGATGAATTTGAAAACCGTAGTGGGGAGATTATTGAGTATAATCTTGTTAAAGTAACATCTATTAATTAATCCTTTTTTCATTTTTTAAATAAAAAAAAACATTGGAGGGATTTATTATTATTGAAACAAGTATAAAATTCTCATTTAATACCAATGAAATGGATAGTGAAGATTTTTTAAACATAATGGAACAAATGAATTGGGCTGATTGTAAAATCAAAACTGATGAAAAAGGATTATGTTTAGAATTCCCCATAGATTATCCATTTAAAGAAGATGGAACTGTTAATGAAACAATTATTAAACAAGAGCATTTAAAGGATTTGCTACCATGCATAGTATAAATTACAAAGAAGTTATAGAAAAATCATCACTTGTTGCTTTGGCTAGTCCTAAAGAGATTAGGTATAGTATTCCAAGAAAAATTAAATGGGATAATATGACTCCTGATGAGCGTAATAAGGTTAAAGAGGATTTTAAAAAACAAAATCCTAACCGAACCTTTTATGCTCCATCTTTTAAAACAGGTAAAAATCCTGCTTATAGTTGGAAGCATGCACCACGAGAATATAAGGGTTATAATGATAGTGTTTATGGTAGTGCTGTTTTATGTAATTATTTACCAGAATATGATTTATACCTTGCTGTGATTGATTTGGATAGTCCTAAAAATCCTGAGGATATTAGTATGAGTGATTTATTAACTGTTTGTGAGGGGTGGATTAATAAAACTCACACACGGATCACTCCATCTGGGGGTTATCATATATATTTATTATCACGAAATAAGCCTGAATTTAAACAACCTTCATTTAATTTGGATTATCAGGCTAATACTGGTAAACGTAAGGGTAAGTATGTTGTTTGCAATTACCGTTATGGTGTTAAATATGATGATGAAATTATTGATTTAGGTAAATTTTATAAAGAAAATAAAAATTTAGAGGTTAATAATTTTAGTTTTATTAAAGAAGAATATAATCAAGTTGATGGTAGTCCTGATGATATATTAGTGGTTGATTCTACTGATGATGTTTTAAAGGAAATATTATCTGAAATTGAAGATAAAGGTCTTTGGACTCCACCAGTTAAGAAGACTGTTAAGATGGTTGAGCATAACAGGGAGGTTAAAAGTCAAAAAGACACAGAAGATTTAATCAGTATTTTTAAGGGTTATGTTCGTGAGGGGTCAAGAGATGAATTAGCCAAATCAGTTAGTGGGTATTTGTACAAGAAAGGGTATAATCTTGAACAATGTATTAATATATTTAATCAAGTGTTCCATGATGATGAGGAAATTGACCATCGGTTGGGATTGCTTGAACGGACATTCGATAAACCTAAAAAAGATGTTGCAGGTATAGGTGCATTAAGGGAATTATTATCTCCAAGAGATATTAACCGTGTTAAAAAAATTGTGGAAGACCGTAAAAAGCCAGATAAAAAAGAGATTGATTTTAATGTTATAGATATTGATGAAAGAATAGCATACTACCTTGAATATGGTTACAATGTCACAGACAAAATGATTATTGAATCCATAGAGAAAAACAGTACTTTATTCTTTGAATCATCAACACTAAACTATTATGTCAAAAATGGTGATGAAACCATCCGACAAATAGATGCTTTATTTATAATTAATCATTGTAATGAACTTTTCGGTTATAATGAATTTAGCCGTAAACAATGTGAAAGAGTCCTTAATTATATTACAAGACCTATACGGATGAAACCTTATGTTTTACAGTTTACTAATGGTATGCTTGTTATTAATAATGATGATAATACTTTAACTTTCCATGAAAATGATTTTTGTCAAGATTTCATACCTAAGATTATTTTCCCTTTTAAGTGGAATAGTACTGCTGATGGTGGTAAAATACAAGAGGCTGTTGAAAATATTTTATCAACTAAACAAAAAGGTTTTAAGGATAATAAGGATACTTTCCTTAAATGTATTGGGCATTCATGTATGGGTGGTATTGAAAAAGGCATATTGCCTATTATTGTTGGTAAACCAGGAGCGGGTAAATCAACATTATTAACTATGCTTAAAAGGTTCTTCACTTATAGTGAGGTTCCCATACCAGATATTATTAAGAATGACCGTTTTACTTTATCTCCAATGGTAGGTAAACATGTTAATATTGATGATGACCTTCAATCTGATGTATGGAAAGGCATAGGGAAACTTAACACTATTATTACTGGTAATGGTGGTAGTGCTGAGGTTAAAGGAGAAAATGAAAGAATACCATTAACTCCTTATAACACTCCCAAATTATGGGGTGGAAGTAATGCAGTACCCCCAGTAGTGGGGGATGGATTTGAACGGCGTATGATTATAATAATAGCTGATATTACTCTTTCACCAGATAATGTTGATGATAGTTTACAGATGGATATATTGAATGGTAAATATGATGAGGGCTTGGAGTGGCTTATTTATCAATCTATTAATTTGTATATGGATAATAGGAGTAAGCCTTTTGTTAGTGCTGAGCATAAGGAAGCTATGATTAAAGAGCATAAATTTAAATCAGACCCTTTGAAGAGTGCTATTGAGTTTATTTTCCTTGATAGTGAGTTTAATGATTTGGAGGTTCGTGTTGTTAATCGTGAGATTAAGAATTGGTTCCGTTGGGCTGTTCGTAAAGGTTTTGTGTTTGATGAACATAAAAGACCATCTACTCGTGCTATTAAAAATGCGATGGATCGAGCAGGTTATTATCAAACTAGAAAATCTTTTTATGATGAAGATGGAGGTAATGGTACTCATCGTGTTTATGAAGATATTAAAATGAATAAAGACTGGTTGGTAATTTATGCAAATTTTGAAAATGGTAGTGAAATTTTAGTATAAGTTTTTATAATTCTTACATTCTGTACATTACTGTTGTGAAATGACAGAACAAGGCACTTTTCATATTGTATTTTTATAAGTAATCTTTTTAAATTTTATGTATTTAAAAAACATTGCTTTTTACTATACAATATGTCAGTAATGTAAGAATTATTACATTTGTGACAAAATACATACTTTCCTTATATTAGCAAAAATTTATAGGTTTTTTTAAAAAATGTGTATAAAAAAGGTAATATGAAAAAGTATGTTTCTTGTCATTTCACAACAGTAATGTCAAAAATGTAAGAGGAGATATAATGGGAAATATTAAAACACTGGAAAAATGTATTAATGAAATTTTTGAAGACAAAGAAAATTCCTTTTTAACAATTAAAGAAGTTAAAATGGAAATTAAAAGATGGTATAGATATTCAAAGAGAAAAGAATTAATCTCTGATAATAAAATACCTAAAATTCACATTAAAAAAACAATGAACCAAATGGGATTCGAACAAATAGGACGGTGGGTTTCCGTTGATGGTGTTAAAAAAACTATGAGAGTTTATGAAGATATTGGGATAAAAAAAGATTGGAATAAATAATAATATATTTTTTTATGGGAGTTGAAAAACAATATGGAAACAAAAGAGGGGTTGGATTATGTGTGGGATTGAAACATACTTGGACTTAGTGGATAATCCACTTGTAGAGGCAAGTCAATTAAAAGAAATAAAAACACGATATAATACTCAAACCGGTGTTATTAATGATGTTATACATGAGAAAAATAAGATTAAGGAAGTTTTGAAAAAGCAATATTGGAAAAACACGAATAATCTTAAAAATCAGTATAATCAGAATCTACGAAATCTAAAAAAGGAAAACCGACAGTTAAACAAAGAAAGGAATAGTATTAAGCAGAAATACAATACATTACTTCGTAAAAAACGGTTAAAACTTAATACTCAGTTGGAAAAAGAGAATGAAACACTTAAAAAATTATTAAATATTAAAAGAAATAACACTCCTGTTCCAGATTGGTTGAGAGAAGCAGTATTTGAACGAGATAACCGCCAATGTGTGGAATGTGGGCATAAAGGAAGCATAGATAATCCTTTAACTGTAGACCATCGGTTACCAAGATTTGTGGGAGGTCCTAATAGTATGGAGAACCTTAAAACATTATGTGAAAAGCATAATATGGGTAAAGGTCCTGGTTTGGATGAAACAATATTAAAAGAGGCGAAATAATGAAACGAATTGTACCAGAATACACCATTATACAATGCAACGGTTTATGTAACTATTACCGTGATTATGGGGAGTTTTTACATTGTAGCTTATCGGATAAAGAATTTAATCACACAGATAAAGCTCCTACTGGTTTTCCAGAGTTTTGTGAGTTGAAAGAGGTGAAAGTATGAATTGGAAGTTTTGGAAAAAACAAGAATATAAAAGACCAAAATACTACCCAAAATGTGTTATTAGTTATGAAACTTATGTAGATTCTGCCCCTGAAGATAGGTTTATTTCTGCTAATTGGTGTTGTAATAAAATGAAAAAATTTTTTGATATTGATAGATTAAAAATAGGAGGTTCAAAAACTTATTTTCCAGGGACAGAAGGATATACGACATATTATTGTATGGGGAGAGCTAAATGGGACACCCATCTTTATGCTATGAGACATTTTAAAAGATTAGATGGTTTTCCATTAGATAAAAAGAAAATAAAAATACCCATATTTTATTGTCCATTCTGTGGGGCTAAAATTGAATTAAATCAAGTTGTAAAATATGAGAGAAAAGAAATTATAGAAGAAATAATTGAACCTGCTAAGACTAAAAAAATACATAAATATGATTGGCAAGAGGTTAAATCATGAGTTTGCTTCCACAGGGTAGTAAAATATCTATTGAATCAAGGGAAGGGGTAAGAATAAAGCCAACTATCCAGTATTTTGGGAAAGAAAACACCATTGTAGAACAGTTTGGAAGTCCAGATTACCGTTTAAAAATAGGCGATGAATATGTTGTAGGTATAGAATATAAGACCATTGGCGACCTTGTATCATCTATTATGAGTGGGCATATATTTAAACAAGTAAACACTATGCAGAAAATTTATAAAGACCATTACTTGTTTATTGAGGGGGATATTGATGATTATTTAGATAGTATGAGGTATTGGAAAAAGAATATTTATTTCACTAAGAAAAATTGGAACGGTTTTATTAGTGGTATGGTGCAAGAAACTAAGATTATTATTATAAAAGATTATGATGAAGCTTTAGAAATGATGGAATTATGTTTTAAAAAGAGTACTGATGGTAAAAACCATTGTAGAGTGCCTATTCGTAAGTTAGATAATCCTGCTATGACTTATATTAATGGTATTGATAATATTGGGGAGGACACAGCTAAATTAGTTAGTGATGAGTTAGAATTAAAGAATTTGAATGACCTTTTAGGTTTGGATAAGGATAGTTTGTTGAGTTTGAAAGGTGTAGGGAATAAAACAGCTGAGAGTATACTTGGAGCGATAGGATAAAAAACAGGGGAGAGTGATTAAACATGGGATCATTGAAAAACGTTAAAGATTTTGAAATTAATTTTACCATAGAAGGAGAACCAAACGAAGACATTCAAGACATAATAAAATGGTTCAATAAACAAATGGCAGAGTATATGGGAGATGTTAAGAGTTTAAGTATTAAAGAGGTTAAGAAATGAAGGTTAAATCTAAAGGTTCTATTATAAATAAACCAAAATCAAGATTTTTAAAAAGAAGAATTGTTGAATTTAGTAGGAAAGAAGCACCTGAAAACCTTGTTTTATGGTTGGCTGAAACAGATGTTGAATTAAGTGAATGTGAAAATAAATTAAATCATATTAAAAATCTTTGTGAAAAAATTCAAAAATCAGAAGTTTATATTTTAACTTTTGTTAATAGATTTGTTCGCAGTGTTTTAGAAACAATTAAGGAAGTGAAAAAGTGAATGTTTTTGATGATTTAAGGTTGGAATCTGAATCTAAAAGAATAACCACTATTCTTAATGGGTTGAAGGATTATAAAGATTTTAGGGATAAACAAGCATATAATTTAGGAGAATTCTTAACAAGGAGCTTAAAAGTATGAAACAAGTTATAAAAGATTTATTTAAACACAGTGATTTAGTAGATGAAAATAGTGAAGTAATGAATGAAAAAGAAGCCATAATATATGATAAGTTTATAGAATACTTAGACGGTGATTTTGAGGTTACAACAACATACGATAAGATTTTCATTGAATTAGAAACAGAAACACAAATAATAATAAGTGAGGAGTTAATAAAGTTCCTTGAAAGCTTAGAATTAAATTACAATATTAAAATTGATAGTAATTTTAAGAATGAATTAGTAACACAGAATAATGGCTTGTTTAAACCACCTACAACCAATTTAGAACGTAAAACCATTAATAAGTTAACTATATTAATAAACAGGGAATTATAATATGAGCCCTAAGGTTGAACAAGAATACAAAACACAATGCCGAAAATGTGGAGAACCAACCAACTTCACTATTAACGGTTTATGCATGATTTGTTACGGTTTAGTGGATGAACAAGATTACATGAACGTACAACCAGACCATTAAAAAAGGAGTTTGATTAAAAATGACTTGTTTAAAAGATGAAATAAGGAAAACTAAGACAAGTATAGAACAATACGAAAGAGGTATACAAACAGCCGAATACTTCCTAAAAAAACATGAAAAAGAAGTGGAACATTGGCAAAATAATATTACTAAATTTAAGAACACAGTAAAGGATAAAAAAGAATATTTAACCCAATTAAAAGAAGGTTGTTTGACAGTGCATTTAGATAAATAAAATGAATATGATAAAAAAGATTTAGGAGGGGTATGTAAATTATGAAAGTGTCAGTTTCAAATCGAAAACAAATTAAAAGCTCAATACTCGCAACCATGTATTACGAAGGTATTAGTAATCTTGACAGGTTAACTCGTATGGTGAATATTCTCACATTAAATCCTAACATACATTTAAACCCATTAGAATTAAAAACCCTCCTTGAGAGATACACGTATAAGGATCATCAATTGTTTATCCGTGTGGGTGTTGATGAGTATACTATACATCCGAATGTGTTTTATCATATGAGTTTAAGGGATAAGGAGGATTTCTTAAAGAATGTTTATTAAAAAAACCCTGGTGTGGTGTGTTTTTTATGGGATTATTGGTTAAAATATTAAATAGATGGGTGTTTCCCTGTAATAATTGTGGAAAGAAAGAGAAATGTAAGCAGAAGAGTTTAGAGTGTGATAATTATGAATCAAAGGGAAGATATGCTTAAAACATTGCAAAATACAAGAGAATATTATACTAAAATGATGAGTAATAATAATAACGTAGAGTATCGTCGGTGTTGTGAATCGGTGATTAAAAAGTTAGATTTGGAGATAAATAAAATAGTGAAAGAAGATTGCAGTTGATACTAAAAAAAGGGTGAATACAATGGAACATGAAGAAATAAAAATTAATGATAGTATTACTATTGATATTATAGATGGTGAAAAAGCTTTAAGAATAACTGGAACAGGCAAAGATTATCGTTTAGGTGAGAAAACAGCTAAAAATTTAATTGAAGGCTGTAAAAAGTATTGTGATTGTGATTTAGAAGAACATATTGTATCAAAAGGACATTAAGGGAGTTTAAACAATGAATACTATTATAACTTTAGAAGGTGTGCCTTTTGAAGGATTTGAACATGCTAATTTCATAGCAAGTTTAATTAAACTTTTTGAAGATTTTGATATACCAATAGAGAATGTTAGTTATAGTGGTGATTTAGAGGGTAGAATATATAAGATAAGTACTTATAAAGGACATTATAATTCTTTAAATGCTTTATTAAGAAGTATAGCTGATAATAAAGTAGGACCAATTAGTTTTGATGATACAATATTATATAAAGATAATAATTCATCAAAAGATTGGAAAGAATTATTTTAAGGAGCTAGTGAAACAATGAAAGTATTGGAAAGGAGTTAAATAATGGATTATAATAAAGATTTAAATTTTCGATATGAAATTGAAGAAAGAAACAAATGGGATGATAAAAAATTATTTCTTAATGAAACAGATGAAGAAATATGGAATGATAAATTATTTATGAATGTGCCTGATGGGTTAGATAAAATAATACATGATTATGGTAAATTTTATAAAGAGATATTTAATTTAAAAGAAAAATTAAGACAATCAAATTTAGAAAACTTAAGACTAGCTTCTAGATTAGCTATAATTGAAGCTGATAAAGACCCTTTGGAAAAAATCAACATAACAGTGGATAAGATTGCAGGAGAATTAAGAAAAGCTAATGAGTTAAAAGCAATTGAATTATCAGAACAATATGGGTACAATTATGATGATTTAATAAAGGATTGATAAAAATGAAACAAGAGGATATTTCATTAGTAAATAAAGCTTTGAAATGTTTATATGATGTTGAAGAGTATAATGAGAAAATAGTACAGGCTATTAGTATATTAGAAACAATAAAAGGAGCATAATATTATGAAATATGATACAATTAACATACAAGGCACAGCATATGAGTTAACAAAAGAATTAAACAATAACCCAAAATATAAGGATTATGAATTAATAAGGTGATAAAACATGGATAGTTTAGAAATACGATTATCAAGTACTCCTAATTTAATAAAAGAAAAAAAGAACATAAAAAGTTACATTAATGACTGGGAAGACACGTTAGAGGAAATCGAAACAGAACTACGAAACCGTGAACAAGACTACACATGCTACTAAAAGGAGGTTAAATTAATATGATTACTACTGATGAAATAATACAATCAACAATGCCCACAAAATGGAAACAAAACAAACTAGAAGAAAAACTAACAATACACACACAAACAACACTAAACATAAACCTAAAAAACAAACTAACAGACACATACATACTAGGAAACCAACTAAAACTAACCAAAAATGAAATACGAGAAGTGCAAGACATAATATTACAAATAAAAGACTTCAAAAAACTATGTGCAAATTGCAGTGAGGAGCAAATAATAGTAATAATGTGTCTTAGAACTAAAAGAAGATACGACAAAACAATAAAAATAGACCGTTACGGTGTTTGGAAGGAATATAAAATAACATGGAAACTATATAGTCTAATATCTGACCGTATAGGTTACCATTTCCACACACCACTATTTAAATAATAAATCCTTGCTGTGGACATATAAGGTGAGTTACATAAAAAAGAGAGTTGTAATATAAAATGATTAGAATACCAACAGAATCAAATCTCGCAGAAATAGATGAAAAACTAGGCACATCTATAAAACAAAATAATAATTACAGCACACAATTCAACAATAAAGAAGACATAACCTGTGATAACTGTGATAAATCAGAACCAGAATACTATCCCAAAAGAGATGAAATAACTTGTAAAAACTGTGGAATGGTATTAAGACAAGGATTAAAAGACTACACTCCCACCAGTAATGCTTCTTATCAAATGACTAGTTTGGAACACTCTAACAGGAAACAATTAGAATACCAGAGAATATTCAACCAAGTAGAACAAGAAGTACTTGGAACAATATAAAAACAAAAATTATATTAAAAAATCTTAAAATACTAAATTTAATATTCTTTAATATAATAAAATTTACTATTTTTTCTTAATCTTACAACTAACCCCCCCTAGCAACAGCCAACCCAACAAGAGACTACTACTATGAATACACACAACCAACCCTGCAACAAAGAAAAAAGAATAAACCGACTAGAAACCGACAATATACAAAATAAAACAGACATAAAAAACATAAAAGAAGACGTAGATTGCCTAAACAACGAAGACAAAAACATAAAAGAAATAGTACAAGGACTAAAAGAAGCAGTCAGCACACTAACAGGGAACGTAAACATACTCAAATGGATATTCGGAATAGGACTACCAGTACTATCTGCATTACTAATTATAATAATAGGATTACTTATAAAAACATTATAAAAATAATTTACTAAAAAACACTTAATAAAAATCCTATAACAAAACTTCCAACAAATAACAATATAAATATCGCACCAATAATTGCTAAAATAGTCTTAATCAATTATAATAACCTCCTTACTATTTTTTTCACATAAAACACTAAACAATTAATTATTATTTTTATCAATCCTATTATAAAAAACTTTCAATAATACAAGAAAAACCTCGAAACAAAAAGAACAAAAAAGGATGAATTCTCATGACAAAACAAGAACAACAACCATGGGAACAAAAACCAAAAGAACTAAACAACCACTACTACTTTTTCATGAAATACCTAGAACACGAAGGAAAAATAAGCATACCCAAATTCTACAAAAAACTCAAACAAGAAACAGAAAAAAATCATGAATTTTCCTATAAGTTACCTACATGGAAGACTTTTGAAACATGGGCTTATCTTGAAGAGTGGGTTAAAAGGAAGGAAGCTTATCAGAAATATCAGAATGAACTATTACTTGATAAAATACAGCAGTCTTACTTGGATGATTTGGAAGAGATTTTTAGTTTGAATCAGAGTATTACTAAGGAAGGTTTGGGTAAGGCTAAAGCAATATTGAGTGATGATAAGTTTAGTGGTTTTAATTTTGAGAAGGTTATGAAGGGTACTGATATTGCTATTCAGAATAATCGTTTGGTTACTGGTGAGCCAACTGAGATTATTAAATCAGATAATAAAAATGATAATGATAATACATTAGAAATTGTTCTAACCACCCCAAAAGAAAGCGATGAAGATGAAAGTGGAGATGGAGTTAAATCCTAAGCAACTACATCATATTCATGATAAATCTCGTAAATTAATGGTAACTGGTTCTGCAGGTTCAAGTAAAACATTATATGGGGCACATAAAGCAATACTTTATGCATTACAATATCCTCAAGCAAGATGTTATGTATTTAGACAAACATTAGCTAGTCTAAGAGATACAATATATTTAGAGATAATAGAATTATTAGATAAATATGAATTACCATACGACCTAAATAAATCTGAACTTAAAATAACTTTTTTTAATGAATCAACTATTAGCTTTAAAGGTCTAGATAAATTTAGTAAAATAAGATCCATTAACGCTGATTTTATACTTATTGAACAAGCAGAAGAAATAAGTGAATACAGCTATCGTGAAATAGAAAAAAGACTCAGGGGAAAAGTCAGTAAAAAATATTATGGGCAACTATTGATTATTGTTCAACCTGAAACAACAGCTCATTTTCTTTATAAAGTATTTTACACTAATTCCGAAATTGAAAAAACTAAAGTAATTCATTTTAGCTATAAAGACAATTTAATGTACTTACCAAAAGAGTATGTGGCTGAATATGAATTATTGAAAGAGATAAACCCTGATCTTTACCGTAATTATACGCTGGGTGAATGGATACAAGCAAGTGGGGCTATTTATACTCATTATGATTATAATATTCCAGATGATATTAAATATGATTATTACCTGGCTGGTGCTGATTTTGGTTATGTAAATCCATCATGTTTCTTAGTTATAGGGATAAAAGATGGGCAAGCTTATGTTATTGGAGAAGTTTATGAATCAGGCTTGATTAATAAAGAATTAATAACTAAAGCTAATGAATTATTAAAAGAAATGAATTTACACCCATCAATGCTATTAGAAACTGTTTGTGATAGTGCAGAACCTGACCGTATAGAAGAATTTAGAAGAGCAGGTTATAATGCACAAAAAGCTGATAAATCAGTGCTTGCAGGCATAGATAGTGTTAAAGCAACACCTTTACATATTGATGAAAAAAATTGTCCTAATACTGCAAGAGAAATAAAACAATATCGTTATCGTAAAGACAAAGAAGGTAATGAAATAGAAGAACCAATAAAAATCAACGACCATAGTATGGATACAATAAGATACATATTACACCGTAATAACTTAAAATACAACAGACCTATAATCAATAATCTAAAAGCTGGTAAAAAAATAAGGAGAAGAGTTTAATGCTATTTATAAAATCCAAAAACGTTGATAAAACACTCCTAAGAATAAGCAAATCAATAGACGATTCCCTTAAAGATGTTTACAGTCAAATACAAACAAAAACAAAAAAAGAAGACACAGGAAAAAGAACAACAGAAGTACCACTACCAGTAACACTAGAAGACTGTTTATACGTATTTGATAATAGCCACATAGTAGCTAAAGTATCCAGAATACTAGCACAAGACTTATTTTTAGGAGAACTTACATTTATCCCTGAAAATGAAGAAGATAAAGAGAAAGCAGAAGAAATACAAAAAAACCTAATAGACTTCCAAGAAGAACTATACTTCGCATGTATAGATTATTTTTATGCCCCTTATGGTGTTTTTGAAGTAGCCTATGACGAAAAAATAAGTACTAAATTCAAACTCTCACAAATGCCAGTAATAACAACTAAACTATTAGAAACAACATTCCAAAAAAACACATACTTCTTAATTGAACAAAAAACAGACACTAGCACAAATTACTTTAAAATAATAGGTGAAGAATACCCCAAAGATTTCACATATGGAAAAGAAGACCTTGGACAATGTGTTATCTTTGGAGGGGATAATTTTTATAAATTCCTTAAAAAACCAGAATGGTTACAAGCAAAGAAAATATTATTTGCAGATATTGGCATTGATGATAAATATGAAAAAAAGATAGAAAATGGTAATATAGCTGATGCAATACTTCATGTTAATCTTGAGCCAAAAATGGGAGGCAACCAGTTAGTGCCTAAAGTTAATAGTAAAGGTGAAGCTTTACTTAATGAAGAAGGTAATCCTATTATGGAATTAGCTCCTGATGAAGAAGACATTATTGATGAGGAGTTAGAAGATAAAGATGGTGGAATAGCTGTAATTTATTCTCGTACTGAGAAACCTCGTAGTTTCCAACTTGTTGATATTGAATCTAAAGATAATGAATCATTAAACAATATAGAAGAAAAAGCAGAGTATAAAGTTTTATCTTCATATAATGTACCTAAGATAAGATTGGGCATAATGGATGAAAAACAATCCATGAATAGCACAAGAGATCAATCAGTATGGGAAATTTATACTAAAGACCTTGGAACATTCCAAAAACCTTTAAATAAAAAAATAGAACAATTTATTTACCTAACTAAAGGAGTTAAAGGTAAAATTAACATAACAACCCCAATATTCAGTGACACCATAGAAATAGAAACCAACCGTATACATGAAGCATGGAATAATGCAGGCTTAACATTACAAGAATACTTAACAGCACTAAGCGAATATTTACCAGTTATAAAATTGGAAGAATATGATTTCACAGTAAACACAGGACTATGGAATGCAAGATACTACAACGGACAACCATTCGGAGACACAGCTCTTAATGATTCCCAAATAGAAGAATTTAATAATATAAACAATATGATTAGTGGATTAGAATGATAATAAACACTAAAAGATTAGCATATCTTAAAAACCGTAGACTAACATTCATCCAAAAAGCCAATGATCCACTACATCTTAAATTACAATTACTAAATAACAACCTTGTTGATAAAAAAGTAAACAATCCTAATGCTTCAGGAAAAGCATTTGAAAATGCTGTTGTTTATGATACTATTTATTCACTTAATAAATTATCAACAGAAAAAATGTTTAGAAGAATATTAGAAAGTCCATTGACTAATAATTCAAAAGCATTTGAAAAATTAACTATGAAACAAGCAGGTAGAGTTAATAGGATTATTAGTGAGGTAGAAACTAAAAGAGTTTTTGACAATCTTAAATATATTGAAAAAACATTATCTGAAAATAAAATTAACATTAGCCAATATAATCAAATGGCAAAATCATTCCCTAAAGTGAACAGACTTAATATTCTTGAAAAAGCATCCGAAAAGGGATTAAGTACAAGAGGGAGAGAATACACTTATAAAGAAATTGAAAACCTCAGTAAAAACCTAGATAGATATAAAACACATGCAAGTGACTACGAAGAAGCATTAGCTGCAAACAAAGAAGCTGAAGAAAACGGTTATCCTCCAGTATACCCCAGTAAAACATGGATATGGTCACAATTAGATAATACACGACATTCAGAAATGGATGGGGTAACCGTTGATATAGAAGAACCATTCCCTGTTGTTAATGAACAAAATGGAGATAGTGATGATTTACTGTTTCCTGGTGATGTGGAAAACGATAGTAATAATTGTAGTAATATTTGTAATTGTGATTGCAGTGTTGCTTTTAATACTGAATAATATATTCTTATTTTTTTAATTTTTTCTTATGAATTATAACTTGCCCCAATTAATGGGCTAGTGAGAGCTATAAAAATAAAAGCTGATATTTATGTACGATAAACAAGATGCATTATACGTGAAGTATCCATTAATGATTAATGGAATCACAGACAGACAAGGAGACGTTGTAACTGGGGTTACAGATGTTAAAAAGATATTTACTAATAGTGATGAAATATTATTCGATGAAGAACACGAAAGAATACCAATAGATGGAATAACTATTCAAGAATCCTATATTAGTAAATATGATGAAATCATAAGCGGAACATTAGTTCCAAGTGGCTCATGGATTGTTATACTTAGAATAGATAATCCTGAAATACAAACTAAAATATTACCTCTTGAACTAGGCGGAACAGGAGAATATAAAGGACTTAGCTTATGGAATGATATAAAAAAATCCTGTTCAATGGGATTAGTAGGGCAAATAAGATATAATGATTTGCCTGATGCAGATTGTGCATTACCTAAATTCATTAGTTTTGTTTTAAAACCTGCTAATGGTGTGGGTTTGCATGTGATGGATTATGAAGTATATATTAGTAAAAGTGATTATATGACTAAAGAAATGGATGCTAATAATAAATTAGCTAAAATAGCCGAGTTACTCGGTTTTAAGAAACAAGAGATTTTTGTAGCTAAATCAGAAATCCCTGAAGAAGAACCTGAAGATAAAAAAGAAGAAGTAAAAGAATCTGAAGCACATGTAAGTAAAGCTGAAGATGTTAAACAAGAACCTCCAGCTGAAGAACCTTCAAAAGAACCAAGTATTTCTGATTTAATAGCCAGAATCGATGCTCAAGATGAAAGGATAAACAAAATTGAAGAAGCTATTAAACAAGCAGGTGAAGAAAAAGAACCTGAAGCAGAAATCAGTAAATCTGAAGAAAAGGAAGAATCAGAGGAAAAAGAAGAACCAAAGATTGTTAAATCTTCAAAAATAGTAGGTAGTGTTGAAGAAAAAGCAACCAACCCGAACTATTTTGAATTAACTAACAGAGACCCAATCACTGGTTGTAAAATAAGAAAATAATACAATTCATTGTTATGATAATAAGAGTTAAGATGATAATATGGTAACCAAAAACGATATAAAAATGAACAAACCATTTATAGCTAAATGGGAAAACATAGACATTAATCCATCAACCAAAGAAGTAACTGATGGAATAGTACACGGACAAGCAACCGAATTTATGACAAGACTTGAAAGTGAAGCACAATTTTTAAGTGAATGTAGATCAATTGAAATGAATGGTCCTGAACAAGACATTCAACATTTAAGAGTTAAAGCTAAATTACAAAACCTAAAACAAATCAGTGGAGCTAACAAAGGTGCTCAAATACAAAACCTTACTGATGTGCAAGAAACAGTACCCACTTTCTTAAAACAAACACTCATAGCAGGTGCATTTACAACTTACACCATTGTACCTAAATTGTTCTTAAAAGACAATATAGAAAAAGATGGATTCATGAATAAATTCCAAAGTATCCTTGCACCTTCCGCAGCTTTCAGTGCTGAACAAATAGCTTTCTATGGAATAGATGATGTTTCACAAGCACCAACTGGTGGAGAAACTGATGGAATATATGCTACTGATGGTATTTTTATTGAATTGGATAAAATAGCTGTTGCTGCAGGTACTTCAACAGACCCTAAAGCACCTCAAGGTTGGTATGATGATATTAATCCTAATGCTGAATTAATTCCTCAAATAGCTTCTATGCTTAAAGCATATACTAAACAAAGAGGTAATCGTAAATTAGCAAACATTTATGTTGATTCTGAAATGGAAGCTGATCTTATTGATGAAGCAAGTAACCGTGAAACTGTTGAAGGTGATAAATTATTCTTCTTTGATAGTGAAGATAACCTTGTTATAAGAGGAAGAAAAGTAGTACAGTTAGATGTTCTCGATGAACCTTTAAGAGATTTAGGCAGAACTGTTTTAATCGCAAACCCTGATAGTATTGCTTATGGTCCTATTATGGATGCAGAAGCAGAATCATCCTATGAACAATTACTCAAATCATATGTAACTAGTACTGATTTCAGTTTTGCAGTAGGTATTATATTTGCTGAAGATGTTCTTGGTGCTAAAATAGCTGATTCTGGAAATGTGCTTAATAGTGTTGCATTTAGTATTTTAGATGTATCTGATGATAGTGCAATTAATGGAGCAAGTGTTGAAATAGAATTACCTGGAGCTAATAAAACAGGTACTACTGGAGTAGCAGGTGGATGTAATATAAGTAATGTACCATATGGTACTTATGATGTTAATGTATCTGCAACTGGCTTTGATGATAAAACTGTAAGTACTGTATTTAATGATGCAACTGGTACTGTTATTATTAAATTAACAGGGTCCTAAATTTATAAACATTTTTTTCCATAATCTATTTTTTTCTTTTTTTATATGAAGGTATTATTATGATTAATGAGCTTGACCCTGAAAAAATTAACAAAATATTAGTTCATCTTGATGGATGGGCACTTTCTAATGATGATGAGAATATTGAATTTAATACTGATGAATTAACCGAAGAAGAAATTGATTTATTATTTGATAATAAGAATAAAAAAATTAGTTTGCTTGAAGTTGAACTCATTTATCAAAGTTCTTTAAATTATGCTCAAAATTACACTAAAAGATTATTAAATACTTTCGATGATGTTAATAAAGAATTATTCCTTAATGCAGTTTATGTTTTAACTGCAAGTAACCTTTTTGGAAAGTTTAATCTTAAAGTCAATAATAAACAAGAAGAAGATGTTACTCCACAGAGCAGGGCAGGTGTTTTATTTTCTCAAGCTATTAAACAATTAGATAATCATAAAATAAGTACTGTTAAAACTCGTAAAACAATAAATGGGTAAATAATATGACTGATAGTTTTATCACTACTCGCATTAGTGTTAGTGTGGATAAAACAGGATTAGATAGCCTACCAGTTGATGGGATTTTTAGTCCTTTAAAAGATATTGTTGATGATATATCTAATCGTTTGGATGAATCAGCAGAGAATATTGGTGAAGCCTCAGCTAATCAATTATTACAATATGAGGAATTGTATTATAATGAACACACACACCCATATGAAACAGGAAATGGTCGTGAATCATTCTACACTGACTCAGTTGGTAGTTTAGAGTGGGTAGTAGATAATAATGCTGAGAATAATGGTTTTCCATACTTAGTTACTGATGAACTTGGAGATAATCCGGGAAGAGTTTTAGAACCACATCCTTTCGCAGAACCATCTAGAGAAGCATTAATAAGTGATTTGAATAGTATGTGGGTTGAGGTGAGTACATTATGATAAATGTTACAACAGAACAACTGTTTAGTACTGATTTAAGATTATACCGTATGCTTAAGGAAGCTAAAGAAGAGGGTAATATTGTTTTAAAAAATTTTACTCTTAGTGGACCTGATGAACAGAAATTACAAGAAGAAAATTATGGATTATTTATTGGTGAAACAAACACTAAAGAATCTAAAAAAGCTAATAAAACAAACATATTTGATGTTAATGTTGTTTTAACTGTTAGTAGTAAAGATACAGATTATTCTAAGGCTAAAACACAAATTGACATATGTACTAAAGAAGTTATTAAATTACTAATGAAAAATAATGATTTAAGCTTCACATATAAAGGTTTTAATCAATCACAGATGGTTATAAGTTCAGAATATGATTGTAAGTTTCGTAAAACAATACTTAGTTTCCAAGAGTCTTATGATTGGGAATATGAAGATGATATAGATTATACGGTCCTTTTTGGAGGGGTTGAAGTAAATGGCGAAGAAGAGTAAAACAGATAAAAAAACAGAAGAATCTAAGAAAGTAGTAAAACAAGAAGTTAAAAAGGAATTCCAATTAAAAAAACAAAACAAATACCTAGTAAAAGCATTCAAAGAATCAGAATACTACAATGAAGACATAAGTAACGAGGAATTGGAAGAACGATTTAACAAATTCAAACAAGAGTGATTAAGGATGAAAGGCGAAACAATCATAAACATGAAAGAAACAAGCGGTGTAACACCAACAATCAACTACCGTAATGTGGTTGCAGTAATGGCACCATTTAAAGATAACAGCTTCACTTTCAAAAGTTATAAGAACATGGACTTAGCATTAAGCGACCAAAAAACAAGCGTGGAGGAAGCAGTAGGTTATAATTACCTTCAAAGAATGAGAGAGAAAGGTTTCAAAACCGATGTAGTACTCTTGAATACTACTAGTGGTACTGGCGCGACCGTGGATTATACTTTAACTAATGATAAACTTTCAAGTTTATTACTTGAATTGGAAGATGCAAGAGTTAATATTATTTATATTGCTTATGAGTTAACAGATGCTCAACAAACAATAGTTAAAACTTTCCGTGACGCTCAATTTGCTAAAATGAAAGCATTTGGAATAAACACTATAATGGTTTCAACAGAAGCAAAACAAGAAGCAATCGCAACTAAATTCATTGATGGTGGAATAAACGAGATAATCACCACCCAAGAAAATGAAGGGTTAAAAAGTTACAGTCTTGGTGAAACAGGAGCAATAGAAACAGCAAGAACATTATTATTACCTGAGAATATTAGTAAAACAGGAATGGTGCTTGATGGTGTGACTGGTAATATAACTAAAGAAGTGTATGGTGATGAGATTTACCAATCAATTATAAATAATGGTGGATTGGCTCTTAAATATCGTGATCGTGTGAATAATATTATTGAAATTGTTAATAGTAACACTCCAACTGGTAGAGATTTAAAGATTGAGAGAGTGTATCATTTACTCGTTAATGAAGTAGGATTAATGCTTGAAAAGTATAAAGGACAAGATAACAATATAAAATTAAGATATCCACACCTTTTAACCGAGCTTGGAAGTATTAAAAAAACCTACATGGATATTGGATTCATAACCGACCTCAAATTTAACATAATTAAAACAGGTCAAAATACTGCTGAAATAAGCATAATCCTAAACGAAGACGATATAATCGGAAAATTCGATGTGAACATGACACTAATAATCAACGAGGAATAGATAACATGGTAAACTTATTAAGAGATGTTAAAGTACAACTAGACAACCAACCCGAACTCACCATAACCAGTATAAAAGTAGACAAGGACGATAACAGTGGAAGTATAGACACAAACAAAGGAACAGTCAAAACACCCAACACAGCAACAGGTGGAAAAATAAGCATAGAAAGCTTGGAACTACCTGCAAGCGTGCAAGAATTAATCGCTTTTGAGGAATACCTTGAAAAGGGTAGTATAGAGAAAGCAACATTCAGTGCTATTGGCAAAGCAGGAAATGGAAAACAATACCTAAGACGAGTGCAATGCCTAAGAGGGTATGTAGTACCCTCAAGCGAATGGAAACCAGGCGACGGCTTAACCGTTAGTTTTGAATGTCAATTCGACGAAATCAAAAACATGCCTAGTGCATTGCCAAGCTAAACAACAACACTTATTTTCACGGGGTAATGATACGGTTTACATTTAACCGTTTTTTCATAATCCCTCACTTTACCATTCCAAGCACCACTATATCGTGGTCGTGGTTGTTTAAGTGATAATTTTTTAACTTTTAAATTATATCCTTTATAATAATAATACCTTAAATATTTAACCTTAATTTTACTTGTAACACTAACGATACATTTATGATGAGTATAAAAAGTGTTCACAGCCATTTTACTATTCTCACCCCAATACTCCGCGTTCCCGTTAATTTCTTTTCCGTGGAAATTATATGTTTTCGCATAGGTCGTGTTTAAAGTAAATCCTAAGACTATTATTATTAAAAAGACAATAAATAATCTTTTTTTATTTAACATAAACAATATTTATGTAATTATTAATATATAAAACCTTCGCATATAATAGGAGAAAACAAACATGACAAAAAAACAAACACTAAGCGATTTATTAGAAAAAACAAAAGAAAAAGTACTAAACAAAGACTATTATGAAACAAGAACATTCACAGTAAATAAAGTAAAGTATGAAATTCACTTTAAATTATTATCACATAAAATATACGCAATAGCAGGGACAAAACCAGTCACAGAAAGAATAGAATACATATTAAACAACACACTTTACAATCCACAGACTAATAAATTATTCACAGAAGACCAATTGAAAATCCTATTTGAAGGACTTGGAGGATTAACTGAAAACATCGCAATGGAAATAATAAAATCATCTGGCTTTGACATGGAAGTGTTAGATCTTCCCATTGATTGAAAAAGAATTTAATTATAAAGAGGGACGATTAGGAAACATAACACGATTGTATCTATCTGGTGTAATGAAAGGGATAAGTAGGGAGGATTATTTTGACAGTCCCCCTGTTGTACAGCTTTGTTATGATATTATTGCTAATGAGATTATTGAGTATCAAAGAGAATTAAATGGATGGAAAAAATAATAAAAATATTATTAATTACCATCCTATTATTCTTGCATATTTGATAGCTAACTTTTTATTAAGATTAGATGAAAAACTAAGCAAGAATTGTTTATTATACCAGCTATAATAAGTTTTATATTTGTGTATTTTTATATAACCTGCAAGTTTACTTATTCCTCCTTTTTTATACTGGAAATAGTAGTTAAGTTTAATATCATTATTCCCATCATAATAAGCTTTAATTCTAAGCTTATTTTTAAGATAAATTGAAGGGATAAATCCATTTATTTTTATTTTTTCATTTGCTGTTTTAAATAATTTATATTTTTCAGCACTATACAAGGAAGTTTCATAATGAGAAAATTCCTTAAATATTTTTCCATTTAATTTTTGATAAACATTATAAATTTTATATTTACCATAAGTATGACCAAAACGTTTAAATTTTTTAATTAATTTACCAGTCATACTTTGTTTAATTATTTCATTACCTGTAAGTGTATAAGATGTGTTAATTTCTGATTTAGAAAAAACTGAATCTCCATTATAATATAATTTAACATTATAAGTTTTAAAACCATTAATAGGTATTAATACATGTCCATTTTCGCCAAAATAAGTTTTACCATTTACTAATGCTTTTAATTCATTATAAACTTTTTTCCCACTATCATAAACAGCGTATTCTATAAAATAATATTTACTATTTAAATAATTACCCATTACTTTAATATTTAATGGTCTTTTATTATCCACAGTTAAATTACCATATATATTATACCCTCCAAAATCTTCAAGAGTTATAATTCCTTTATAAATCCATCCTTTGAGAATAACAGTATTAACTCCTTTTTTAATGTCAATTTGACCATAATCCCCTAAATAATTATTGTAATAATCTAAATATCTTGCAGTTTCATACCATTCTGTATTGGTAATTTCATTATATAATTTTCCATTCTTTAATTTGTTTAAATATAAATGGTAAGCTCCACTTAAAGTGTTGTTATATTGGTCTAATAATTGAATATTTATTTGAGTTTTATGATTTGCTAAATATTTAAGATTACTTATAATCGCTTTTATCTTTATAGATGGAATTTTAATTAAAGAAGAATTTTTTAAATAATTCTTATTGTCATCAACTAACCCATAATACATTATAAATTGGTCATTAGAAAATTTAGACAGATTAAAAATAACTATCCCTTCATTATTACTTATTCCTTTGAGATATGCCCCGGAATAATAATTAGGGAAATCAGAAGTTGATATAATAATTTCCCTATTAGATAAAGGATTATTAGTTTGTTCTGCCTTAATAGTAATGTTATATGCATTATAATCTAAAATAGTAATTTTTGAGGTAGTGATATCTATTGGAGAACTATTTGTATCACGAATTTGTAGGTATGTTGATAAATATGCGTCAGTATGTGTCAAATTATAATTAGATATGAATAATTGATGAAAACCATAACCTAATTGACTCATGTTGAATTTTATTTCTCCATTATTATCTGTTTTACCAGAATATAAGTAATCATTATAATAACTTCCATTTTGATAAGCAGTTACACTTATACTTCCATTTGTCACAGGAGTATTATTATGTGTTAATTTAATTGTGATAATATCTTCTTGACCATAAACAAGACTTTTTTTATCAACTGTAATATTGTTAAGATATGCTGCATTAATTGTGTTTATACTTAACATTAAAAATACAAAAAAAATCCCTATCATTATTATTTTATTTTTTTTATTCACATTTACACCTTTTTTATTATTTTTATCTTATTTTATTATTAAAACTTTCTATTAAAAACACTACAAAGGAGCGACAGCTATCATGGCAGACGAGGAAATAACAATACGAATAAGCACTGAAGTCGATGATGAAAGTCTACAATCACTAAGAGCACAAATAGAAGAAATGAATGGAGCATCAATCAAACCAGAAATAGAAATTGACGAAGCAGCAGAAAAACTACAAGAATTACAAGCATTAGAAGACGAAATTCAAGACAGGATAATTAATCTTGACATGAATACAGACGGAGCAGACGAAAAAGTATCTGAATTGAACAATTTATTATTAGATGTTCAAAATGAACAATTTTTCATCGATGTTGATACTGGCGATGCTGCTGAAGAAATAGAAAGAATAAAAACAAGTTTAGACGAATTAGATGGGAGCGGAGCACAACAAACCGCTGAAGATGTTGAAGGGATAGGAGATGCTGCAGCAAATTCCAGCGCAGAATTAGATGACCTAACAACAGTATTAGGAGGAATAACAGCTATCGCTAGTGGTGCAACACTAGACTCATTTGCAACAAGTGCATCAGATGCTAAATTATCTACAATGGGATTATCACAAGCATTACAATTAAATGAAAGTAGTGCTACAATGGATGCTGTGAATGCTAAAGTAGGGGAATTTGCAAAAAGAACCACACTAGGAAAAGGTCAAATAAGAAGCATGTGGAGTCAATTTGGAGTAGGAGGAGTTAGAAGTCTTGACACATTATCAACACTAACTGAAGATGTTACAGCTTTCGCAACAATCACAGGTAAAGACATATCAACTGTAGGGCAAAGTTTAAGTAAAGCATTTATCAGTACAAGTCCAAACAGAGCTTTCCGTACCCTTGGAGTTAGTGTTCAAGATGTAGCTCAACAGGCGGGTATGACTGAAGAATCTTTCCTTAAAATGTGGGAAGCCGCCACCCCTGAAGAAAGAGTAGGGTACTTTGATGAATATATAAAAAAAAATTATGACGTTCAAGAAGTTAATGATAAATTAGCTAATAGTTATGTTACATTAAAACAGAATTTCGATGACACTATGGGTAAAATGGCAACTGCTATGGGCAATATTATATTACCTTTGATTACTCCTCCTTTACAGCAAATATCTAGTGCTCTTGAATGGGTGGCTAATGGGATAAGCACTATTCCTGGACCATTTAAAACTTTATTAGGAATTTTCATTGTAGGAGCTGGTGGTTTAGCTATACTTGCAGGAGGATTTACAGCATTATTAGGCGTGTTTGGTAAAGTAAATAATGCTTTTAGTAGTTTCAAAGGAGCTATGCATTTATGTGAAAATAATAAAACTAGTGCAGTTTGTTTTAATAGTTTAAGTGAGTCAATTAAGGCAAGAGTTAATAATATTAAACAGTCTTTTTTAAGAATGAAAAATAGTGCTAGTTCTATTTTTAGTAGTGTTATTAGTAAAGTTAATAGTTTTAAGACTGCTGTGACTGGTGCTTTATCTAGTGCAGGTAGTAAAATAGGTAGCTTTGCAACCACAGCAGGTAGTAAATTAAAAACATTAGGCACTGCTTTCCTTGATTCAGGTAGACAAGCATTAACCGCTGCAGGTAATTATGTTAAATCTGGCATAATGGCAGCAGGAAGTGCTATAAAAACAGGCATATTAACTGCCGCTACATGGTTACAAACAGCTGCACAAACAGCACTTAATTTTGTAATGAGTATTAACCCAATATTCCTTATTATTATGGCAATAGCTGCACTTGTTGCTATACTTGCTTACTTATATTTTAATAATGAAACTGTTAGGAATAGTATTAATGCTCTCGGTGCTGGTTTAATGTATGTAGGGCAATTAATTTATGGAACTCTTATAGCTGCATGGAATAATCTTGTAGCTAAACTCATTATTGTTAAGACTGCTATTATTGGTTTTGTATCTGCTGGTTTGGCTGCTTTAAGTAGTTTTCCTGGTCGAGTATGGACTATATTATTAGGGGTAATAGCAAGAGTAGGTAGTTGGGGAGCTAACCTCATAAGTAAGGGGCGTAGTACTGCTAGTAGTTTTGTAAATACTGTTGTTAAATTCTTCACTTCATTGCCTGGCAAGATTTATAATGCTATTAGTGGTGTTGCTGATAAAGTTAAAAGTGTTTTTGCTAATGCAGGTACTGCTGCTTGGACTGCGTTTGTAGCAGCATTAGATAGTGTTAGTGGCGGTTTAGCTAGTATAGCTATTAATGCTGTTACTGGCAGTGGAGGCAGTCCATGGGAGGTTACACATAATAATAATGGTGGTTACGCTGGTAGTCCTTTTGAAGAAACCTCACAAAATAATAATAATAACCAATCAGGGAGTAAGACTGGGAATACTTATGTTTTCAAAAGCTTGTATATGGATAAAGATTTCCCTAATCATGTTATAAATGTGATAGACCGTAGAGATGAATTAGAAAGGATGAGAACAGGAGTATAATATTATGGTTCAAGTTATAATAAGAAACATTAACATCAACCAAGTTGGTAAAACATATCAAGCGATAGAACTCATCCAAAACACTGGAGTGGATAGGAATAACACTCAAAATTATATTAGTGGGGAATTAACGACTGGTAAAACTTATCATAAATTTATGAGGGATAGTAGTGAGGTTATAAAATTTTCAACTATACTTACTAAAAAACAATTGTACGGTGAGGTGGTTGATTATCATAAGCTTTATTTAGAGCTTAAAAAGAATAGTAAAACTCAATCATTACCGGTTATTATTTTAAACGATGATATAGGATTAATTCCTACACGTGTTAATAATATGAAAGATTATGATGTTAAAAAGGTTAATGGATTAAGTTTCAATGGAGTTATAACAAGCCTAACATGGAAAGACAATGTTAATGGTGAGAGAGAGTATTCTTGGGAGATAGCAGAACAAGCAAACTTCACAACAACAATTAAAGATTTCCAAACTTTTAATTATAAAAAAGCAACCGTAAACAGTAATAAAAACAGTAAAACAAAGGCGATAGCAGTTATAAAATATTTGTATAAATGTGGAGTTTTTAAGGCAGATTGTAATAAAAGAGGCCGTAAATGTGTACGATGCCTACAAAGGCTCCTACAATCCGATGGTTACTATAAAAATTATATAGTAGATGGTCTTTGGTGTAAATACACTCAACAAGAATTTAAAAAATGGCAAAGAAAAAAAGCTAAAATCCGAGTAAGTGGAGTATGGGATAAAAATTGTAGAGCATACATTAAGAAAAGGTTTAAAATATGACTTCAAAGCTTTATACACGATACCAAGAACTCGACGAGGTTGATAAAAACAGTAATGAGTTCAAAGAAGTGCCAATATTCAATGATTGGAACATAAAACGTGACTGGAATAAAGCAGGAAGTCTAACATTCAAATCACCCACTTATCTAACCCCTGGAACACATGTAAAACTGGTAAGCACAGACCATAAAACTTTTGGAGGGCAAATAGTTAAGAAAACAGAAGACTCATCCGACTTTTATTCTTACGATTGCCTAGATTATAAAAAGTTTTTATTAACCAGTAAATCTTATTCTCCAGTAAATAAAACTAGTAGTCAAATATTAAAAGCATTAGTCGATACTTTCACTACTAATAAACAAATTTTAGAATTTAAAATAAGTAAAACCAAGAATGTTTTCCCAAGCTTAGTATTTCAAGATAAACCATTATTAGAAATTATAAGTAACCTATTAAGCCTTGAATACAAAAGAGGCACTCTTATTTATTTTGATGTTGATGAAAACGGAACTTTAACATGGAAACCATACCCACAAGAAATTAAAGGATACAGTTTAAGTATAGCTAATAAATACACCAATAGTCTTGATTATTCAGAGATTGCAACATCTTACAGTTTATTAGACCCTAACAACAGCACATTAAAAAGTTCTACTAATTGGGATTTATCAAATATTTGGGGAGTTATAAATTTAACAAAAACCCTAACGGCAAATAATACAACCACTAATGAAAGTAATAAATCAGATAAAGAAATAAGTAGAATAGTGCTTGATATTAACAAACAATTAAGAAACACTAGTTATAATAGCTGTGATTGTTTTTGCATGAGTGACCGTATATTTAATAAACTTAAAGCTCATCATGTTCCTTGTAAAATAATATCTTATTATTCCCCGTATGCTAGTAGTGGAACACACCGTACTGTCATGTATAAAAATAGTAAAGGGTGGAAAGATTTTAATTATAATGGATTTAGCACTATGTTGAAGCCAATGAGTGTACGGAAAAATCTTAAAGATCCTTTTGAAGGTAAAATTTATAATGGGTGATTATTTTGACAAGTTATAAAGGAAGTACTGTTCAAGCGGGGGTTCGTTGGGAATATGATAAAAAAACAATAACTGTTAGAATGGTTCCTGGTGGTTGGGATAGAGTAAAAAGAGGTTATAAATATATACTTTATAAAAAATCATGGGAAAATTATTGTCCTCACTGTAAAAAAGCAGGAATATTATACCCTCATGGAGCAAAAGGCAGAAAAACAGCAACAGAAGGAGAAATAACTTGTAAACAATGTGATAATGATTTCGATGGAGTAACAGGTTATAAAAAAATTTATGGTTCAAAATTACACTTAAAAAAAGCAAGTAGTAATAGTTCAACTAATGCTAAAACCGAAACAACCCAACAGGATAAAAAAGAAGCACTTACGGAACTTAAGAAAGATTATAAAGATAAAAGTAAACCTAAAAAAGATTTCAAACTAACCATACCTCCACTAAAAGGGATAAGTGAGGGTAAATATATTGAATTAAAACCACCCTTAGTTAAAAAAGCCAAAACATTCTTCATAGGGCAAATAGACACAAGCCCCATAGATATGACATTAACACTCTACGATAGATTGCCAGATGTTGGAACAGAATATTCTAATGGTGGAAGTACTAAGAGTGTTACGAGTAAAGGCGCAAATAGTACTATTGAAAAAAGGATAATGCTTAAAGGTAAGGAATTAGGAAGTATAACTGATATTTATAAATGGTTAAGAAAAGACGGGGGGAAAGGGGGTTTCCGTTATAAATATTATCTTAATCATGTAAAAGAAGAAAGTGTATACAATTTCGGACCAACCAGTGCTAAATATTGTTGGGAAAATAAAACCGCAAACTGTGTAGATTTTGCTTGGATATTTTATACAATGTGTCGTGGGGCAGGAATAAAAGTAAAGATTATTCAAGGAAAAGGATATTGGAAAAATGCAACTTATAGGCATTTTTGGAACGCATACAAAGGCAAAATTTATGATTGCAGTTCTTCAGCATGTCTAAAATATAAACAAACAAGAGTGGTGATATAAAATGGATTATGGTACAGATTTAAAGAGTGGTGGAAGTCTTGACAGTAGAGGGCAAATACCAATTGTGAGTGGTTTGGATAATCTCCGTCAAAGTATCCGTAATAGGCTCATGACATATAAGGGTACTTATTCATATATCAACGATTCGCTTGGTAGTGATTTAAGAGAATTCATAGGTGAAGACAATAACGAGATAACCCGAGCCTTAATTTGTTTAGAAATTGAAACAGTAACACTCGAAGACCCAAGGATTAGTAAATGTCAAGCATATTACGAAAATGGGGAATATAAATTACAGGTAACTCCTTTAACTGATGATGAGGAAGATTTTATAATTGAGGGGATATTTTGAACATAACAGAACAATCATTCACACAAGCAGATGGTGTTGAAAGAAAATTAACAGACATAGTACAAGAAATTATGGACCGTGTGAGTAACAGTTACCTTAGTGGTTTATCAACGGTTAATGACTGGTCAGAGAATGGTGAGAACTTTAAACAAGCTGTTAATCAAGGATTGATACAATATGACCTTGAGGTTTTAATAGACCTTGTTAAACAAGCTAATTTTATTAAAAGTGCTGAGGGTGATGCACTTGATGATATTGGGGAAAGAAAAGGGGTGTACCGTGAAGAGGGGTCATTCGCAACAGGAACCGTTAATTTAACATTAACCCCCATACCTACAAGCAATATAACAATCTACAATGGTACAGAGGTAAGTACAGAGGATAGTATAATATTCATATTAAAAGAAGACATAACCTTCAACACAGGAACAGGCACTATAACAGCTGATGTAATCTGTGATGAACACGGAGTAATAGGTAATGTTAAAGCAGGAACTATAAACACAATAATAACAGACTTACCATACAATTTAACCGTTACTAACCCATATGATTTCACAACAGGGGTGGATGAAGAAACCGATGATGATTACCGTGAAAGAATAAGAAACAGTTCATCTCCAGGTACTAGTTTATGGTTTGAAGAAACAGCTAAAACACTTGTAACTGATGCATTATACAATCTTACAGATTATCAACATGGAACACTTGTTTATAAACCAACAAGTGGAGTAACAACTGAAGATTTAATACAATTATTCAGTAAAAAAGAGAATAGTATTGTTAATCATGAATTAACCATAAGTGAGGCTGAGAGCTGTGCGGTTATTGATGAAACAATGAGCATAACCATTTATATGAGAGCTAATTTTAGTTTTGAAACAGCATTAGAACAAATAATAATCAACATTAATAATTATATTGATAAATTACCATTAGGAGGGGTTTTTAACCCTGATTGTTTACGATTTTACTGTGAAACAGTCGAAGGAGTAGGATATGCAAGTTTAACAGGATTCGAAACTGTTGA
The DNA here is from genome assembly GCF_019669925.1 of Methanobrevibacter arboriphilus. NCBI lineage: Archaea > Methanobacteriati > Methanobacteriota > Methanobacteria > Methanobacteriales > Methanobacteriaceae > Methanobrevibacter > Methanobrevibacter arboriphilus. The sequence goes on from NZ_AP019779.1 coordinate 1,675,431, forward strand.
TTTAACCAATACCGAATATGCCATTATAAATGGAGATTTACAAATAAACCAAGGAGATTGATTATAATGGCTTATGATGGCTCATCATTTTTTGGGGACATTATTTGTGACAATTACCCTGAAGATTATAATATGATGAACCCACCTAATGATATGGGTTGGTTTTTTTATAATCTTGAAGGAAAAAGTTTTGATTTTGTTGAAGAACTTCTTAGTCAATTATCATTAGATTTAAGTCCTGTAAGATGTTCAGATAGTTACCTTCATTTGTATGGTGAAGATTTGAAGTTGAAAAAAGACCCTACTTGGAGTTATAGTGAATATAGAGCGTTAATTTTGATAAGGTATTATAATATTATGACTCTTAGGGGATTAGAAACTGTTCTTAATAAATTGTATATTGATGTTCTTGATGACAGTACAGGATATATAACCTGTGATTACACAGTTGTAGGATTCAGAGTTAGTGATGAAAACACACTTAATGAGCTAATTAGTGATGAAACCACAACAAATGACCTTTTAACAGACACAGTCGGAACAATAGTGCATATAAATGTACCTAATGGTGTTGAAACAGATATTATTGAATTTTTAAGGGATTATCTGCCTTATGAGGTAACATTATGATAGATTATGAAAGATTAAGACAAGGAATAGAAGACACAACACTAATACCCATAGATACGGAACGATTGTTGAGCAGTGCAACCGAAGAAGGAGAGTTTATTAAAACAAGTATCAAAGGAGTAGTAACGATGATTTTCAATAAAGACTATGAATGTGTAGAATGTTATGGAGAAACAATAACAGAACAACCGCCAAATATGGAATGTGAGGAATTATAATGGTTTATGATGAAAACGATGCTTATAGTAGAGCGAATGACCCAATTTATGATAAGAATTTGAATAGTAGTATAGCCGTTGGTGGAGTGTTAGAAATGATACTTAACACCCAAATACCATCAGGCTTTAGCACTGGGCTTTTTAATGGTACTGAAACACCACAAAGGACTAAATTTTTAAATGTGAATCTTGTTAATAATACTGCGACTAATAATGGTGATGAGCTTGTTGGGGCTAATGGTAATGCTTTCACACTTGATTGTACGGTGTTTTTAACTAATTTTAAAAGTTGGAATAAAATAACCTTTGAGGGAACAGGATTATCCAATATTGGTCTGGTGTTGAAAGATGAAAATAACACTACAATACGGAGCATTACTAATGGTGAGGATTTAACTAGTTATATTATTGATAAAACACGGTTGAAGATTGTTGTTAGTTTTACTGGTGCTTGTACTATTACTAATATCATATTGGGAGTTAATACTAAGAAGTATGATAATAATAACCTTATTAATTTACCTACACAACAAATAATAGGCTTAGAAGACTGGAAAACAGGAGTAGAAGAAGACCTAGAAACTGTTAGTATTGGCACGTCAAACATTCAAAATGGTAGTGTTACTAATGATAAAATCGCAAGTAATGCGGTAACAACAGCAAAAATATCAGATAGTAATGTTACTACAAGTAAATTAGCAGATAATGCAGTGACAACACCTAAAATAACAGACAATAATATAACAACAAGTAAAATAAATGATAAATCAGTAACCACTAGTAAAATAAATGATAATGCAGTGACAAACACACAACTAGCAAATAATAGTGTAAATAGTTCAAACATTATAGATGGAAGCATAGTAAATGCAGACATAAACGATAATGCACTAATAGCACTATCAAAAATAGCAACAGACAATTTAACATTAGTAGGATCTGGTTCATGGGTAGATAATCCCACACACCCAATGGGTGATTTTACTGTAAAACAATACATGTTTAATAATCTTAATGTAATGTTAACAGTTGTAACCTTCCGTGGAAGGGAACCTACTCAATTAGATTTTAAAGAATCATATAGTAATGTTTTACCAATCGCTCCTAAAACTGTTTTAGCTTGTTGGGGCGAAAATAAAAGAGGTACAGTTGATAGTGGTTTAGTTGATACTAATTGTAGTTGGAGCGTATATAAAGGTAGTAAAAATGTTACTTTTATTTATTATCAAGGATCTCTTCGTATTTTAAGCTGGGATTTTTTCATGTTAAGTATACAATAAAAAGGGGTTTTACTATGAATATTAAAGGTATTGTATTAGCTAAAAGAGATAATCAATACGATGTGCGATTAGAAAACACCACACGGAATATAATCACTTATGTTGAGAATACGACTGGATTAGAATTAGAAATAGGAGATATTGTAATAGTAACCTACACTGACTATAACGACCCTCCTATTATTACGAATGTTTATGATAAAACGATTAGTGGTGATGGTGAAGATGGACGTAGTATATTGTCTGTTGATAAGGTTGAAAGTGATGGTCTTGTTGATATTTACCGTATAACTTATAGTAAAGAGCCTGTTTATTCTTATTTTCAGGTTAAAAATGGTGAAGACGGAACAGATGGAGATAATGGGGTTAGTATAACAAGTGTAAGTAAAATAAGCACCGTTGGATTGGTAGATACATACCGTATTAGTTTTAGTAACAGTACACACACAGATTTCACAGTTACAAATGGGGCTGATGGTGCTACCGAAACAGGTAGTAGTATATTAAGTAAACTTTCAAACGTGGATGGGGCAGGGTCTGGATTAGATGCTGACTTGTTAGATGGGCATAATAGTGATTATTTCGCAACAGCCTCGAGTGTGAGTAGTATTCCTGTTATTAATATTGGTAGTTTCACTATTTCTTCTGTTACTGCGAATACTGCTGGGACTGTGGATATTACTCCTCCTAGTGGTGCTAGTAGTAGTAAGTTTGTGTTTTTCACTAAAGGGGGTAATGGTGCTTATTATATTCAATATCAACAGTTGAATGGTTCTAATTGGACTATAAGGTATCGTTTTGAGTCTACTGGAACTAATATAGTGGTTTATTATGCGTGGTGGTAATTTATGTTGGTTGGTTATGAATTAAACAGTAGTTTGCAGGTTGTTTGTTGGTATTTTGATTTAGAAGATTTAGAAGTGTCTACTATTGAAGTAGCTGATGATTTTATTGAAACATTAGAAAACAAACAATATAAAATAATAAACAATAAATTAGTCCGTGATATTAGTAAAGAAACAGTATTAAATCGTATTATGGAATTAGAAACACAACAAGAACCTTTAACTGATGAGGAGTATTTGGAAAGGTTGGAGAATGATGCATGACAGACAGATTAAAACAGATACGAAAAAGATTAAGCGAATTAGCTTTTTTAAGGTTTTTAGATGATAACGAAGAGTATTATTTTGAACAATTAAGGTTAGAGAAAGAATACATGGAAATCAAAAACAAAGAGGGTTAAAAAATGAACAAAATAGAACAATTAATAAATTATATAAAACAAAATCCAAGAAAAATATTAGAAAACATAACAGGTTATTTAACTATTATTATAGCAATACTGGGGTATATTGGTGCTTATGGAGCAGGATATGGATTAAACGCTGAGGTTGTAGGTGGGGTTATAGCTTTGAGTGCTATGTTGAATCGTATACTTACAATATTGCGGGTGGATTTCCTTAAAGATGAGATAAGAGATTTGGAAACAGAAAAAGAGTCTGATGAAGATTATGAGGAGTGTTTATATTATGGCTGATTTATCAAATAAAGAACTTTTAATAACTTATGGTAATTACCAAGACATGATACGAAGAACAAGAGCTTACCGTAAAGGTAATGGTAAAAACCCTACTAATGTTTATTTAAATAGTTCCAAGAAGGATTATATAAGTTATAAACAGTTAAAAGATATGTATAAAAGGGTTAAACAGTATAAAAAGGATAAACCTAAAAAAGTATTAAATAATGTTTGGATAAAAAAACCCAAAAACACAGTTAATGTTTTAACTCCTAAATATAATAATCCAACAGTTAATATTAAAGGTAAAAAATACATTCCTAAGAATTTCACAGAGTTTTATAACTTGATGGGTGGTTTTGGATATTCTTACTATTATAATGATATTTACACATTATCCCAAGAGATTAAAAATTTAACCATTGGTAAAGCAATGAATTGCACTGACTTTGCACAATTAGGTGTATATATAGCTTCACAATTTAAAAAAGACAATAAATCCATTTATCAAACAAGATACAGACACGTAAATTGTAAATCAGGTTCAGGACATACCCAATTTGAAATAAAAGGTGGAGAATTTAATAAATGGACTATTGTAGATATAAGTGCTAAAGCTGATAAAAACAGTAAAGTTTATCCAATTGGTACTGGTTGGTGTTTAAACGGAACTGTTAGAGGATATAACGAAAGTTGGGTTTTATCAGATGATGGTAAAAGTTAAACTTTAATTCCTTTTTTTTATTTTACATTTTTGAGTATTTTTATTTTACATTTTTGTGATTATTTTTGAAACATTATTATTTTTTATAAAACATGGAGCATAAAACACTATGAACATTGTAAAAAGCGGATTTGTAAATGGCAAACAAAGATACAGTATCATTAATGATGGAGACATAATTAAATCCTCATATGATAAACACAAACTACAAGATTACCTTAATCCTCCAATAGAACCAGTATGCGAAGAAATAACAGAAGAAACACAAATATTAGATTTAGACAACATAGAAGATGATACATTAATAACATATAAAGGAACTGTAAATAATGGAATTAAAAGAATAGATGAATTTAAAATAATTAAAAATACCTCAGATGTATTAGAAGTTTATTTACCAAAAGATGAAAAATTATCTATATTTCCAGTAGGGGACTTACATATAGGTTCGCCACAATTTAATAAAGAATGGTTAGATTATTGGTTTGATATAATAGCTAAATGTAAAAATTATGTTGTGGTTTATCTTATGGGTGATATTTTTGAAGTAGCTAGTAAAAAAGTTGGAGATAGCTCATTTAGACAAAAATATGATGTTAATGACCAAGAACATATATTTAAAAAAAAAGTAAATAATCTTAAAAAAAGATTAGGATATAACCCGTTTAGAGCATCTGTTAGTGGAAATCATGATAAAAGATTATTAGAACTGGATTATAGTTTAAATAGGTCAATGAGTGAAGATTTAGATATTCTAAAATATGGGCATAAAATATATGATACAATTATAGTTAATGGAAAAACACTAAAAATACATTTATACCATGGAAAACACACAAATAAAGAACAGCATTTAAGACAAGGGGCATTTATAAGAGATACAAATAAAAAATCAGCTGACTTATTTTTAGAAGGACATAATCATGATACTGATGTATTTAGTACTTATATAACTGGAGACGGTGTAAATTACCGCAGATTCTTTGGTTTTACTGGTTCTGCATTGGATTATAAAGATGGTTATGCTGATGAAAAAGATTTAATAGAAATACCTAAAGGGTTTATAGAGTATGAAATATACCCGAATGGTGGGTTAAACGGTAAAGAGTATCATAGTGATTTAATTGATTGGGAAAAGTGATAAAAATGAATATTGCTGAAAACCTTAAAATTGCACTACTAGACCAATACGAAGACAATACCCTTTTAACCAAATGTTACCTAACCATTCATTTACTTGAAGGACTGGTCTTGCAAAACCTATACTACCTATCTGAAGACAAGGAAACAGTAACTTGCTATCATGATACGGGTGTTAATCATGAAATAAAACTAATACAAAAAAATAAAATAATATTGGTTGAACCTCAATATGAGAATGTTGAAGTTAAAAAAGAAACAGACATGATGATAAGCTAAAAAAAGTTTATTTGTTATGTCTTCTTTTTTATTCCCAATACTGTAATAATTATTAAGTTTTTATTATTAAAAATATCATGTTCAACAAAAACCACCATAAAAACAATAATGTTTAATTATTTATATATAAACTTCTACACTATTTTTATTAATACATTCAATTAAAAAAGTATGTCAAAACAAGAGTTAAATTATACATAACTAGCTTATCTTGCATTAGATAACTATACATGGCTGTTGGAAAGAATAATTCTGCTATTTGGCTTCCATCTTTTTGATTTAATAAGATAGCTTTTTTTGTTTTTAAAGATAGTATTTTTAAATTATAATAAATTTCTGTTTTTAAATTCATCTTAATTTCTTGTATTCTATCTATTCTTTCAATTTCTTCTTCTATTGTTCTGATATCATAATTTTCTTTTAAATTTTTACTAGACTTATTAATAGAATTATTATTGGGCTTATTATTAGAAATATCATTAATACTATCAGTAGAATTATTATTAAAATTATTATTATCACTATTAGTAGTATTATTAGTAGAATTATTATTAGGATTATTATTAAAACTATTAATATTATTGGTAGAATCATTATTAGAATTATTTAAATTTTTAGTGTATTTTTTGCTTTTTAATTTATCTAAACTTGTTTCTTCTTTATCATTGTTCAAATCATTATTAAATTTGTATATATTATTTTTTTCTTCTATTTTTACTAATGTAGACAAAGAATTTTCTATATGTTCTTCTATATTTTTATTTAAATTTTCTTCTATCTCTTCTAATTCCATTTCCTTTGTTATTTTTTTTAAATTTCTTTGAAATAAATCATTTACATCAATTCTTAGTTCTTTCATTGTTTTATGTAGAAGAATGTCTTTTGATTCTTCACCGAATGTTTTTTCAAGATATAGTTTCATTGGGCAAAACATATAACTTTTTATTGAAGATATACTGATCATTTTAATCTCTCTTTTTTAATTATATATATTAAAGTAATTTTTTAGTAAGTAGAAATTAATAAGCAAAAATTAGCTAGTAAAAATTAAATAATTATTACTCAACTACTATTATATTACTTAACTAATAGTATTACTATAAATTATTATTTTATTACTTTTTAGATAAATATTTAATCTTTTTTTAAGCTAAATATGACTATAAACTTCAAAAATTTCCTTATTTTTATTATAATTATAAAAATGAATGATTTTTATGGGATTGATTGAAATTAAAATGTTTAAATTAAATATATTTAAAATTAAAATTTTTATAAAAGTTAAAAATATTATTAAAAATAAAATGATATTAAAATAAGCATTATTTAAAATAATTATTAATTTTTATAATTATTAAAAATTAAAGATTTCTTAATTTTATAAAAATAAAAAATTTTTATAATTATAATAAAATTAATTATAATAAAAATTAGGACAAAAATTAATAAAAACAGAAATTCAATAAAAAAAATGGAAATATTATAGAAATAATATTAAAAATACTAATAATATTAGTAAAAATGCTAATAGAAATACTAATCTTAATATCAAAAGAATATTAAATAGAATAAAATAAAAAATAGAATAAAATAGGGGTTAAACTTAGAATAGAAATATATAATAATTTGTAGAAATATTAAATAGAATATTAAGTATAATGTTAACTAGAATATTATTTAGAATATTAAATAAAAATCAAATAGATAATAATTTAAATAAATAATAATTATAAAAAGAGAAAGTAAAGGAAAAAGTAAAAAACATTATTATTCTAATATTCTAATTAATTTACTTTCTTCTTCAACTTCTTTTAATTCATTTATTTTTTGAATAGCTTGTTGAATATTTTTCTCTTCAGTTTCATGTGTAACGATTATTATGGGAACTGATTCACTATCTATATTTGTTTTTTGTGTTATTGATTCAATACTTATATCATTTTTATTCAATGTTCCAGTAATTGTTTGGAGAACTCCTGGTTCATCAACTGCAGTTAGGCTAATATAATACTTTGATATAATATCATCTATATTTTTCATTGATTTAACTTGAGATTCTACTGGACCATAGCTAATTCTTTTATTTTCATTAAATATAATGTCAAGACAATCACCAACAACAGCACTTGCTGTTGCCATCCTTCCAGCTCCTTGACCATATAACATAACAGGCCCTACGAAATCACCTATTAAATATATTGCATTAAAAACATCATTAACTGATGCTAGTAGATGATCATTTTTAATAAAAGTAGGATGAACTCTAATCTCTAACCCATCATTAGTTTGTTTAGCTATTCCTAATAACTTTATCACATAATCTAATTCATTTTTAGCAAACTCTATATCTTCAGGAGTTATTTTTGTAATTCCTTCAACATGGAATTTTTCTTGAGGAACATACTCTCCAAAACCAAGTTTTGTAAGCACAATCAATTTCTGAGCAGTATCATGGCCTTCTATATCAAATGTAGGATCAGCTTCAGCATAACCTTTGTCTTGAGCTTCTTTTAAAACATCTTCAAATTTTAATCCTTCTTCACTCATTTTTGTTAGAATATAGTTAGCTGTACCATTCATAATTCCATAAATAGCTTCAAAGCGGTTCGCAGATAAACATTCATTCAAAGGTTGAAGAACTGGTATTCCTCCTCCAACACTAGCTTCAAATGAGAACCGAACATTATTTTTATCAGCATTACTTATTAGTTCTTCCCAATGTTTAGCTATAAGTGCTTTATTTGCAGAAACAACATGTTTTCCATTTTCCATAGCTTTTAAAACAAATGTTTTTGCTGGTTCATACCCTCCAACAAGTTCAATAACAATATCAATATCATCATTTTCCAAAACATCATTAACATCGGTAGTTAAAATACTTTCATCTATTTTAACCCCTCTATCAGTTGTAATATCTAAATCTGCAACTTTCTTAAGATTAACTGGTTTTCCACATTTTTTAGAAAGAATATCTTGATTCTTATTGAATATTTCTACTACTCCAGCACCTATTGTACCAAAACCAATAAGTCCTATGTTTATTTCACTTTTACTCATTAGATCTCCTCAAGTATAATATTTAATATTGTATTTACTATTGATTATCTTTAATTTTCTAATTTATTCTTAAATTATTAAATTCTTATAAATATTAAATCCTTATAAATTATTAGCTTTAAATTTTTATAAATTATTAATTTTAAATTTTTATAAATTTTAATTTTAATATTTAATTATTATTTATAGTTCTATATTTATTTCTTATATAATTCTATATTAATTCTTTATTATTTATAATTATGATTTGGAGTATATTTTTGTTAAATGATTTTGTTAAAATACTTATTTATTTAAAATACTTAGCTATTTAAAATGCCTATCTTTTATTTAACAATATTCTTTTTAATTTTTAAAAATTTTTCAAGGAATATTTTTCAGAGAATATTTTTAAGGAATAATCTCATGGAATTTTATTTTAAGGGATATTTTTTAATTTTATGTATTCATTTATAGATTCTCTTGTTGTTCCAACAATCAATCTATAACTTTCTTCTTTATTTTGACCTTTTCCTTTTAAAACACGTTCAACCTTTCCTTTTGCTATTATCTTTTCATTTTCAATAGCTTGTCCTGCATATGTATGAGTAAATGAAGAAATCTCATTCACTTTGTTAATTAATTTTTCATTCCCCTTATCAACTTTTAATACTTTTAAATCTTTAACTTTGTATGTAGCAGGATTATCAAATGATGCAATTGCATTTTCAACAACAGTTTCTACTTTAGCTATTCCAACTGGCTCATATCGAGTGTCTCCCCATTCACCTTCTATTTCGTCCCAATTACGAGTAGCTAAAATATCAAATAATGTTCCTTCGATTATTCCTCTGTTATTTTTACGATCTTCATACCAGCAAAATTCTTCTTTTGTTAAACTAGAATCTTTCATTCTTTTATTGTAAACTTTTTCCCAATACTCATCTTTTATAGGACTAAGAGTTATTTTTTTTATTTCACTTTTTTTATTTGTTTTGAATTTTTTGTTCTCATTATTAATTACTTCAATTTTATTAATTTCAACTTCTTTGCCTTTAAATTTTTTAAATGTTTCCATAGCTTTTCTGTGGTTTTCAAGACCATAAACCACAAAGTCGATGTCTGAAACAGTGTCTTTTTGAAGTTTTGGAAGAATAGAACCTGATATTCCAAGATTTTTATAATTTATTCCTGCTTTATAATGAAAAAAGTCAGCTATCTTTAATAATTTATCTATTAATTGATTATTTGAAGATCTCTCTTTTTCATCATTCATTATTTCACTTAATCTTTCTTCGGGTTTTATAATTTCTTGGACTTTGTTTTTTGGAACACCCATCATTTCCACTTGACTAATATCACAAAAATACAAATATTCTGGATGATTTTTTCTTAAATAATCATAAGCTTCTTCTGATGTGACTTTTGAATATTTTTTCCCATTTTTTGTGCGGTCTCCATTTTCATTAGGGATATATCTTAAAAATGAAATAAATCTATCCTCTGGATGAATATAATTTGTAGATGCAAAGAAAAGATCATCTTTAGTATAAATGAAATCTCTAGTTCTAACTTTCATGAATATTCCCCCTTTTTTAAATTTTATTATCCTTAAAGTTTTTTAATTTATTATAACGATTATAGGAATTTAATAGAGTATAAAAATAATATTTATTATAATAACAAATAATTATATTGAGAATAAATATAATTATTAGAATTTTTATATTTTAGAATTTTTATATTTTGATAATAATTTTTATTTTGATAGTCATTTTGATAATATAATTATATTTTTATAATTATGTTTTTATAGTATAATTTAATAGTATAATTATAATAATAGCTAAATTCATATACTATTTCATACTTTATTAAAATTACTAATTTTATTAAAAAGTTATAGATAATATTATTAAAAAGTTATAGAATTATTAAAAACTCATAGAAATTTAAAAATTTTATTAAGAAAATAATGAAAATTTTAGTTATAAAAATTCTAATTAGAATATATGTGGAATTTGCATGTTAATTACTCATAAACATCTTGAAGAAAGCATTGAATATGATGGGAGTCAAATAGAAGCTTCTTGGGCTTTTAAATCATTTGGAATAAAAGGTTCGAGTATAATAACTTGGATTGGATCTATGAATATCACTCCCGATAATTTAAAAGATTTTGAAGATATCGGCTTAGAAATAAAGTCAGATAAAATTATTAATATTATTGTAGAACACTTTGACGAGCAACCTGCTAACTTGAGAATTGCTTATATGCGTCAAAGATTATTAGTTGTTATATTAAAGGATATGTTGTCTAAAATGGGAATTGAATCTATTCGTAAAGGAGATGATATTTATATTGTTTCTAAAGATAAATCCAAATCCAAAAGTAAATCCTCAGATATATTATCTAATACTGTTTATAAAAAACTTACAGTTTCAATAGCTACAATATCTCAAAGTTCTATGAAAATCCATTTAGGAATAAATATAACTCGTGAAGGAACTCCTGAGGATGTTGAAACAATTGGAATACTTGAATTATTTGAAGATATCAACTTAAATAATGTTAATTTAAATAAAATTAACCTAAATAATTCTAATTTGAATAATATTAATCTAATTGATTTTATAAATAACATTGTTAAAAATTATATTGATGAATTGAATGATATTGAATTAGACATAAGCAAAACTAATTTACTTTAATATTTAATAAGTTTTTTGATAATTATATGTTTTATGATTTGTTTTATGTTTTAATTTTTTATTTTTGTTTTTAGTTAATAATTTATTAATTATTATATATTATAATAAATGGAGTAAAGATTATGAAAATTATGATTAATGGAATTAATGCAGGTTTAAGATTTTCATCTGCTCATATTATCCCTGCCCATGCTTCTTGTGGGTTTATTCATGGACATTCTTATTTTGTAGATGTAGAAATTGAAGGTAATAGATCTGGAGACTATGATTTTGTGGTTGATTTCAAAGATGTGAAAAATGCTGTAAGATCTATATGCAAAAAATTAGATCATCGAGTTTTAATTCCAATTAATAATAAAAATATGAAATTTAAGGGGATAAATCATTTTGAAGAATTAGATTCAGATGAAAAAGAAGAATCAGAAGATTATCCAGATGAAGATTTAAATAAATCTGCAGATTCGGAAGAATATAAAGATTCAGATAAATCTGAAGATTCAGACAAATCATCGGATTCAGATGAATTATCTGTTCTTGATTTCTGCAATAAAGATTATGTGGAATTTATTATTAAAAATAAGGAGTATAAGTTCCCAATGGAAGACTGTGTCCTTTTACCATTAAAACACAGTTCTGCTGAAGAATTATCACAATATTTTGCAAATATTATATTTGAAGACTTAAAAGAGAAAGGCTATGAAATTGATTCTGTATCTGTATGTGTAAATGAAGGAATTGGTCAAGGAGCTTTCTGTAGAAAGGAATGATTTAATGAAAGCACCTATAGTAGAAATTTTCTCAAGTTTTCAAGGAGAAGGATTATGGATTGGCAAAAGACAGATATTTGTCCGTTTTGCTGGATGTAATCTAAATTGTAACTACTGTGACACTAAGGATAGTCAAAATGTTAATAATGGAATCTTAAAGTCTGTTGAAGAAGTAGTTAAGAAAATTAAAGAATTAAAAACTCCAGATTTGCATTCTATTTCATTTACTGGAGGTGAACCTTTATTATATTTTGATTTTATCAATGAAATAATCAGTCAAATTGATTTTAAAATTATGATTGAAACTAATGGTACATTGCCTGATTTTTTATCTAAAATTAACAATTTAAACTGTGTATCGTTGGATTTAAAGCTTCCAGAACATTTTAATATGGATTGGAATGAGGAAATATTTAATAATGAAGTTCTTTCAATAAAATCATTGATAGCTAATAAAAAAAACTTTTATTGTAAAATTGTAGTATCTCCTTCAACTAGTTTAAATACTATAAAAGGATTGGGGGAAAAAATCCATAAAATATTTCCAAATGATAAATTTTTCATTGTAATTCAACCAGAAAGCCCTATAAAGCAGTGGAAAAATAAATCTCATGTTTTTTTTAAGTTTTCAGAGTCTCTTGGTGAATATTTTAATGTTTTTGTTATTCCTCAAACACATAAAATTCTTAATATTGAATGAGTTTAAAATATAATAATATTAATTTAAAATATAGTAATACCATTTATAAAATATATTATTTATAATATATACTATTAGAATAGATAATATTTAGAATATATTGATACTTATTTGGGATGTTTTAGTATCGATAATATTGTAGTATAGATTTGTGTTATGATTATTCTTAATCAATTTATTATAAAAATTTTATTAGCTTTTTATTATGGATTATTTTATTTTTTATTATTATCTTTATTTTAGCCTTTATTATTCTTCTATTATTTTTTTATTTTATTTTTTATTATTTTGTTTATAATGAGTTGTATTATAGAATATTATAAATTGCCTTATTATTATTGATTATTTTGTCATTATTGACTGTTTTATTATATATTATCCAATTATTTCATATAAAATTGTATGATTTTTAGAAATATTTGGATTTTTTTAAATCTTGATTATATTTATTTAATATTATTATACTTATTGATAAAATTTGTTGATATTATTTATAAAATTGAAAATTAAACAAAAAATATTTATGATTAATCACAGATATATATAACCTAGATAACAAACAACAGAAGTTAAAAAATCTCTTAGTAATATAAACTTTTATTTTAAGTTATCTAATTTTGAGTTATGTCTATAGAGGTGTAGAAATGAAAGACAAAAGTGCCATAAACTTAAGAAAATCTATGGAAAGAGGATCTATAGAAAATGAAACCAGAGTTTCAGAACATGTTGGTGACATAATGACATTAGCTAAAAAAGAAGTCATATCTGTTCCTCCAACTACTAGTATAATAGAAGTCGCTGAAGTTATGGTAAAACAAAAATTCAGAAGAATTCCAATTACAGATCCTGGATCTCAAAAACTTTTAGGAATAGTAACTGCTATGGATATTTTAAATTTCTTAGGAGGGGGAGATAAATTTAATATAGTTGAAGAAAAGTATAAAGATAACTTTTTAAGAGCTATAAATGAGTCTGTAAGGGAAATAATGACTCGTGATGTTATCTCAATGACAAACAAAGATTCAATCAATGATTGTATTAATTTAATGTTAGAGAAAGATGTAGGTGCTCTCCCAATTTCAGATGAAAATGAAAAATTAGTAGGTATTATAACTGAAAGAGATTTTGTTTTGGCTATGGCAGGTGTTTTGACTGAAGAACTAGTTGAAGATTTTATGAGTAATAATGTTATTACAACTACTCCTGGTACACCAATTGAAAGTGCTTCTAAAATAATGGTTAGAAATAAACTAAGAAGAATTCCAATTTTAGCAAAAGCTATAGAAGATACTGCTGTACATAATGAAAAAGAAAGTTTAGAAGGTATTATAACTTCTAGTGATGTTTTAAAATTTTTAGGAGATAATGAATTATTTAGTAAAATGGAATCTAACAGTGCTCTTGGAGTTTTAGAAACTAAAATCTCTGAGATAATGGAGGATGAAGTTATTACCGTTGAACCATTAACTCGTTTAGGAGATTTGTGCGAAATATTAAGAGAAAAAGATATTGGTGGGGTTCCTGTTGTTAAAAATGGAGAGCTTTTAGGTATTATAACTGAGAGTGACATCTTAAAGGCGATTAAAAGGTAATTAATAAATTATAATTAATAATAGACTTTGTTCATTATTGATAAACGTTTGATATAAACCTTATTTGGTTATAGATTTATAATTAATAAAAAAGGTTTATATTCTATTTTAAAATGTATTGTTGTGAAATTTAATATAATAAAATAGATATATTATTTAAAATTTGCAAATTATGCAAATTTTATCTTATGTATAGATTTTAGAACATGGATTTAATATTTTTATAAAGTTTCGTATGCTTTGGTGATAAATATGCAAGTAAAAAACTTAATGTCTGAGGAGTTAGTAACTATTGATAAAGATCAAAATATTTGTGATGCTCTTAGACTAATGAAAAAACACAAAATATCAAGACTTCCTGTCACTAATCAAAATGAGAATAATGAAAAAGAGTTAGTAGGAATTATTGCAGAAAAAGATATTGCTACAAAATTAGGATCTTCAAAATATGGTAATTTAGCTCCTTCTCATTTTCATGTTTCTACAGTAATGGTTAAAGATGTTGTCACTGTAGAAGATGATATGGATATTAATAAAACTGCTAAAATGATTCTTGAAAAGAATATTGGTGCAGTTCCTGTTATTTCTAATGGTGATCTAGTAGGAATAATTACTAAATCTGATTTTATAGATATTTGTAAAGGGAAAGCATATGAAAAAATATTAGCTACTGAGATAATGAGTAGTGAATTAATATCAGTCTCTTCTCAAGATAGGTTAATTCATGCAAGAAGGGTTATAATGGATTCTAACATTGGAAGACTTTTAATAAATGAAAATAATGAGCTTGCAGGCATATTAACCTCTAAAGATATAGCTAGAGCTTTAACTTCATTTAGAAAACATGTTCCAGATAAATATAAACAAGCACAAATAAAAAATATATTAGTTGAAGAGGTTATGTCTCCTAATGTCAATAGGATAATTTCAGATGCTAGTGTATCTGATGTTGCTAATGCTATGTTAGAAACTGGATATAATGGATATCCAATTGTGAATGAAGAAGATCAAGTTATTGGTATTGTTACTCAATCTGATTTACTTGGGTTAATTGTTGATTTAGAACTAGGAAGATAATTAACTAGTTCTTTTTTATTTTTTCTTTAGCTCTTCTTTTCATTTCTTATTTTTATTCTTGTTTGGCATTTTAATTGATTTTTATTTATATGTTCTAGCTATAATTTTAAAAATTTAACTTATATTAACTTATATTAGGTTAGATTAATAGATAACTTTGATTAGATTATTCTGAAGTAATTTAAATAGCTTTAAATAGTTTTAAATAGGTTGTAAGTTTAAAATAATTTATTAAGGAGTTTTTAATATAGATACGAAATTAAATTCAAATAATACTCAAAAAAAATCTAAAATTGCTTTTTTAGGCCCTAAAGGAACTTTTTCTCATGAAGCTGCATCTATTTTAGAAGGTGAATTAGTTTCTTATTGTTCTATTCCTTCTGTTATGAGTTCTGTTGTTACTGGTGAATGTTGTAAAGGGATAGTACCTATTGAAAATTCTATTGAAGGTCCAGTTGGTTTAACATTAGATCTTTTAGCTCATAAAATTAATCTTAATATTGAAGGAGAATTGATTATTCCAATCAATCATAATCTTCTTGTTGATGAAGATAATTATGATAATATTATTGATATAAATACTATAAAAGACGTATACTCTCATTCACAAGCATTGGCTCAGTGTCAAAATTATCTAGAAAACCATAATATGAAAACTCATTTTACTTTAAGTACTGCTGCAGCTGCTAAGTCTATAAAAGGTAAAATTGGTGTGGGGGCTATTGGAACATTAAAAGCTGCAGAATTATATGGTTTAAAAGCGATCGATAAAAATATTCAAGATATAAAAAATAATCAAACGAGATTTATTGTACTTTCTAAAGATCAAACTGAAATCTCAGGTAATGATAAAACTTCAATTTTATTTTCTCTTTTTGATGATAATCCTGGTGGTCTTCATGATATTTTAGGAATTTTTGCAAAGAACAATATTAACCTTACTAAGATCGAATCTCGCCCATCTAAAGAAGGACTTGGTAAATATATATTCTTCGTTGATTTTGAAGGTCATAAAAATGAAGATATTGTTGAAAATATTTTAAATACTATTGAAGAAAAAGTATCTTATTTAAAAATATTGGGTTCATATCCAAAAGTAAATTTTGGATAAATTATAAATAAACTAGTTTACATATAATTATTTCATATAATTAAAAGTTTAAATTATTATATAAAATTTGTTATAAAAATGTATATTTATTATAAATATATATCTTGATTTTATTATAAATATATATTAATAAAAATATATATTAACAAAATAAATATTAAATGTGTTATATTAAAATAGTAAATTAAATAAGACACTAATGTATTATAATAATAATTAATATAAATAAGTTAAATTTTAAATATTATTTTTAGAAAAAAAGCCTTATGAGGTGGTTAATATTAATCAAGATAAACAAAAGCTTTTACTGATTATGCAAGAGCTTAAAAAAGATTATGAGGCAGGAAATATTTCTGAAGATAAATATAAATATTTATCTAATGAATATTCTAATAGAATAGCTAATTTAGATGCTACAAATAGAATAAGGTCTATGCAAGGTAGAAAAAGTGATGAAAAACTTAAATCTCATTCTGTTCAAAGAAGTATGGCTGAAGCTAGTAAAAAAGAAGATCAAGATCTTATTAACAAATATGTAGTAAAATCAAAAGAAGATAAAAATATAAAAGAAAATGTTCCGGTTTCTAATAAAGGGAAATATGCTATTTTAGCTGTTGTATGTTTAATCGGAGCTTTTCTAGTTGGAATAAGCTTTGGGTTGTTCACTACTCCTCAAACAGCCATTCCTGCTGCTTCTGTTATGGTTGATGATACTGCATTTCCTGATTTTTTAGCTAATGCTACAAACATTACTTCTGATAATAGTAACATTCAAACTACTACTGATGTATCTGTTGATACTAACTCTTCTAGTGATGGGTCTGATTCTGGAGATTCTAATGATGATTCAGATAATGGAAGCAATGGTAAGGATGATGGGGACAATAGTGATTCTGGAGATTCTGGCGGTGGAAATTCTGATAATTCTGAATCTAAAACTTCTAATTAATCTATAACACCAAAGAACTAATGGGTGAATTAATGAAAAAATATATTTTAGGTATCATACTTGTAATAGCTGTTATTTTTGTATCTGGTTGTATCACTTCCTCTAGTGATAATTCTGGTGTTAATGGAACAGAACCTCCTAAAACTATGGCTAAAAATGGTGTTTTGATTAAATATCCTGGATCTTGGGTTGTAGCACAATCTGATGTAAATAATTCTATAATGGCTGTTGCGGATCCTAAATTTAAAGATTCTGTAACTGGATTTAGTAGTGTTAATGTTAATATTCAGAAAAAAGAGCTTCCTTCATCTTTAGATACCTATTTCAACCAAACATACTCTAAATTATTTTCAAACTCGAGTTACACTCCAGTTGCTATAGGAAACACGTCTATTGGCTCATATAATGCATTAGAAGCTGTTTACACTCAAGAAGGCAATGGGTCAGTAAAACAACATAGAGCGATTTGGATAGAAAATAATGGCGAAGTTTTTGTTATTTTGTGTACAGCTCCTCAGGAAGATTTCCAAAATCAAATTAAAAACTTTGATTTTATATTAAATAACTTTAGAATAACTTAAAAGATTTAAGATAGCTTAAAAACTCACAATTATAGTTTAAATTTATTATATTTTTAACTTTAATTTTTTAAATTTTAGTTTTTAAATTTAGTCTTTGATCTTTAATTTTAATATTTAACTTTGATCTTTAGATAAACTTGATCTTTAGATTTAATCTTTAATTTTAATATTTAACTTTGGTCTTTAGATAAACTTGATCTTTAGATTTAATATTTGAAATTGATCTTTAAACTTAATTTTTAGATTTAATTATTTTTAATAATTGATATCTTTCAACAAATTAATCATAAAAAATTAGTCTTGAGAGTTTTAAAATGAAAATCATATTATGTATAACTGGAAGTATAGCTGCTACTGAATCAATTAAATTAGCTAGAGAATTAAAAAGGCAAAATTTTGAAGTTAAAGCATTTATGAGTGATGCTGCTACACAAATAATTCATCCTAATTCTATGGAGTTTGCCACTGGTCAAAATGTTGTTTTGGATCTTACTGGTCAAATAGAACATGTTAAGTATTCTCAAGCTGATTTAATACTAGTTGCTCCAGCTACTGCCAATGTTATAACCAAATTTGCATATAAAATATCTGATAATCCTATTAATTCACTTCTTATAACTGCTCATGGTCATAACACTCCTATTTTATTTGTTCCGTCTATGCATGACTCTATGCTTAAATCAATTTCAGATAATATCAATAAAATTAAATCAGAAACAGACTATAATAAATTAAATTTTGTAGATCCTAGAATAGAGGAAGGTAAAGCTAAATTTCCAAAGATTACTGATATTGTATTAGAATCTAAGAGATTGATTAGTTTAAATAAGAACATCACTGGAATTAATAAAAATAGAGATGTTATAGATGAAAACGATGAAATTTCAAATATAAAAGGTAAAAAGGTTTTAATTACTTTGGGTGGAACTTATGAAGCTATTGATCCTATAAGAGGTATAACTAATAAGTCTTCTGGAAAAATGGGATTAGAATTAGCTAAAGAGGCTTATTCAAGAGGTTTAGATGTTAAAATTATAGCAGGAATAGTAGATGTGGATATACCAAAATGTTTGGATGTAACTTATGTTGAATCTAGTGAAGAGATGAATAAAAAGACAAAAGAATTAGTAAATGAATATGATATTTTTATAGCTACTGCTGCTGTTTCTGATTTTGCTCCAATCAATAAAAAAGATTCTAAAATATCTTCTTCAATCAGCCTATCTCTAGAATTCAAAAAAACTGAAAAGATTATAAAACAGATAAAACAGATAAACCCTAATATATTTTTAGTAGGTTTTAAAGCTGAATATAATATTTCAAATGATCAAATGATAGATCTAGCTAAAAAACAAATGAAAGAAGTGGGTACTGACTTAGTTGTTGCTAATGATGTTAGCATTGAAAATTGTGGATTTGGTTCTGATAATAACCAAGTTGTGTTAGTTGATAAGGATATTCTTGAACTTCCAATTTGTTCTAAATCAGAAATAGCTGAGATAATATTTGATAAATTAGAAAAAAAGTTTTTAAATTAAAAAGTTTTTAAACTAAAAAGGTTTTAAACTATAAAAAATTTGGATAATATGATTTTAATCGGTATATTTATGTTATCATATTTTTAATAGTATTTTTATAGTAAACTTTATTATAGTGAACTTACAAATAATATATTAATAATAAATTATAATATGTATGATAATTCATAATATAACAATTTATAATATTGTGTAATCTATATAATAATTAGGTAATTTTAATTAATAGTTTTAATATTTTTTTATTTTATTGTTTTTGTAACTTATATTTATTAATTTCAGATTTGAATACTATATAATATAAAATCACTGTTCTATTAATTTTTCAATTTTTATAGAAATTTTTTAGAATAAAATTAAATAAAGTTATATGAAACATTAGTTATAGAAAACATTATATATCTGTAAAATACATAAATATTATTACTTAGATTGAACATGTTAAATTGATTTAGATTAAATCATATTGATATGTTTATTTCATTCTTAGATGTTTGAAAATATCTCTAATTAAAACTATGCTAATTTTATAATATCACATTTAATTATTATCAAATTTTTTATTAAAAATTGTTTACAGGTGATTTTTAGCTTTATTTTTGAAAAATAATTTTAAAAAATTAATTAAATTATAACTTTAAATTAATTATCAGTATTGCTAAAATTTATATTAATTAAAACTTATATTAATTATTAAAATTCGTATTATTAAAATTTATATTATTAAAGCTTATATTATAATTCAAAATAGAATTATTGTTTAATAGAATTATTACCATTAAGAGGTGTTATTGGATGAATAATAAAAACACATTAGATACATTAGAAGGCACTACAACTGTAGGCATTACATGCACTGATGGTGTTGTCTTCGCTAGCGAAAGAAGAGCTAGTATGGGAAATTTAGTAGCTCATAAAGTCGCAGAAAAAATATTCAAAATTGATGATCATATTGCAGCTACAATTGCAGGATCTGTTGCTGATGCACAAAGTTTAATGAAAGTTATAAGTGCTGAAGTTTCATTATATAAAATGAGAAATGGTGAGAATATTAGCATTGAATCTGCTTCAGCTTTAGCTGCAAATATTTTACATTCTTCTCCATTATATGTTCAAACTTTACTTGGTGGAGTCGATGAGAATGGGGCTTCAATTTATTCTCTTGATCCTGCAGGAGGAATGATTAAAGATTCATTTATATCTACTGGATCTGGTTCTACTTTTTCCTATGGTGTACTAGAAGACAGAGTAAAAGAAGATATTACTGTTGAAGAGGGTGTTGATGTAGCTATTAGGGCTATTAGAGCAGCTATGGAACGTGATACTTATTCTGGAAATGGTATTTTAGTAGCTACTGTTAACAGTGAAAAAGGCTTCGAAATGTTATCTAAAGATGTTATTGAAGCAAAATTAAAAGAAATTAGTTAATTTAGCTAATTTTACATTTTTTATTTATTAAAACTTATTTTATTAAAATATGTGTATTTGGAAAGACTTGAGCAAACAAAATATTATTTGTTAAAGACTGTTTTCATGAAAATACATTTTTTACAAAACTTAAATTAAAAATTCTTATAATATTTTTAATATTTATAATACTAATATTTCATTTCTAGGAATTTTTAGAGATTTCTAGAAATCATTTTTATATAATATAATAATTTGTTTCATATTAATTAAACATTTTAAAATACATAAATTTCAAAGATCGTATTATTTTAGACTATATTTCAGATTTTTGAATTATTTTTGAATTATTTAATTATTTGGGATAATATAAAATTTAGAATATATAAAATATTTAGAAAGGATAATATAAAATATTTAGAATTTTTAGATAATTTTTGTTTAAATCAAGATTTTTACACATCTCATTTTTCAAAGTGATTATATGACTTCAGAGATTCTTGAAGAAATCAAAAAAACAATCGTACAAAGACTTCCTGAAAGAGTGCAAGTAGCTAAAGTTGAATTTGAAGGTCCAGAAGTTGTTATTTATACAAAAAATCCAGAAATAATAACTGAAAATGGAGATTTGATTAGAAATTTAGCTAAAGACCTAAGAAAGAGAATCATAATCAGATCTGATAAATCAGTACTTTTAGATCCTGAAAAAACAATTGACAAAATACATGAAATTGTACCAGAAGAAGCAAAAATTACAAATATATATTTTGATGAAGTAACTGGTGAAGTTGTCATTGAAGCTAAAAAACCAGGGCTTGTTATTGGGAAATATGGAGTAACTTCTAGAGAAGTTGTTAAAAATACTGGTTGGGCTCCTAAAATATTAAGAACTCCTCCAATATCTTCTGAAATTATTGAAAGAGTTAGAAATACTCTTAAACACAATAGTAAAGAAAGAAAAAAGATATTACAAGATCTTGGTACTAGAATACATCAAGGTTCAAAATATGAAAATGAATGGGCAAGATTAACTTCCATGGGAGGATTTAGAGAAGTTGGTCGTTCATGCATGTTACTTCAAACACCAAATAGTCGTGTTCTTCTTGATTGTGGAGTTAATGTTGCTGGAGATGAAAAAAGCGCATATCCATTCCTTAATGTTCCAGAATTTTCCTTATCTGATCTTGATGCAGTAGTAATTTCACATGCTCACTTGGACCATACTGGATTTTTACCTTATCTTTATCATTATGGTTATGAAGGTCCTATTTATTGTACTGCTCCAACTAGGGACTTGATGACACTACTTCAACTTGATCATATTGATATTGCTCATAGAGAAGATGATCCTCTTCCATTTAATATTAAACATGTTCAAAAAAGTATTAAACATACAATAACTCTTGATTATGGTGAAGTAACTGATATTTCTCCTGATATTCGTCTTACTCTCCATAATGCGGGACATATTCTTGGTTCTGCAATGTCTCATATGCATATTGGTGATGGTCAACATAATATGGTTTATACTGGGGACTTTAAATATGAAAGAAGTAGACTTTTAGAACCTGCTACAGCTAGATTCCCAAGAGTTGAAACTGTTGTTATGGAAAGTACATATGGTGGTCATGAGGATGTTCAACCTTCAAGAAATAATGCTGAAAAACAGATGATGAAAACTATCTATAAAACTCTTAAGCGTGGAGGAAAAGTTTTAATTCCTGTTTTTGCTGTTGGAAGAGCTCAAGAATTAATGATTGTTTTAGAAGAGTATATGCGTCATGGTATGATAGAAGAAGTTCCAATTTATATTGATGGTATGATTTGGGAAGCTACAGCTATTCATACTGCAAGGCCAGAATACTTAAGCAAAGATCTTAGGGATCAAATATTCCATATGGGTAGGAATCCGTTTATTTCAGAATCTTTCCATAAAGTTCAAAATGTTAATGAAAGGAAAGATATTGTGGAAGGTGAGCCTTGTATTATTCTTTCAACTTCTGGTATGTTGACTGGTGGTAATTCTGTTGAATACTTTAAATGGTTGAGTGAAGATGAAAAAAGCACCCTTATATTTGTTGGATATCAATCTGAAGGTTCTCTTGGTAGAAGAATACAGAAAGGATGGAAAGAAATTCCTCTAAAAGAAGAAGGTAAGACTAAGCTTTATAATGTTAAAATGGAGATTAAAACTATTGAAGGTTTCAGTGGTCATTCTAATAGGCGCCAATTAATGGAATATGTAAAGAAACTTTCTCCACGACCAGAAAAAGTTATAATGTGTCATGGTGATGCATATAAAACATTGGATCTAGCTTCAAGTGTTCATAGAAGTTATAAAATTGAAACTAAGACACCGCTTAATTTAGAATCTACTAGAATTCAATAAATGACTCTAATATAATAGTTTTTTAATATAATAATTATAAATAATATGAAATCAATAAATATTCATTGTATAAGAATATTAGTATAATGGATTTTCATACAAACTTTATAATAAATTTTATTGCAAAATGTTAATCTATATTTAATTTTTTAAATCATTATAATATAGTATTAGGTTGATATAAAGGTTTTAAGTTGATATAAAGTTAATTATTATATTAAAATTGAATTATTATATATTTAAGTCTATATATTAAGTTTAGGTTAGTTAAATTAGATATAATTAAATTTAGAAATTATTAAGTCTAGATATAATTAAGTTTTAGATATCGTTAAAGATAGATATAGTTGAGTTTTTTATATAATATTTTAATCATTAATTTGTTTTAGAAAATGGTGAGTAAATGGTTACCTATTCCGATTCTGGAGTTGACATAGATCTTGAAGAAGTTACAGTTGCCAAATTGGCAGAAAAATTAAAACCAACCTTAAAATATAGGGATATTATAACTGAAAGTGGGCATTTTGCAGCTTTAGTTAAAATTGGCAATCGTGGAATTGCAATGAGTACTGATGGTGTTGGTAGTAAAATATTAGTGGCTAAGATGATGGAAAAATATGATACTATTGGTATTGATTGTATTGCGATGGTTGTAAACGATATACTATGCGTAGGTGCAGAACCAATAGCTTTAGTTGATTATTTAGCTGTTGAAGAGCCTAATCCTGAAATCGCTGAAAAAATTGCTGAGGGCCTTGCTTATGGTGCAAAACTTTCAAGAATAGCTATAATTGGTGGAGAAACAGCTTCACTTCCAGAAGTAGTGAATGATTTTGATCTTGCTGGAACTGGAATTGGTTTTGTTGACCTTGATAAAATTATAACTGGTGCAAATATTTCTGATGGAGATATTCTTATTGGTATTAGAAGTAGTGGTATTCATAGTAATGGTTTGAGTTTAGCTAGAAAAACTCTTCTTGAAAATAATAAATTTGATATTAATGATCCCTTACCAAATGATCAAAATACTACTATTGGAGAAGAATTGTTACGTCCAACAGAATTATATGTTAAACCAATTGTTGATTTACTTGAAAATAATCTAAATATAAAAGGTTTAGCTCATATAACTGGTGGTGGATTTAATAATCTTAAAAGACTAAATAAAAATGTTGGTTTTGACATAAATAGCCTTCCTGAACCTCAAGAAATTTTTAAATTAATATATGATCAGGGAGTATCTTTAGAAGAAATGTATAAAGTATTCAATATGGGTATTGGTTTTGTTGTAATTGTTTCTGAGGAAGATGCAGATGAAGCATTAGATAATTTAAAAAACAATTGTGAAGCATATAAAATAGGTAAAGTAACATCAGATTCCAATAAAGTCAAAATTACAACTTTTAAATCTAATGAAATTGAATATTAAAATTAGTTAATTGAGATAAATTGGCTTGAAAATGCTAATTAATAATTTGATTTTAGATATATTATTTAAAATAAATTAGTTTTAAATATATTGAAAATTGAATATATAAATTATTCATTTTAGCTATTTTATTAATATAACTATTTTAAATATTATTATTTATGATAAGTATTATTTATTAATTATAAATGCTTTTACTAAAATTAACATTTATTAATTATAATAAGTATGTAGTAAATATATTAAAATAATAAGTATATTAATAATAATAACGATTATTTATGAGAAATATTATTATAAGAAGGAATATTATTTATAAGATAAAAAATTTAAAATATTTAGGGTGTTTTAATGATATTAACAGCGGAAAAAGAAAAATCACTTTTAATAGCAATATTAACTAAATTAGGTTTGAATAAAGAAGATGCTGAAATTGTAGCCGATGCTACTTTGGATGCTGATTTAAAAGGATTTACTTCTCATGGAATTGGAAGATTCCCTCAATACATTCATGGTATTGAGAATGGTAATATTAAAACTGATGGAGATCTCAAAATTGAAAGAGAAACCGATGCTATGGCTCTTGTAAATGGTAATGGTCTTTTTGGACAATTAGTTGCTTATAAATCTATGATGTTGGCAATTGAAAAAGCTAAAAAAATGGGCATAGCAGCTGTAGGAACACATAATTCTAATCATTTTGGAGTTACTGGATATTATTCTGATTTAGCTATAAGAAATGATGTTATAGGTATTGTTACTGCTAATACTGAACCAGCTATTGCTCCTTTAGGAGCAAATAAACCTATGATTGGAACTAACCCCATTGCTATAGGAATTCCTTCTAAAGATACATACATTGCTGTTGATATGGCTACTTCTGCTTCAGCTAGAGGGAAATTATTAGAATCTCTAAGAAAAGGCGAAGAGATACCTGAAGGTGTTGCTTTAGATAGTGAAGGTAAGCCTACAACAGACCCTGCTGAAGCTTTGAAAGGATCTATATTGCCATTCGGTGCACATAAAGGGTATGCTTTAGCTTTTATGATTGAATTAATGACCGGAACTTTGGTTAATGCTTCTGTTGGAACTGGAGTTAAAGGAACAGCTAATCATACACAAAAATGTACTAAGGGTGACCTTTTCATAGCTATTGATCCTTCTAAATTTGTTGATCTTGATGAATTTAAAGAAAAAAATGAAAAGTTTGTTACTGAAGTTCGTGAAACTGGAAATACTTTTATTCCTGGTGATCTTGAAGTGAAAAATATTGCTGAGAATGAAAAATCGGGGTTAGCTGTGGATAAAAAACTATATGATAATTTAAAGGAAATTTGTAATGGTTTAGATATCGATATTAATGAATATATCTCTGAATAATCAGGAATATTAAATTATAAGTTTTTTAGTTATAAGTTTTTTAATGGTTATTAAATTTAATGATTATCTTTATAATTATTCTTATTAATTATTGGTATTATTAAACTAACTTATTTCTTATTTAAATTATTTTAAAATATATTACTTAATATTTAAATTATTTTAAACTTAAATTATTTTAAACCTAAATTGTTATTTATATTTAATAATATAAATTTAAATTATTCATATTTTTTTATAAATGAGGTTTTTTAATTGGATAGTAGTGAAGCAGTTTATCAAGGATTGAAATCAGCTGGAATTAATTTTATTGTTAGTGTTCCTTGTGTAAATCTTGGAAAAATACTCGAAATAATTGATGAAGATGAAGATATCATTCATGTTCCAGTTACAAGAGAAGAGGAAGGGCTTGGAGTATGTGCTGGAGCTTATTTCGGAGGTAAAAAAACTGCTATTTTAATGCAGAACTCTGGTCTTGGCAACTGTGTAAATGCTTTAGGATCTCTTTACCAGCTATATTCTTTGCCAATTGTAATGATAATGAGTCATAGGGGAACTGAAGGAGAACCAATAGTGGGTCAAGTCCCAATGGGTAAAGCAACTCCAAAAGTATTAGATGCAATGGAATTAGAACATTTTAATCCTAAAAATCCCATCGATTCAAAAGATATTATATCTAAATCCTGGGATTTGTCTGTTGATGAAGGATCTCCTATTTCAATATTATTAGATATAAACTACTGGTGATTTTTAAACAAATTACAAATATTAAATAAATTTTAAGGATTCAATATTATGAAACGTTTTGATGCAATATTAGATATAATGCAATATGTTGATGATGAGATTATTGTATGTAATATTGGATTTCCTTCTAGAGAGCTTTTTGAAATTAAAGATAGATCCAAGAATTTTTACATGTTAGGATCAATGGGGCTTGCTTCTTCTATTGGTCTAGGATTGGCTATTGCTAATGATAATTCTATTACCAATGCAAATGATTTTAAAAAAAATAAAGAAAAAATAATTGTTTTTGATGGTGATGGCTCTGTTTTAATGAACATGGGATCATTAGTCACAATTTACAATCAAAATCCAAAAAATCTCATCCTCGTTGTTTTTGATAATGGATGTTATGGTTCTACTGGTAATCAATGTACTTATGCACAAAATATTGATCTTTTAGAAGTAGCTAAAAGTATTGGCTTTAAAAATTGTCATGATTATAATGATATTGATTTTGAGGATATTTTACTTGATGAATGTGAAGGCCCTGTTTTCATCCACTATAAGATTCTTCCAGGAAATGCTGATTCTCCAATTATAGATTTTAGTCCTGAAGAAATTAAAACTAGGTTTATGGATTCATTAAATACCAGCAACCATTAATACTTTATAAATTTTATATTTATAAACCTTTAATTTTTAATATTTCACTGTTATTACAACTATTATGATTTTTAATAGAAATTAAAATAATATTAACTAATAACATTAATTAATATTATTAACTAATAATATTAATAATAATTTAACTAAAAACTTAATTTTAACTTAAATAATAATATTAACTAATAATCCAAATAATAATTAGATAATATTGAATTTATAAATTGATTAATAATTTAATTAATAATTTAGCTAATAATATTAATTTCATTTAATAAATTAAAATATTACTCAATAATGTTAATTTATTAAAAATATTGTTTTTATGAATTTAATTCTTTTTCTATTTCTTCTAAAGACTTATTTTTTGTTTCAGGAATATAAAGTTTAACAAATATTAGTGCTAATAAGCTAAAGACTGCAAAAATTCCAAATAACACAGACCCTCCTAAATTATTTATAATATATGGAGAAAATTGAACTACTAAAAACGCAGATAACCAATTTATTGCAGCTGCAAATGACATACCTATTCCTCGGAAGTTATTTGAAAATATTTCTGAATTAATAACTCCAAGAATAGGTGCAAACGAGGATGCATAGAATATAACATACATTAAAATAGCTATTAGTATTAAAATATTGCTTTGACTAAAACTAAAAGCATAAGTAAGATATAATAATGTTATTGTCATCCCTATTGCTCCGTAAATAAGCAATATTTTACGACCTTTCTTATCAATTAACCAAAGTGCAATAATAGTAGCTGAAAAATTCACAAAACCTATTAAAATTGATTGTAATAATGCATTTTGGGATTGAATTCCTATATTTTCAAATATCATTGGAGCATAAGTTATAACAGCATTTATCCCTACAACTTGCTGAAAAATAGCTAAAAGTAGTCCTATTAATATTATCTTCCTAATATTCCCTTTTAAGAAATATTTAAACGATATTTTATTTTTTATAGATAAAGATTCTTCTATGTTATTTATATATTTTTTAGCTAACTTCTTCCCTTCTATTTTTTCAAAAACATTTTTTGCTTCTGATTTTTTGTTATTAATTACTAACCATCGTGGACTTTCAGGAAGATAAATGGTTGAAAGTACCATATATATGATGCTGAAAATAAATGGAACTAATAACATATATCTCCAAGAATTGGTTATATCTATTAAAAAATAGTCAAAAATATAAGCTAAAAGAATACCAATAACAATGGCAAACTGGCTTAGAGAAACGAGTTTTCCTCTAATTTTTGGAGGGGATATCTCTGAAATATATAAAGGTCCTAAAAATGAAATTGTTCCAACAGCTATTCCTCCAATAAAACGATAAAATATTAATGACAAGGGGGAAGTAGATAATGCACTACCTATTGAAGAAATAGTGAACAGTACTGAAGTTAAAATTAATGTTTTTTTTCTGCCATATTTTTCTGATGAATAGCCCAATATCATGGATCCTATAATACATCCAATAGTAAGCGAACTTACTACTATTCCTATTCCATTATCATCTAAATTAAAAATATTCTGAATTTGACTAACTGCTCCTGAAATTCCTGCGATATTTAAACCACAGACTATTCCTCCAGTCATTACAATAGAGATTATCCAATATAAATGTTTATAATTTGTCATGGAACTGATAGATACTATTTTAATTAAAGAATATTTTATGCAACATATTCTAATTACTTGTTATTAATTAAATTATTTTTATAATTAAATATAACTTTTTAATTCATATAAATTATATCTTTTAAAATTTTAGTAATAAGTTCATATAAAATTTACAATGAATAATAAGTAGTATAATATACTTTTGGAAAAATTAAATATGTTAATATTATTAGGTGAGTTAAAATTTTTTTATTTTTTATATAATTATTTAATTTTAATTTAAAGAAAATAAAAAGCATTTTTTCAGCTGTTTATGTATATTAATATAAGATATCATTGTTTTTGTTTTATTTTTCTTTAGTTTCTGATTTTTTATTCTTTTAATTATATTTGGCTTGTTTTAGATAGTAATATTTTTATAATAGTTTTTTATTCTTTGTCTTGTTTCATTTGGTATTTTACATAATTCTACTTTTATGTAGACTTTAGAATGGATTTAATATATTAGTTATATTCAATAATTTATTATTTTTTTCTGAAATATTATTACAGAGAGAGTAAACGGAATGTTTAAATATTATAAAAACAAAAATCTCTTTAAACAATGGTTTTTTACTATTGGTTTATTAATAAAAAAAATATAAGGAGAAAAAACTATGAAAATTGCAATTCTTGGTGGTACTGGTGATCAAGGTTTAGGCATTGCCATTCGTTTTGTTCAAGCGGGTGAAAATGTGATTATTGGTTCCCGTAAAGCTGAAAAAGCTGAAAAAGCTGTAGAAGAAATTAAAGAATTACTTAAAGAAAAAAATTTAGATAATATTGAAGGATTATCTAATGAAGATGCTGCAAAAAAAGGTGATATATTAATATTGACTGTACCAATAACCGCTCAAAAACCAACATTAGAATCTGTAAAGGAATTTGTAAATGGAAAAATATTTGTTGATGCTACTGTTCCTTTACAGTCTAATCTTGGTGGTACACCTATGACTTATTTTATTCCTTGGGAAGGATCTGCTGCTGAGGAAACAGAAGCTATTTTAAAAGGAAATGGAGCAAAAATAGTATCAGCATTTAATAATATAAGTTCTTCTAGTTTAATGAATTTTAATGAAAAAGTTGATTGTGATTGTCTTATATCTGGTGATGATGCTGATTCTAAAAAAATCGTGAGTGAATTAATTGAAAAAATCCCTGGAATTGAATGTATTGATGCAGGACCTTTAGAGCAAGCAAGAACAGTTGAAAGAATAACATCTCTTTTGATCGGGTTAAATATAAGATATAAAACACATTATGGTGGATTAAGAATAACTGGATTAAAACAAAAATAATATTAGTTTAATTTTCATCGCTCAAATGGAAAAATAAATTATTTAACTAATTAGGATTTGGATAGCTATTATATTTTTAGCTATCTAAAATTAATTAGTTACTAAATTGTTTTTTTTATGATGAATAATTTTAAATAAAAGGAGGAATTATTTTATGAAAGTAAAAGGATTAGCTATGAAAAAAATTGGTGAAGTAGGATGGGTTGAAAAAGATAAACCTGAAATAGGTAGAAGAGATGCCCTTATAAGACCTATAGCTGTAGCACCATGTTCATCAGATGTACACACAGTATTTGATGGTACTCTTGGAGATTTACATGATGCTATACTTGGACACGAAGCTGTTGGAATAGTTGAAGAAGTTGGAGATGAAGTTAGAGACTTTAAACCTGGAGATAGAGTAATTGTACCTGCAATTGTTCCAGATTGGGATTGTGAAGCAATTCAAAACGGAAACCCACAACATGCTGTTTATGAAACAGGATATTGTCAAAAAATAGACGACGCTCTAGGAGCATATAAATTCACCGCTGTTGTTGATGGTGTTTTTGCTAACTTATTTAAAGTTACACAAGCCGATATGAATTTAGCTATTTTGCCTGATGAAGTTTCTGTAGAAAATGGTGTTATGATATCTGACATGGTTACAACAGGATTTCATGGGGTAGAAAACGCAGATATTAAATTTGGAGACACAGTAGTAGTTCTTGGAATTGGCCCAGTAGGTCTAATGGCTGTAGCAGGAGCTAAATTAAATGGGGCTGGAAGAATATTTGCCGTTGGAAGTAGACCGAACCTTGTAAAACTAGCTAAAGAATATGGTGCTACAGATATAATCGATTATCACGATGGAGATACTGTAGAACAAGTAATGGAAAAAACTGATTGTAAAGGTGCTGATGCTGTTATTATTGCTGGAGGTAATGAAAGTATAATGATGGATGCTATTAATATGACTAAAGCTGGTGGAAACATAAGTAATGTTAATTATTTCAGTAAACAAGATACCATACCAATACCATTATTAGGTTGGGGAATGGGAATGAGTCATAAAACAATTAAAGGGGGATTATGTCCTGGAGGTAGAAATAGGATGGAAAGATTAATTGATATGGTTAAATATGGTAGACTTGATCCATCTAAAATGATTTCACACAAATTTAATGGTTTTGATTCAATTGAAGATTCACTCATTCTAATGAAAGACAAACCAAGAGAATTAATAAAGCCAATTGTATATTTAGAATAATAAGCATTGTCAATATGTGTAGTCATTTGTTTTTATTTTATGATTACACATTTAATTCATTTTCAAAAGTATTTTATATTATTATGATAAATTGTTATTGATCTATCTATTGATTATACTTTTTCTTCATATTTTTTGCATAATTTATTTTATTTTTAGGATTTGTAGAAACACTTCTTTTTCATATTTAATAATTCTCTTTGTGAAATTATAGTATATTACCAAAATTTACTATAGATGATTAATTTTGATTAATACTTAATTTTGAAACGTTCTTCAGATTCGAATTAAAGTATTTTTAGAAATTTTTACAAAAAAATGTGAAAATAAGTATTAGTTACAATTTTTAAGTAGTACACCATAATTTGTTAATTCTTCTTTAATATTAAAATAGATCATTTTAATTCTAAATTTTTATCAATTTAGTGATATTAAAGAGGACTTTCTACAAAGTCATTTTTTAAAATATTTTTTTCTAAATTTTTTTTAAATGGATTGGTTATGTACGATATTTTTGTTTAATTAAGATATATATTAAAATGAAGAATGTATTTTTATTTAAAATAATTTGAATATTTTTTAATTAAATTTAAAAAATATTAACCTTGTTTAACAAAAACATAATTGGTTGCTTGTCAATAAATTATAACAATGTTTTTATTCTTAAAATAATATATATCAATAGTAAGTATAATATTATAGATTTTCATGACAAAGTATCATGACAAATATATAATTAATGAAATGTAACTTTACTTATTATTTCATGATGGACATAAAATTATAGTTATAGTCATGGAAAATTTTATTTTAAACATTTTTATAAAATGGTTATATATACTTTAAATTTAATTTTAAAGTGAATGATGAAATTTTTCATTATTTAGAAATTTTTAATATATATAAAATTTCATGTCTTATACTATGTATTGTATAACTATACAAATTTTATATATAATTTATTCGAGGAGACTAAAAATATGAGTAAAAGAGATGAAATTATTGAATCAGCATTTTTACTTTTTTTAGATTATGGAATTGAGAATGTTCCTGTTACTAAAATAATGGAAAAAGCAAATATCAGCAATGGGGGCTTTTTTCACTATTTTAAGACTAAAAATGACTTGATTATTGAAGTAATGGAAACATATATCTATTATTATTTTAATATACCTTCTGAAAAAATCATAAACTCAAAAGTTCCAACTATAGATAAAATAAAATTATATTATTCTAAATCTATTCGATATGATTTAAACAAAAAAGAATTCAATAATATCACATATAGTGGTAAAAAAATTGATTATAAAAAGTTAGCAGGACTTTTTTTAAGTAGTTTTAGAAAATATAAATTTTTAAAAGATAATTATAATAATACTAAATCAAACATTATTAATATAGTAAAAAATTTTATCGATGATGATATAAAATCAGGAAAAATTAAGAAAAATATTGATTCTAATGAAATGTCTACAATTATTTTTGCATTATATATAGGGGATCTTGTTTCATGGGTTGCATCTGATGATTTAAATTTATTTGATTCATTTTCTAATCATCTAGATCAAATATGGGAAAAATTATTAATTGATTAAAAACTAATTTTATTATTTTTACTAATGAATGTTATTAGTTTAATAAATTATAATCTGTATTATGTCATATTTGCTTATATCATAAAAATTTGCCAATAATGCTATTTTTAATAGACTTTAAAACTTATTTTTCCCTTGTTTTTTAATTATTTATCATATTTAGCATAAAATCCATCAGTATCTGCATAAATTGCTTTAAAACCGTATTCTTCTGATTTTTTCATTGTTTCCTTTATATAATCTCTGCCCCATGCAGTGATAGATTCCGCACATTCCATAGAATACCATCTAAATCTTGAAAATCCATAAATTCCATACATAGTATTTGCAAGTCGTTTTAATGCATCTTGCTGTACTTTCAATATTCTTTTCTCAGTAGGGTCATCAGTTTCTCTCATCTGTCTTTTTATTTTTAATCTTTCACTAATTACATTACCTATTACAGAAGGAATAAATCCTTTTGGAGTTTTTGCAAATTTATTATCATATTCAGGGGATATATTGAATTTATTTTCATCTTCATCTATTTCTTCTTCTTTATAAAGATAATTAGCTATATTATAATCATCACCTAAATGTTTTTTTAAAAGAACATCTGGAGAAACATTTTTTGAAATTATTATACTGGGATACAGACTTCTAAAATCAAATTGTACTAAATTATCATGTAATCCTTTTTCTGGTTCTTTTACATAACCTCCTACAGCACTTTCTGATCTTCTTGAAGAAAATTCTCCTCCAGTCGGTTTATTTGGAACAAGTTCATTGTCTTCATATGCTTTTCGTACTAAATACCATTCAGCTTGCTGCCCCGTTGCCATACGAGTTAAATCAAAAAATGGCTGCCCTACAATTCGAGTTAATTCTAAACTAAGAGGTAATGTTTCTTCAGCTATCTTTAAAGTAGATAAAACATCATCTAATGAATAATTAAATAAGTTTGTTAATTCTTCTCCGCCATTATCCCAAAACTGATAAATTCTATCTCCAGGCACTTCAATCTTTTCTTCACCGAATAGCTCGAAATAAACTCTTTCTAGAGTATATCTATCTAAACTGATATATCTTCTCATAACTAAGTACAAATCAACATGTATAAGTCCTTTAAAAGAAGCAGCATTTGCATAACCTCTTCTTAAGAATTTCACTCCTGAACCATCCATTCCAAAATCAAGGTTTATGTTGTAAATTCCTGCTCTATCTTTAAGATAAGGAAAATCAAAATTATCAGAATTATATCCTACAATAATGTCTACATTATTATTTTTAACAACTTCTACAAATTTTTTTATCATTTCTTCTTCTGAGGAAACAGTTTCTACAAAATCTAGCTCTTTTCCTTTTGTAGAGATTACTTTTTCAACCTCAAAATTACTTGAAATACCAATCATTATTATTTCATCTTTTTTTGAATTTGGCATTCCATAAGGGTTTCTAACTTCTAAATCAAAACTTAATATTCTTAAACTTGGAAATTCACTATCTACTGTTTTAGGAGATTTTTTTAATTTCATTATTTTTAAATTTGAATCTTTAGATTTAATACTTGGAAAAGAAGGGATTGTTTCTCCAGAAACTTCTATTTCTGACATTGGAAAAATATTATTATCAATAAGATATCTTCTATAAAAAGGAATGTCATGTTCTCTTATATCATCAACAGATTCAAGATCTCTTATTATTTCTCTTATTTTTGGAACATCCTGAGGATGTGTAAATGTTACTTTTAAAAATTCACCTTCAATTTGAAATTTCTTTTTATGAACCTTTTCAATCTTTTTAAGTTTAAAATCTAAATCTTCAATATCTTCTATACATTTTTCTATATCATTAGCTATTACATATATATAAGGTTCAAAAGTATCATCTAAAGCTATTATCTTTTTTTCACCTGTTTTACCATTTTCATCTTTTTCTTTTCCAAAAAGACGTATAACAGCTTTTTCTTCATGAGTTATATAATCAATATCCAATAATATTATATTTTTAATTTCCATAATTGATCATTTCAAATTGTTTTTTATTTTTTTATTTTTTTCAGATGGTTTTTATCTTTTTAGATTGTTACATTTTTATTTTCTAAACTTAATCTTTCTTTTTCATTTTTATATGTTTTAACAACAGCATAAGTAATTCCCAATATTAAAGGGCCTAATATAAATCCAATCAATCCGAAGACAATTGGTCCAGATACAAATCCAAGTAAAAGTATCATTGGATGAATATCGACATATTTTCCAGAAAGGGTAGGTCTTATATACATATCACTTAAACTTAAACCAAATCCAAATAATAATACTATAATTCCCCTTACATAATTTCCAGATACCATATCATATATAAATAATATTGTATAAACTGGCCAAGGACCAATGAGTGGTATTAATTGACATACACCAGTTAAAATACCTAAAAATAGGGCATAAGGATATCCTAATATTAAGAATCCAATGGTTGCAATAAGTCCAATAATAAATCCTGTTAGGAAATGTCCATAGAATATACTTTTTAACACAGTTTTAATTTCTTTAATCATGTTTCCAAAGAATTGATGTTTTTCTTTTGGAATAAGTGCTTTAACATATGACTTTACTTTATAACCATCTCTTGCAAAATAAAATGTTGAGAATATTAAAACAAATACTTGAATCATAACAAATGGTAGTGATTTTACAAATTCTATGAAATATCCAAAGAATAATTTTAATATGTCATTTATCAATTCTGTTATTGTAGTAGTGATTGATTCGGTTGATGACTGCATTTCAGTAGGTATATAACTATTAATAATGCTTGTTGTTTGATTGAAACTTATTTGACTTAAAATGTTGTGGTTATTATTAATAAATGTATAAGATAAATCTATTGTAACTGAAATTGTATATGCAAATAATAATATTAGTGGAATAACAACAATTACTATGCTTAATATAATGGATATTGAAGGGTATTTAAGTTTAGATTGAAACTTATTTTTTATTGGCTTTATTCCATAAGCTATTATTATTCCAAGTATTATCATATTTAATATTGGCATTAATGTGAATAATGACACTATTAATAAAATCAATATTATAAATAGGGATGATCCAATTGTATCAAAAATTTTTTCTTTCACTCTAACACCATTTTATAATAATAATTATTATTTAATATGATTCTTTTTCCCCTGAGGCATTTCTATGATATTTTCCAAACTCTTCAATTTTTTTTAAATCTTTATTTGAAAAAACAGGTCCTTCTACACAGATTCTCCAACCAGTATTGTCTACACAACACTGACCACATATTCCCATTGCACATTTCATATACCTTTCCATAGAATATTGTGCAGGTATTTCTCTATCTTCAAGTAAATCAAAAATTCCTTTCATCATTAGTTCAGGTCCACAAACAATTGCTATATCATATGAGTTACTTTTAAGTAAATCAATAGTTCGATGAGTTGCATATCCTTCAAATCCACATGTTCCATCATCAGTACATGTGAAAATATTTGCACTACCATCTTCTAATTTTTCAGAAAATAACAATTCATCTTTGGTTATAGAAGCACAAATAACATCTATATTAGATTTTTGTCCTATGTAACTTGTAAAACAAGCTATTGGGGCCATACCAACTCCCCCTCCAATAGCTAGTATTTTTTTATTTTCTATATTTTCAAGATTAAAACCATTTCCATATGGCCCTCTAATACCTAATTTATCTCCAACAGATAAACTGTGTAACTTTTCAGTAAATTCTCCAATTTTTTTAATGGTAATTCCTATTTTATTATTTTCTCTATCAATTATGGAAATAGACATTGGTTTTTCATCACTTTTTCCTAAAAAATTCCAAACCATGACAAATTGTCCTGGAATCGGTATCCTATCTTCTTTCATTTCCCAATCAAATATAAATGTTTTAATAGTATCAGTTTCAGAAATTATTTTTTTAATTTCTAAAATCTCATAATTGTTTATAATTTTATTCATTAAAATCCCCTTAGTAAATTTCCAAATAAATTTCTAAAAATTCCAATAATTTTATAAAATTTTCAGTAAATGGATTTAATAGTTATTAGCATATCCTATCATTTATTAACATATCTTATCATTTAGAATATTTTATCCTTTATTAGAATATCCTATCATTTCATCAATAGATTTAAAATCATTTTCTTTCATGAAAAATTTTAACTTATCTTTTATTTTTGAAAATATACCTATTCCTTCATACATTATTGATGTTCCAATTTGAACAGCTGATGCTCCTGCATATAAAAATTCAACCACATCTTCATAATTAGATATTCCTCCAACACCTATTATTGGAATGTTACAATTTGCATAAGCATCATAAACGCATCTGATAGCTATAGGCTTAATAGCTGGACCAGACATTCCACCAAATTTATTTGAAAGAATTGGGGTTCCAGCATTTATATCAATTTTCATTCCAGGACCAACTGAATTAATAAGAGTTATTGCATCAGCACCAGCTTTTTCAGCAGACTTTGCTATTTGGGTAAGATCGGTGACATTAGGTGTAAGTTTAGCTATAATTGGAGTATTTGAAGATGTTGCGTTTTTTGAAGCTTTAACAACTTCATATGTGAGATCAGGGTCTTGACCAATAGCTGCACCGCATCCAGTCATTGCATGAGGGCAAGAAACATTTAATTCAATCATATCAACAAGAGACTCTATTTCATTCACCATATATCCAAATTCATCAGAATTTGAACCATAGATAGAGGCAATAGATATGTTTTCATCTCCATTCCTATTTTTCTTGTTAATAAGTTTTAATTCATTTTTGAAGTTTTTGACACCTGGACTTGAAAGACCAATAGCATTTATAATTCCTCCTTTTACTGCAACTGTTGTTGGATTTTTATAACCTTTGTTAGGATTTATTGAAAAAGATTTTGTTACAACGCCTCCAGCACCAGATTCTAAAATCAAGTTTAAGGAAGAGGCAGTACTCCCCATGACTCCTGCAGCTAATATTAGAGGATTTTGAAATTGGATTCCACATAATTCTGTTTTAAGCATATACAAACTCCACTTAATTATATTGGTTATTTTTAATTTTAATGCTTTTAAGTTTATTATTTTTAATTTTATTATAGTATAATTGAGTTTATTATAATTAATTGTATGATTTATTAATTTTAATTTTACTATTCTCAGTTTTTGTTACAAATTTTATTGTTAATATGGTTATTTAGTAAATTTACTAATATTTAATAATAATTTTATGATATTAGGGCTATTTAGTAAATTTACTGATATTATTTAATAATAATATTATTTAATAAATTTAATATTTTATATTATAAATGTTTAGATAATGTAAGATTTATAATTATGTAAATTAAAAACTATATTATGGAAATTTATATTACAAGTTCTATTGCAGGTTTCATAGCTCTTGATGAAAAATTAAATATAATTGATTATAATCTTTTTAAAGAAGATGATATACCTTTAAATTTTGTTAAAATAGAAAATAATGAAATTTTAACTGAAGAAATTGATTTAATAAGAGGATTGATCAAAAATAATGATAATATAATCATTGAAAGTAATATAAGGCTTTCTAATTATATTTCTTATTTAGGTACTGAATATAAAGATAAAATTCATATCCAGACTCCAAATAGGGGAGGAAATTACCTTAGGTCAAATTTAGAGAATGTTCTATGTGAAATAGGTTTTTTTGACTCTGAAAAATTAGATAATTCTAAAAGATTAAATAATAAGTCTAAATTAATTTCAATTTATAACAAAATAGCTATTTTTAAAATGAAGGAATCTTCTAAAGAAGAAGATAAATTAGTTATTCAAGCAATTAATTCTATAGATGAAATTGATGAGTCTATTAGTAAACTAATAGAAAGACTTCGTGAATGGAATGTTATACATTTCCCTGAAATTGATATAATTCAAAATAATGAAAGTTTTATCAATTTAATTGCAGATAATGATAGAGAAAAAATTATTGAATCTCCTCCTGATATTATATTAAAAAATAATGAAATTGATATTGAAAATGGAAGTAGTGGTGCGGATATAGAAGTTGAAGACATAGAAATGATAAATAATTTTGCAAAATCAATTCAATCTCTTCAAAAAACAAGAAATAAAACAGAAGGATATATAGATAAAAAGATGGAAAAATTAGCTCCAAATTTAAGAGATTTACTTGGTTCTTCTTTAGCTGCAAAGCTAATTGCCCATATTGGAGGGATTAAAAATCTTTCGATGTATTCTGCATCTACTATTCAAATTATGGGGGCAGAAAAAGCTCTATTTAGACACCTTAAAACAGGAGAAAGACCTC
Source organism: Methanobrevibacter arboriphilus (assembly GCF_019669925.1). Taxonomy (NCBI): domain Archaea; kingdom Methanobacteriati; phylum Methanobacteriota; class Methanobacteria; order Methanobacteriales; family Methanobacteriaceae; genus Methanobrevibacter; species Methanobrevibacter arboriphilus. The sequence continues at coordinate 1,715,426 of NZ_AP019779.1, forward strand.
CTAAACATGGGCTGATTTTCCAGCATCCTCAGGTAAGAACAAATAATTGGTGGATTAGAGGAAAAATAGCTAGAACTTTAGCTTTGAAAATATCATTAGCTGTAAGAAAAGATGTATTTTCTGGAGAATTTGATCCAAGTATTTCTGAAAGTTTTCTTGAAAGAGTAGAAGAAATTAAAAAAGACAATCCTTTCCCAAAGAAGACAACAAAAAGAAGGAAAGAGGAAAGAAATTTTGAGAAAGGAAAAAAATCTAAATCATATAAGAAAACTAAAAAACAAAAAAAGAAAAAATTCAAGAATAAAAAAAGAAAAAAGAAGTAATATTAAGCTGAAAAATAATATTTAGCTAAAAATAATATTTAGCTAATGAAATGATATTTTATGAATTGATAATGACTTTGATAAAGTTAATATTATTATATTGTATGTATAATAAAAATTATCTTGTAATTTATTATCTTGTAATTTATTATTTTGTAATTTATATAATAAATGATTAAATTATATAAGAACTGATTATTATGAATATTTATATTAAAGATGATGAAATAGCAACTGAAAATATTGTTCCTGGGAAAAGAGTATATGGAGAGCAGCTATTTGAAAAAGATAATTTAGAATACAGATTTTGGAATCCAACTCGTTCTAAATTAGCTGCAGCATATCTTAATGGGCTTGAAAATTTGAATATTGATGAACAATCAGAAATTTTATATCTTGGAGCTTCCACTGGAACTACAGTATCTCATATATCGGATATAGCAAAAGATGGTTTTATTTATGCATTAGAATTTTCACCAGTAAGTATGCGAAAATTAGTCCGTTTATGTGAAAAACGTCCAAATATCGCTCCAATTCTTGGAGATGCCACTAAACCAAAAAAATATCTTAATTTGGTTTCTAAAGTGGATTTAGTTTATTGTGATGTAGCTCAACCAAATCAAACTGATGCTTTTATAGATAATATGAATCTTTTTTTGAAAAAAGATGGTTTTGGAATTATAATGATTAAATCAAGGAGTATTGATGTTAATCAGAAACCACAAAAGATATTTAAACAAGAAGAAAAAAAATTAAAAGAAAAAGGGTTTAAAATAGTAGAAAAAGTTAAACTTGAGCCTTATGAAAAGGATCACATATGTTTTTTAGTTAAAAACATTTTTTAGATTTTATTATTTTCTAAAACTTTTTAATATTTTATTTATAAAAAGTATTATTCTTATAAAGTATTATTTGTTATATTTTTAAAAATTTTTTGTCTTGTTTTAAAGATTAAAAATGTAAGATTATTTTAATAAAAATAAATAATTAGAATATTTAATAATTATGATGTTTGTTTTTATATATGTTTTATTATTAAATATCTTAAAAATTCTATTTATTAAATCACTCTATTAAAGCAATATATTATAATCATATAAATAGTATCAATACTTATTTAAGAATTATCTCTTTTTTTGTAGAGAATATTTTTTTTGAAAAACTTTAAAAAAGTATTACTAAAGAAAGCTTTTTATACTAGTATTACTATAAATATATTTGCTAATGCAATATAAGAAAAAGTTCATAATTCGTCCTCTGGGAATTTTCACACTCATATACACTCCACATTGGTAAAATCCAGAGGATTGAACTTATTCTTTAAAAATGATTATTTTTACTTATTTTTTTATACAGAATTTCCCTTATTTGATTATTCTATCTATTTTTTAATGATAAATCATTAATAATTGACTATTTTTAAAAAAACTCGAAAAAGTATTACTTTTTTCAGCTTTGAATCCTCTTAAATTACCTATTCAATATTTAAAATATATTATAAAACTTATTTTATCCTCATCAGAATTTTTATTGAATATGTAAAATTACATTATTAAAATTATATTATTAAAATTATATTAATTAGAACTATATTAATTAACTATACTAAATATAACTATAATAATTAAAACAATTAGAATTATACTGGTTGAACTAATTAGAATTATAGAATTAGAACTATATTATTGAAAGTATATTAATTAAAATTATATCACTTAAAATTATATAATTAAATTTACTAATGCTCTTTTATAATATAAAAAACAATAATAAAGATTTATATGAAGTGGAAAAAAATAGGTAGAATACTTATCATTGATAAGAATTTAGAAGATGATTATATTGGAAAATTAGACAATCTTTTAAAGGAACATAATGTAGATACAATAGCTAAAGTTACAGGAATTAATGGAAAAATGAGAAAACCCTCTGTTCAAGTTTTAGCAGGGAGTAAATCTACTGAAACCATTCATAAAGAGAATGGTTGTTTGTTCAAACTTGACATATCTAAAGTTATGTGGTCAAAAGGCAATACAACCGAGAGAATGAGGATTGCAAATCTTGTTCAGGATGGTGAAGTAATTGTTGATATGTTTGCGGGAGTTGGCTATTTTTCAATACCTATTGCTCTTCATTCTAATCCAAAAAAGGTTTATTCTATTGAAATAAACCCAGAATCTTATTTTTATCTTAATGAAAATATATATTTAAATAAAATTAATCATAAATCTAATAAAAATTTAGGGTATGATGTAATAAAACCTATTTTGGGAGATTCTGCTTTAATAACTCCTAATATATCTGCAGATAGGATTTTAATGGGATATGTAAAAACAACCCATAATTTTTTAGCTCCAGCTGTAAATTCTATTAATTCTGGAGGAATTATTCATTATCATGAAACTGTTCCAGAAAAACTGATGGATAAACGTCCAATAAAAAGAATTAAAAAAGCTGCTGAAGATAGAGAAGTAGAAATATTAGGCAATAGGATTATAAAAAAATATTCTCCTGGAGTAGTTCATTGTGTTGTTGATGCGAGAATATTTTAAAGGTAATTATTATTTCACTATTAAGTATTATATTACTATTTTATAATTAATTATTATTTTTGTTTGTTTGGTATTTTTAGATACTTTTAAATGATTATTAGTACAAATGTTAGTATTATAAATATAGAAAATATATAAAGTTTTAAGAATGCAAATGTAAATTTTTTTAAATTGATTAAATTATTTATAAATATTCGTGAATGATAATATTTATTCATAAAATTGACTTATGTTTACTGTGGTGTTACAGTTGGTAGTTTGTTTCCCAGATACACAAGATAATATGCCTAAAATCCCAGTTCATTTAACTCGTGTTGGAGTTACTGGGGTAAAAAAACTTTTAAAAATAGAAAGGGGTCAAAAAAGACCTATAGTTCTTATTCCTAAATTTGATGCTTTTGTTGATCTTCCAAGTGATCAACGTGGTATTCATATGTCTAGGAGTCCAGAAGCTATTAGTGAAGTTGTAGAAGAGGTTGTAAATAAGAGTTCTGTTGAGATTGAGTCACTATGTGCTGAAATTGTCAAGACAATGATGGAAAAACATAAATATGCTAAAGTGGCTGAAGTAAGAATGATCAGTGACTTCATGTTTGTGAAAAAATCTCCAGTCACTGAAAATAAAACTCAGGAAATGACAAAACTTATAGCAAAAGCGGTTGGTTATAGAAACAATGATGAATTTAAGATTAGAAAGAGTATTGGTGCAGAAGTTGTAGGAATGACTGTTTGTCCATGCGCACAAGAATCTGTAATGGAAGCTGATAGAAACAAGCTATTAGAATTCTTAGATGAAGAAACTACTCAAAAAGTAGTAGATACTGTTACTTTTGCTTCTCATAATCAAAGAGGTATTGGGACTGTTATAATAGAAGTTCCAGAGCATCATGTAGTTCGTGGAGAAGATATAATTCAAATTATTGAAGATTCTATGAGTTCTCCTGTCTGTGAGCTTCTTAAAAGACCTGATGAAAATGCTGTAGTTATGCAAGCACACAAAAAGCCTGGCTTTGTTGAGGATTGTGTTAGGAATATGGTTGAAAAGATTATTCAAAATTATTCTCATCTTCCAGATGACACATTAGTTACTGTTCGTCAAGTTAATGAAGAAAGTATTCATAGACATAATGCTTTTGCAGAGAAAATTTCTACTATGGGAGATTTAAAAGCAGAAATAGAAGATAATTAATTTAAATTAAAGAGTATGATATATAAAATAGTTTTAATCTATAAAATAGGTAATATAAAAAATATTTAATCTACAATAGTACTAATTTATAAAAGAGTATTAGTAATCTATAAAATAGTATTATCTATAAATAGTTTAGATTTATAAAAAAAAATATTAAATTTATAAAAGAGTGATTTAATGGTAAAACTACATAAAATCGCAGGGCAAGTAATGGGATTTTTTGAAGCTTTTGATGGTTCAAGAGCAGCTTTAGATACTGATAGAATTTTAATTGTCAGAGGAAGATCATCAAAAAATATATCTATTGATGATATGGAATCAAAATTGGATGAATTGAGAGAACATCTTCAGGGAATTGATGTTGATGTGGTATCTGAAGAAGCAGCAAAACTTATAAATAGGATGGATGAACAAATAAGGGCTAGTGTTTCTGTTCAAGGTGATACTGATTCTAATGGAATAATGAGGATGACAAAATCATTAGAAGCTATGAATTTATTTGTAAAATTTAGATTAATGAATTTAAATCATTCTGGAGTATTTGTTGTTACTTGGAAGGATAAAGCTAATGTAGGTCCATTGTTTGTTGAAGTTGTAGTTTCTGATGATGAGAAAGAATGATTTTTTATAATTATTTTTTTATTTGAATGATAAATCTTATTTAAATAATAATTTTTATTTAAATCTTATTTCTTATTTAAATTTTTTAATTATTTTTTTATTGTAATTTTTATTATAATTCTTATTAATATATAATTCTTATTAATAATTATTACATTTTACTATATCTTTTATTATAAGTTTTAGTATATTTTGTTTAGGAGTCATATTTATAATTCATGATTTCTAATGACTTTCTTTAATAGAGGTTTATCTGATGATTTTTAATGTTTCTAAATCCAAATTAGAAAAAGGAAATTTAACAAAAGATGAAATTATAAGTCTTTTGAATACTAATCAGAATGATATTATTGATTTAATGGCTATAGCTAATTCAAAAAGAGAAAATAATAATATCACTTACTCTAAAAATATTTTTATTCCTTTAACTGAGATTTGTAGGAATTATTGTGGGTATTGTACTTTTAGAAAAGACCCTAATGATAATAATGCCATTATTTTAAAAGATAAAACAGAAATTACTTTTCAACTTAAAAATGCAGAAAAATATGGATGTAAAGAGGCTTTATTTACTTTTGGTGAACAAGCAGATCAAGAAAAAGTTGTAAAAATAGCATTAAAAGAAAAGGGCTTTGAAAACATGAATGAATACATTTATGATATTTGTGAAAGTACTTTAAAAAATACAAAACTCCTCCCACATACTAATGCTGGTGTTTTAAGCTATGAAGAGATGAAATCTTTAAAAGAAGTAAATGTTTCAATGGGGATGATGCTTGAAAATTCATCTGACAGACTTAGAACTATTGAAGCTCACATAAATAGTCCTGGTAAAGATCCTAAAGTTAGAATTGATACTATAGCTGAAGCAGGTCGGTTAAAAATTCCTTATACAACAGGGATATTAATTGGAATTGGGGAAACAAAAGAAGAAATTGCTGATTCTTTACTTACAATTAAAAATTTAAATGATAAATATGGCCATATACAGGAGATTATAATTCAAAATTTTAGATCTAAAAAAGGTATTCCAATGGAAAAAAACCCAGAACCTTCTTTATTAGATATGATTAGGACTGTTTCGGTAGCTAAATTATTGTTTTCTGATGTTTCTATTCAAGTTCCTCCTAATCTTAATTATGAAACAAATCAGGTATTCTTATTATGTGGTGCTGATGATTGGGGAGGAATTTCTCCAATAACAAAAGATTATGTAAATCCTGATTCTCCTTGGCCTGAAATTGATCATATGCGTAATTTAACAAAAGATGCAGGTTTAAATCTTAAGGAAAGGTTGCCAATCTATAATAAATATATTAATGAAACATATTTAAATGATGAACTTTTGCACAGAACTTTAGAATTAAAAAAATCATTAAATTAAATATGATTAACAAATAATTGAATAATGATCAATTAATAGCTAACTAATAACTAATAATAACTAATTAATAGTTAATTATAGTTAACAAATAATTAACTAATAATTAACTAATATAGCTAATATAGCTAATAATTTAGCTAATATGGAGTTTTTATGACTATTTTAAAGAAAGATGATTTTAATAAGAAGATATTTTCTAAGATAGAAAATCTAATAGTTCAATATAATCTTATTGAAAATGGGGATAATATAGCTATTGCTCTTTCTGGTGGAAAAGATAGTGTTTTAACATTACATTCATTAGTCAAATATCAAAATATATCTAATATTGATTTTGATTTAACTGCTATTTCAGTTGATGAGGGTATTAGAGGTTATCGTCATCATGGTATTGATTCTGCTATAAAAAATACTGAAAAACTTGGAGTAGATCTTATACAAAAGTCATTTTATGAAGAAGTAGGTTTTACCTTAGATGATATTTATCATCATTTTAAAAGTGCATGCATTCCTTGTGGTGTTTTTAGAAGAAATATTCTTAATAAAACAGCTTTTGAAATTGGTGCAGATAAAATAGCTACAGGCCATAATCTTGATGATGAAATTCAATCATTTTTAATGAGTTTTTCTAGAGCAGATACAGTTAAATTCTCTAAATTTGGGCCAATGCTCAGCATGATTCATCCGAAGCTTATTCCTAGAATTAAACCTCTTTGGAACACTTCTGAAAAAGATGTTGGAACTTGGGCAGTAATGAATAATATTGATATTCATCTTGATGAATGTCCTTATTCGAGTATTTCACTTAGGGGAAAAACAAAGAATTTTCTTAATCAAACAGAATCTAAAAATCCTGGAACTAAAGAAAATATAATGGAGTCTTTTAAAAAAATGATGTTGAATATCAAGACTCCAAAAAATAATATTAATGAATGTAAAAAATGTGGAGAACCTAGTTCTGGGCTAATATGTAAAGCTTGTGAGATAATCGATCTTATTGATAGTAGTTAGATTATAATTATAATATTAATTTTAGTTGTTAATAATTATGGGATTATTATTAGATATTAGGGATTATAGGATTAGTATTAGATATTAGAGATTATGGATTAGTATTAGATATTAGTGGTTATATACTAATTATCTTTTTCTTCAGATGTTTCTTCTTCAGAATTTTTTATCTCATTTTTTATAACTAGTATTTTGTCAATATGGTGTCCATCCATATCAACTATTTCAAAATCGAAGTTTTTCCAACTAAACTCTTCTCCAGTTTCAGGTATTTTATTAAGGTAGCTAAGAATAAAACCTGCTAGAGTAGTAAAATTCCCTTCTTCTTCGTTTAAATCTTCAATCTCAAAAAGTTCTTTGAACCTATCAATAGAATAACCACTATCAATTAGCCATGAACCATCCTTTCTTTCAATTGCATTAGGTTCATCCATTTCATCAATACCTGGAATATCTCCAACAATACCTTCTAATATATCATTTAAAGTTATTAATCCTTCTACACTACCATATTCATCAACAACAATAGCAATATGAACATATTCGAGATTTTCTTTAAACAATTTTAATATATCTAATGATGGAAGATTTTCTGGTACTATCAATGGCTTTTTCAAATAATTTTTAATATTTAAGTTTTCTTCTTTAAATATTGAACTAAGAATATCTTTTGCTTGTGCTACTCCTAATAAGTTATCCAAATCTCCTTCTGCAACTGGAAATATTGATCTTTCACTTTCAATTATCTTCTTTTTTGACTCTTCTAAAGATTCTTCAAGATCAATCCAAATAATTTCATTTTTTGGAGTCATCAACATATCTACTTTTTGTTCATCAAGACGGAAAACTCTTTTTATTATGTCTTCTTCCTCTTTTTCAATTGTTCCATCTTCTATCCCTTCTTCAATCAGCATTTTTATTTCATCTTCAGTAACTATGCTATCTTTTGATTCACTAGATCCAATAATTTTTAAGATAAAATTTGTTGAAGAACTTAATACTTTAACAAGAGGTCCACAAACTTTAGATAATATTTTCATGTATTTAGCTACACGAACTGCTATATTTTCAGGATTATTTAAAGCAATTCTTTTTGGAACTAATTCTCCAATTACTAATGATAAGTATGTAATTATTAAAACGACGATTATAACACTAGCTCCATTAGCATAATCTCCTAAAAATGTTAAATTCTGAGATAAAGGTTCTGCTAATGTTGCTCCACCAAAAGCACCTGCTAAAATACCGATCAATGTGATTCCAATTTGTATTGTAGATAAAAACTGATTAGGATCATCAATCAATTCTATAACTGTTTTAGCATGTTTTTTACCCTCGTTTGCCATTTGTTGTAATTTACTTCTTCTAGAAGAAACAATTGCAAGTTCTGACATAGCTAATACTCCATTTAAAACTATTAAAATGAGTATTATAATGATTTCTAATATCGTATCATATATCATTTCTCTATTTCCTTGATGAGCATATTTTTATCATAATTTTTATATCATAAATTTCAAAATCTTTTTTTTGGAATTTCGTTTGCTTTTTTGAATACACTGGCTCCATAAATTTCTTCTTGCATTTTTTGGACTGCTTGTGAAGCTTCTTCTGCTGATTCTACTTTTTTAAAGATTCTTCTTTCTTTAACTTTAAGAGATTTTCCACAAACACACTTTCTTGTAGCTACTCCCTCTTTTGAGTATAAAGCTCTACCACAATCGCAACGAAAAATAAAATACATTTTTTCTCCAAATATATAATAAATTTACAGATTTATAGATATTTACAGATAATTAACACATTATATTTATAAATTATAATATTTCCTATAATTTCTATTATAATTTTTATTATAATATTTTTAACTAATTTTTTATTAATATAGTTATATTATTCATATTTTATAAATATTAGTTATATTCTGTAAACATTATTCCTTTTTTATTCATTTAATATAATAATTGTTCTTTATTATTCTTTAATTATTATCTATTACTATTTGTCATTCTCTTCTATTGTCATTCTATATTATTCTTACTATTTTCTATTAGATAGTTATTATCATTATTATCCTATAATGATATTTCATGATCAAATTGTTTACATTCCAAAGATTTTTAAAAATAACGGAATAAAAACTCTAGAGGGTAATATAACCAAAGTAGCAATACTAACACCTAAATTTGTCCCAATAACAACTAATAATATTCTGAATATATTATTGTTCCAAAGGTCTTTAAAACTATTAATTTTACTTAACTTAGCAATATCACTTCTTCTAACCTTTCTATATTTTGCTTCAGTTAATCCAGAAAACCAACCTGCAGCAAGAAGAGGGTGTATTATTGTAAGAGGTGCAACAATGAAACCAACTATTGCAGATTGTATTTTTGATCCAGAGAGTATAGATCCAATAAAAGCAGTTCCTCCTCCTATTAAAACAAATTCTAACAGGTTATTTTCTATATTTATTCCATTTAAAAAAGCAAGAAAAAATATCACCACAAAAGATATTGGAATAGCTGCTAATATAATTTTAAGCCATGGAATTCCACTTTTTTTTTTAATACTAGTTAAATCTTCTATTGGTGGAATTTTTTCAGGATTGTCTAAGTACTTCTCCATTCCTTCCTTATGTCCTGCTCCAACTACAGCTATCACATGATCTTCTGGTATATTTAAAATACTATTTGCAAGATAAGCGTCTCTTTCTTTAACAAGAACTTTATAAGCACTTGGGGATGCTTCTTTAAAGTATTCCATTACTTCATCTAAAGTGTCTTGATTTTTCAAATCTTCAATATCTTTAAGATCATCATCACTTGCAAATAATGAAAATACTGCACTCATCATAAATTTTAATTTTTCCCATAAGGACATTTCATTTAAAGCCCTTTGAAGTGTTATGTTAATATCTCGATCAATTAAAGCAATTTTTGCACCTATTTCATTAGCTGCTTCTATTGCTCCAATCATTTCAGAACCAGGCTTAACATCAACATCTTCTCCAATTTTACTTTGGATATATGTTAAAATTCCACTAGCTACAAATAGCCCTACTTTATTTTCTTTAATTATATTGGTTACAGATATTTCTTCGTCTTCCTCAATACCTGCTTGTTCTTTCATAAGACGCTCATATCTTCCAATATCGAGTTCTATTGCAACTACTTCTGGATTTTGTTCATATATAGCATTTTTAACTTCTTCAACACTATTTTGAGAAACATGAGCTGTTCCAATGATAGTTAAACATTCTCTTTTCATTTAAAAAACACTCTTGATAATAAAAACCTTTAAATAAAAATCTTTAGATTAGTTAATTTTAATTTAATTAATAATTTATACAATTCATAAAATTAATATTATTAGCTATAATAATATGTTACTATTTATATATAAAACTTTATGTACTATTTTTAAATTAGATTATTATTTTTAAAATAAATAAAAAGTTGAAAATAAATGTTGAATATAATTTTAAAATAAAATATAATAATTAAAAACAAATAAAACTTTTAAAAATAAATACAATATTTAAAATTAATATTTAAAATTAATATTTAAGATCAATATTTCTATAATAGATTTATAATTAATTTTTTAATAGGTATTTAAAAATTATAATAAATTTATTATAAATTAATATATTATTAAAAAATAATGAATTTTATTAAGAAATATTTTATTAAGGAATAATAAATTTAATTTTTAAGATTATTTTTATTTTTAATTTTTGAAATTATTTTTATTTTTAATCATTATAATTGAGTTCATTAGTAATTATCATGATATTTAATCATAATTATCTATTTTTAACTCTTATATTTTATTTTAAAATTATATTCAACTTATAATTAATTTTATCCAAATAATTTTATTTTAATAGCTTTAAGACACCTTCATTATATATTGCTACATTATTATTAATATTTTTTTTAAGGGATAGTTCTATGTCTTTTTCGTACCCTAATTTTTTTAGTCTTTTAGATGATTTTGTGTTATAGATGACTTCTTTAAGTTTTTTATAGTCTCTACTAGCTAAAATAGCACTTTGAGCATATTCACTAATATCAAAATCTTCATCCGTGGTGTGGTTTTCATATAATTCTTTTTGAATCCAGTATAATATTTCACCACTAGCTAAAAAATCTTCAATTGCAAAATTACCTTTCCAACCAGCCATAACTACATCGATATGTCTATAATTATTTTCTTTTGCTAAGATTAAACTTTTTTTAGCTACTGCTCTGGCATTTATAAAGCATCCTATAAGGACGGTAGATTTCATATTCTCTAAAATTCTTGTTCCATTGCTTGTAGTCAAAATTAAGGTTTTTAATTTAGTATTTAACTCATTTATCTCAACTGGAGAATTTCCTATATCAAAGCCTTCCAAAGCTTTTCCCATACGTTCTCCTGCAAGCATTCCATTTTTTTCTTTTGCTATTTCTTTCGCTTTTTCAGGTGTGAATGTAGGTATAACTTCATTAAATTTATCTAAAGCGAGTGTGATACTAGTACTTGCTCTAAAAGCATCAACCATTATAGAAATATCTTTTGAACTTGTTTTTTCAAGATTTAGTGTAACTTCCATTTTGATTCCTTTAAAGTTTTATTTCTTTTAAATCATTATTATTCTTACAATATTTATCCTTTTAATATTTATTCCTTTAATATTTATTATTATTCGTTTGATATTTATTATTATTTTAGAATTTATTATTATTGTTAAAATTCTAATCATTGTTAAGATTCTAAAACCATTGTTAAGATTATAATTTATATTGAAAATCTAATTTTTATCATTATTAAGATTCTAAAATTCTAAAATTATAAATTACATATTGAATTATATTATATTATGAAAATTGTCACAACACCTATGTGTGAAAAGATACTTGAATTTGTAGGGATAGTTGATTACAAAGTTAATAAAAATCCTGATAATGAAGATGGGGATTTAGCTATTATTTTATCTGAAAGCAATACTAAAATGGACTCATTAAAAATAAAATTAAATACTTTTTCCCAGATAAAAAATAGCATTATTCAAGTGTCTAAAATTAAAAATATTTTAAATAAACACTACAATTCAAATTCTTCAAAATTTAATTGGAATGAAATTGATTTTAGTTTTTATGAACCAACTTTAAACTCTCAAGAAATTAATGATATATTTTTAGAATATCCTTTAGCATCTGATTGGCTAGATATGAATAAAAAAAATGTTTTTCAAGAAAAAAACTCGAAAATAAATGTTGAAGTTTATTCATCTTTTCTTAAAGATATTATAATGGATATGGGCTTTAATATTGTTGATTTAGAAAGTAATAGTTCAAATATTGATTACATTATATTTCCAGATTATATGGATATAGACGAAGAAAACAAGAAATATGGGTTAATTTCTATTCCCACACATAATAATGTATCTAAAAATCCAATTAAACGAGCTGAGTTGAGATATTCTATTTTAAATAATTTAAAGAGTTAATATAATTTTAATGGTTTAATTTATTTTAATAATTAAATAAATTTTAATAAGTAGGTTTTAATAATTAAATTTTAATAATTAACCTTTAATAATTAAATAATTTTATAAATAATGATTGATAATATATTTTTATTGTAATGTATTTTTAAGGCTTTGATCTTTGATTATACATATATTTAATAATTATTTAATAATTATTGTTTGCTTAAATTATCGTTTGATTATATATTTTGAGATGACACTATGTATGAAACTTTAACTTATTCTGGAGGAGTCCATAAAAGTGAGGAAATTAGGGAGCTCATTGAAGATTTAGGAGGATTTATTCTTCAAGAAAATGTTCTTCAAATGGATTTAATTTTAAACATGGCAATTCCTATTGATGATGTTGATAAAATTAAAGAAAAAGCTAAAGAATTGCTAGGTAAAATTTCTGTTGCTCCAATGGCTGGTTGTGAAATAGCTATAGTGTCTCCGACTCTTGCAAGACATCATTTGCCTCATGCAGCATGTGATATTTCTGAATATCTTAGACGTTTTGGTGCTAAGGATAACATGATTGGACTTGCTCGTGGTGCTGGAAAAGGTACTGCAGGAATTACAGAATATGAAAAAAGGTTAATTGAAGAGCATGATATAGTTATATATGCACTTGGTAGCTTTAAACAATGTATTATGGATAAAACTTTCTTATTTGATGATATTGATATTCCAGTGATTGTTACAGGAGCTCCTGAAATTGATATTAATGATCTTCCTGGTGCTGATGAATATGTTAGTGGATTAGGTAGGATCCCTAGAAGATTAAAGCGAGGAGAGAATATAAGGGCTCTTAGAAAACTTGTTGAAGTTGTTGAAGATGTTTTAGATAAAAAAAGAAAGAATATTGCATTGGACCCCCCATTAGCTCCTTCTATACTAGTTAAAAATGCTATTGAAAATCAAGTTCCTGCTATATCAGAAATTATTTCTCCAACACCAGTTACAAGTCAACTTGATGGTGTTAGAGTTAAACTTGATTATGATAAATATAATGAAGAAATATCTAATGTTATGGTAAATGATAAACGTTTAGGGGAAATTGCAGATATTAAAAAATCTCAGATGTATGATTATATTCTTGTTAAACTTTTAAGTGAAAGTGCTATTGTATAGTTCTTTCTTTTATTAATTTATATTTTTTATTAGCTTATAGCTCTTTATTAGCTTATATTTCTTTATTAGCTTATTTTTGTATTGTTTTATATTTATTTTATTAATTTATATTTTTTAATTATTCTTAAAAAATTTATAAAATTTAATTTTATTAAATATAAGAAATAGTATATTTGATATCCATATTTAATTATTAAATTAATTATTTAATTTAAATGCTTTTGAAGGGGTATTATAAAACAAAGATATATTTTAAGCTAATATATTGTAATTATTTGAAATACTTAAGTATTCTCTAGATTTCATTTTAGAAATATCTAGTTTTGAAACTCCATATTTTACGAACTTATGTTAATTCCTAAATTGTTAATAATATTTACAATAATAATATTTATTTAATATTTTTATAATTATTGTTCTTATTTTTATAGTAACTATTAATATTTTAATATTTTTGCAATAATAATAAGGGTACTATTTTTAATATGATATTATTTATCTGAAATTTATTCTTATTTGTAAATATAAATGTACCAATATTATATTTTTATAAAAATTTTAAAAAGAAAAAGAATATTAATAATGAAAAACTAAACATTGTTCAAAGATATAGTAATTTTAAAATTAGAACATCATAATCTTTTAGTTTCTAATTTTCATTACTAGTGTTGTTAACTAATTTAAATATTGTTTTTAGGTATGTATTGTTTTTAGGAGGATAATATGAATAGTAATAACAAAGATGAAGTGGTTATCATTGATGAAACAGATAAGAATATAATAGAAATGATAAATGAAGATGCTAGAACTCCATATAGACAAATTTCAAGGGAACTTGATATTTCTGTTGGAACAGTTCATAACCGTGTAGACAAACTAATGAAAACTGGAGTAATTAAGAAATTTGCACCTATAATGGATCATAGAAAATTGGGATATGGTCTTACTAGTATTATTGGGGTTAGAGTAAAAGGAGGTAAGTTACAAAATTGGGAGAATAAAGAATCTTTTAGTAAACATGTTTTAGCTATTTATGATGTTACTGGGGAGTATGATGCTTTTTTAATAGCTAAATTTAAAGACACTGATGAATTAGATAGATTTGTGAAAAATTTATTAAAAGAGCCTTATGTAGAAAGAACTTATACTCAAACTGTTCTTAATGTGGTTAAAGAAGACTCAAGTTCAATTCACATGCTTTAATTTTTAAGTCAAAAAGGATTAATAAAAGGGAATTTTATGAAAGATTTTCGTTTAAAGCAAGCTCAACATTTATTAAAAAAATCTGCTGTAAATTCAGAGGGAGATTTTAAGTTAAAAGCTCCTAACTCTGCAAATATTAATGTTAAAATATTTGAACATATATTTAAAGATTTGATAGCTGCAGAAGACTTTATATATAGTAGTTTACCTAAACATCAACTTTCTGAAGAAGAAGCAGGAGAATTTACAAAATTTCTTATTTCAGCAAGAAATAATATAGATTCTATTCTTACAGATTTTAAGGTTATTGAAAAAACAGAAGAAAAAATTGATATGTCTAAATTAACTGAAAATATTCTTTTTATAACTTCTAAAAATAATTTTAAAAAGCTTTTAAAGAAATTAGGTGTGGATGTTCAAAGAATAATAGTAGCTAGTGTTCCTCTTGATGTAATGGATATCAAAGAGATTAATCCAAAAATTCCTGAATCTGCATTAAAAGGAATAGAAACAAGAGTTAAACATATACATAACGATATTAATCGAAAGAAAAATTCTTTAAATCCAGAAAAAATAATTGTGTTGGCTGAAAATGATTTAAACGGACAATTACTTGGAAAAAGAGCAGAAGAGTATTATGATGCTATAGTATATTTGAATGATAATCTTAAAGATTTAAATGATAATGAACTTATTGAAATCATTGAAAATAACTAATGCTAAATATTTAATAAATATTAGGTAAGAAAATATTAGGCTTTAATAAATATTAGGTAAGAATATGATACTTGTAGATTTTGGTGTTGTTCCAATAGGAACTAAAGAAACTGACTTAGGAAAATATGTTGCTGTAGCTGTTCAAGCTATTAAAGAATCTGGACTTAAATATGAACTTACAGGAATGGGAACTCAAATAGAAGCTCAAAACCTTGATGAAGTTTATGAAGCAGTTAAAACTGCTCAAGAAGCAGTTTTTGATATTGGAGCTAACAGAGTTTTCACTGTTTTAAAAATAGATGATAGAAGAGATAAAAAAAATAGGGGTTTGCAGGATAAAATTGCAACTGTTAATGAAATAATAGATTGATAGACAAATACATTGAGATAGACAAATATATTAGATATTTATTATAAAATAATACTTATTTATAGAATATTTACTTATAGATATTTCGTATATTTTATATATTTTATAAATTGTCAATCTTTATTTTAGTAATCTAGTAATCTTTATTTTAGTAATCTTTATTTTAGTAAAACTTTTCCAATGTATCTTTTGTTAGGAATTTTTGGTATAGATCCTGCATAAACAGTTTTACCTTTAAATATAACATTATCTGCTTTATTACCAGTATTTCTTCCAACGTATCTTCCATTATCATTACTTACCCAAATTTTTATCAGTGTTTTTTTATTTAATTTATTTTTATTAAGTTTATTTTTGTATTTAAAGTTTTCAACATTATATACTATTATATTTCTTCTATTTACTCCAAATTTATCAGTACCTGCAATATATATAGCTGCATCAACAGATTTATTTTTTTTCACTGTGTATTTGTTGTGTCTGAATAAATTAGGGCTGTTTGGAATACTTAAATATTCTCCAGACTTCATTTTAAAGATACTTAGTTTTGAAACTCCATAATTATAAATTACTACTCCAACTTTTCCATTTGGAGCTTTAATAACAAAATGCCCAAGTCCTAAACTTTTAACTTTTTTCATAGCTTTTTTCATATAAACTGAGTTTATAGTGTTTTTATATACCATCTTAGCTCCTAAATTCTGAAGATATTTATTAACCTTTGGATTATCGCTTCCTCCTGTTGCAAGATACCATCCATTTTTGAATATTATTGAATGGAAAAAGTATGTGTTTGTTGTTTTATATTCTTTTAATGCTTCAATTCCATATAATTTTACTTTCTTTATGTATAAATTTGCTGCATATGTTGAATCTCTTCTATAAGCATAAGTATAAGCACTAGAGTTTATTTGAAGAATTATAGAACAACAACCAGTTTCTATTTTAGACTTACTTTTACTACTTATGTTAGTAGGAGTATTTGTTTTTGAATCCTCTTTTTTTGAATCTATTTTTGTGTTTAAGGTGTCATTTGATGTTGAATTAGTTTCTACATTTGTTTTAATATTATTACCAATAAAAATATTATTTTTATCAATATCTGTAGCTAAAGAACATTCTAATGAAGAAACAACAAATAATAAGAAAATTATCATAAAAATAAATTTTAAATGTTTTCCATAGGCTTTTCCATACATAGTACTAAATTCCTTCTTAATTGAATCATGTTATAATAATTTTATATAATTAGTATATTCTTATATAATTTCTATATAATAAGTTATTCTTTATCAATATCCTGATAGAATAGTTTTATAGAATATTAGAAAACATTAAATCACGATAAAAGTTAAATTTTAATATTTTAGTTTTTTAGACTAAAAATAGTGTATAAATTTAATATAATTAAAAAATTATTAATTATAAATAATATTATTAGTTATAACTATAAAATAAAACGATTTAATAATAAAAAATATAATAAATTGATAAAGATATAATAAATAAAATCTATATCATAAAAATTAAAATGAATATAATCAAGTTATTAAACCAGTAATTTATTTAAACCCATAATTTATTAACTAACTTAAGCTAAGTTTTAGATAGTTTTATCAGTTAAACTTATCTTAACTAAATTAATTAGCTAAATTTATCTGATGCTTCTTTTAATACTTTAATAATAGTATCTAAATCTTCTTGATTGATTTTTGGATGAATCGGAAGTGAAATGACTGAACTTGCTGCATTTTCTGTTTCTTCAAGATTATCATCGTATCCTAAGTTAATATAAAGTTCTTGTTTGTAAATAGGTATTGGGTAGTGAATTCCTGTTCCAATTCCATTTTCATTAAGGAAATTGACCCACTCATCTCTATTTCCTGTTTTTATTTTTATAGTATATTGATGATAAACATGTTTTACTCCACTAAGAACTTTTGGAGTAATTATTCCTTCAACATCTTTTAAATTTTCATCAAGGTATTCAGCATTATTAATTCTCTTTTGATTAAATTCATCAATTTTTTTGAGTTGTGCAAGACCAATAGCTGCAGCTATATCTGTCATTCTAAAATTATAGCCTAAAACAGCATGTTCATATCTTTTTGTTTCACCATGGGCTCTAAAGATCCTTGCTTTTTCAGCTAATTCCTTATCATTAGTAGTAATCATTCCTCCTTCGCTTGTGGTCATATTTTTAGTTGGATAAAAACTGAAACAAGCAAGATCTCCTATACTACCAACTTTACTATCTTTATACATGGATCCATGAGCTTGTGCAGCATCTTCAATAACATATAAATCATGTTTTTTTGCTATTTCATTAATCTTATCCATATCTGCTGCTTGACCATATAATTGAACTGGCATTATAGCTTTTGTTTTTTCGGTTATTGCATTTTCTATTTTATTAGGGTCGATATTGAATGTTTTTGGGTCTATATCTACAAATACTGGTTTAGCTCCAGTATATAAAATTGAATTTCCAGTAGCTGCAAATGAAAATGGTGTTGTGATTACTTCATCTCCTTCTTTAATTCCACAAGCTAGAAGAGCTACATGTAATGCTGTTGTTCCTGAACTAGTAGCTATTCCATACTTTGCACCAACAAATTCTGCAAATTTTTCTTCAAATTCAGCTACTTTAGGGCCTTGAGCAATAAACCCTGTTTTTAAAACTTTTACAACTTCTTCTATCTCTTCTTCTCCAATAATAGGATTTGCAATGGGAATTTTAATCTCTGACATTAATACACCTTTTATTATATTCAAAAATTACATTATAACTTTATAATAATAATCTTATAATAATTTTATAATTTATAATATACATTACAAAGATATTTATTTTAATCATTATTAATATATCTTAGTAATTGACAGTAATCATAATAAATTATATTGAGATTTAACATTATATTTGAGATAATTATATCTGAGATTAATATTTATTAGATTTGATATTTATTTTAGAGTTAATATTTATTATGCATTGAATTTTATTATTACATTGAGTTAATATATAAATTAATCTATAAAGAATAATATAATAATAAAAAAGCAATAATAAAGAGAATTAATAAAAGAGAATTAATAATAAAATTAATAATTAAAAGAATTAAGATTGATATAAAAATAAAATATAAAAATAAATGAAAAAACAAAATAAAAGCAAAAAATAAAATACTAGAAATTTAAGAATATTATAAATTTAAAATATTAAAATTCTAAGAATGTTATAAGCTTAAGAATATTAAAAATTTAAAAATACTATAAACCTAGTATTGGATTTATCAATGCTGAAATTTCAATCAATTATAGGGGCTTTTTTTATGGATAAACAGGAAATTGAAATAATTAATGAAGGATTAGTTGAAATTAGAGTTCCTAAATTTGATAAAGTTTCATCTAGTGCACCTGTTTTTTATAATCCTAAAATGGAATTTAATAGAGATATATCAATACTTGCCTTACAAACATTTCAAGAGGAAGTAGAAAGAGAAATAAATATCTGTGATGTTTTTGGAGGAAGTGGAATAAGAGCTATTCGATATAAAAAAGAAATTGAGGGAGTGGGGATAGTTTCTGTAAATGACATTAGTTCACTTGCTATAGAACAATCAAAACAAAATGCACTTAATAACAATGTTGAAATTGATATTTATCAAAAAGAAGCTAATATAATACTTCGTGAGAATAGGGGAGTCTTTGATGTAGTTGATATTGATCCTTTTGGTACTCCTTCTTATTTTGTTGATTCTGTAGGTTATTCTTTAAAAAAAGATTCACTTCTCTGTATTACAGCTACTGATACTTCTGCATTATGTGGTACTTATAAAGAGCCTTGTATTAGGAAATATAATGCAGTACCTTTTAAAAGTGAGTATTGTCATGAGAATGGAATTAGGATTTTAGCAGGGTTTGTTTCTTTAACTCTTGCTAAGTATAAAAAATATATTGAAGATATTAAACTTTCTCATAGTAGTGAACATTATATGAGGTTATATATTAAAATCGATAAAGGTTCAAAAGCTACTGATGATTCACTAGCTTCTAATATTGGTTATATTTCTCATTGTAAAAAATGTCTTTATAGAACTGCTATAAAAGGATTAGCTAACCCAATTCCAGAATTTTGTCCAGTTTGTGGGGAAAAATTAATTTCTGCAGGTCCTTTGTGGATTGGTAAGCTTCAAAATCCTGATTTTATTTCTAAAATGATTGAAAAACTGGATGAAGATAATTCTAATAGGAAAAAATTAAACACTGAAGATAAGATCTTAAAATTACTTCATAGCTGCTTCGAGGAGTCAAATGCACCTATTACTTTCTATGATATTCATGTAATTTGTAAAAATCTTAAAATAAGTGCTCCTAAGATAGCTGATATTATGGATGAAATAAAAAAAGAGGGTTATATAGTGGTTAAAACTCATTTTAATCCTATTGGTGTAAAATCAGATATTGGTATTGTAAGATTAAAGGAGATTATTAATTCTTTAGTATAACAGTATAATTTTTATTTAGTGGTATTATTTTTTACATTATTATTTTTATTTTACAAGATGTTACTCTTATTATAGATATTACTTTTATTATATAATTTTTATTAATAACTAATTAGTGTACATGTAATTTTTTATTAAATATCTAACTATTGTATGTATGATTTTTTATTAAGTATCTAATGATTAAATCTAAATGTTTTTTCATATCCCTACTTTTTATCTAAATAATCCTAAAACTATATTAATAATATTAGACAAATAATTTAATAACAAAAAATAGTATTATTTTTTGTCTATGTGAGGTGAAAATATGGAAATCATTGAACTTTTTAAAGATTCATTAACATATCCAACAAAAGATTGGAATAAACTACTAATATTTGGTGTTTTATTCATAATCGCGGGAATATTTGGTCTTTTACAGGCTTTAGGTATTGCATTAAGTCAGTATATTGCTGCAAACATTTTAGAGATTATATCTGCAATTATTTTCATTATTGTAGGTTTAATAATCTATGGTTATACTTTGAGTATAGTTAGAACAACAGTCAAGGATACAGATGATCCTTTGCCTGATTTTGATTGGGGAAAGAATTTTATCGATGGAATTAAATTAGCTATTTTACATATAGTATATTATATAATCCCAGTTATTATTACTTTAATTGTAGCTTATGCTACTGGTGCATTTAATTACTTTTATCAATTAGCGATTTTAAGTGCTTCTACTGGATCTATTCAGACTGCGCCAGAATCTCTTGTAGCATCTGCGGGTCTTAGTTTTCTTACAGTATTTATAATAGCTGCAATATTATTCATAATATTTGGATTATTGCTTTTAATTGCTAAAGCTGTTTTAGCTGAAACTGAAAGTTTAGGTGCAGCTGCTAACTTTGCCAATGTCTTCAAAAAAATTAGTAAAATTGGATGGGGAACTTATATAATATGGCTTATTCTTTTCGCAATAATTTTGATTGTCATTGGTATTATAACAACTTTAATTAATGCTATTCCATTTATTGGAGCTATAATAGTACTTTTGATTGTAAAATCTTATACTGAGATATTTTCTGCGAGAACTCTTGGTTTAATATACAATGAATCTAAAGAATAAATTTTAATTTTTTATTTTTTATATTTTTTATTCTATCCTTATTCTATTTTTATTTTCTTTTTATTCTAGTTTCATTAATGTTCTATTTTAACAATCATTATTATTTTATTATTAATTTAACAGTTATTATTAATTTAATAATTATTATTAATTTAAAATAAATTTAATAATAAATTTAATAAATATTATTTTAAAACAATAATTTAAAATAGTTTAATATCAATAGTTTAATAAGTATTGTTTACTAGTTATAATTTTTACTAGTTAAATATTAAAATTTGATTTTTATACTTGTAAGTGAGAAAAATGAAGACTATTAAACTTTTTAAAGATTCTTTATCTTATCCAAGTAAAGATGTTGATAAATTATTAACTTTGGGTGTTTTATTTTTCTTTGATGCAATTATATCTCTTTTACCTTCACTCACTACTGCTTTAGGTTATGGGGTTTTAACTCAGATCTTGTATTTTATCTCAAATATTATAGGTATTTTCATAGTATTAATAGCTATTGGTTATTTAATATCTATAATTAAAGGTACTATTAATGAAAATGTGGATATTCCTTCAATAAGAATTATAAAAAATCTTTCAGATGGAATTAAAGTATTTATTATTTCTATTGCATATTATTTAATACCTGCAATAATAGTTCTAATTGTCGCTTATTTAATTGGTGCATATAATATCATTTCCCAAATATTTGCATCATTTTTTTATTTTGGTATTGAAACTTCTATTCCAAGTTATTTTATGGTTGAAACCATTCCTAACATTGTTATAATCCCTATAATAGCTATTATTTTGTTTATTATATTTACATTGTTTTTGGTTATAGCTATTGCAAGGTTTGCTGATTCTGGTAATATTAAAGATGGATTAAATTTTAAGTTAGTATTTTCAGATATTGTAAAAATATCTTGGCGTAAGTATATACTTTTATTAGTAATATTATTTTTTATTTCACTGTTTATTTTATTTGTAGGATTTATAATTTCGATTATTCCATTTTTAGGTATGATAATACTATTTTTAGTAATTTTACCATTTATGACAATTTTTTATGGTAGAAGTATAGGTTTAATTTATAAAAAATCTAAAATTAGAAATTTTTAGGATCTTTAATATTAAAAAAATGATATAAAATGATTATAAAAGATAATTAAAACAGTAATTAGGATACTAATCAAAATAAAAAGCAGAATAATAATTAATATAATAATTATTAATAATTAAAATATTAATAATAATATAGAAATTAATAATAATATAGAAAAATAACAGAAGTATAAAAAATAACATAATAAATAACTTAAAAAATAACTATAATAACATAACTACAATAACAGTTTATTTATTAGACAATTTATTATTAGGCTAAATTTATTAGATTATATATTAAGTAAATTAGATAAATTATACCAAATAACTTTATGGTGATAAAATGAACATCTCAGAATTATTTAAAAATTCATTTAAATATCCAACTAAAGATTGGGGCAAAGTTTTAATTTTAGGTTTATTAATAATAGGATTATTTATATTAATGATTATTGCTGGAATTAGCCTTTTATTTGCCCAAGCCATTCCAATAGCTATAATATTTGTTATAGCATTAATTTTTGCTATAATTGTTGGTTTAATTTATAGTGGGTATGGTCTTAGTGTAATAAGAGAAACTATTTTTAACAAAAATGTGGCAATTGATGATCAAGAAGAATCTTTACCAGAATTTAAGTGGTCTGACAACATTGTTGATGGATTAAAGGTTTTAGTTTTAAATATTGTATATATGATAATACCAGTTATTATTACTTTGGTCTTTGCTTATGCATTAGGTGTATTTTCTGAATTTGCAAGTATTAATCAATCTTTAAATATTTATAATCAAACTGGAGCGTATTTACCTAATTCAATTGCTACAGGATATATGGTTAGTAATGGATATGCAGTTGCTATCGTTAATACTGTAGCAGCTATTTTATCAGTAATATTCTCATTGTTTGCATTTATTGCTATGGCAAAATTAGCTGAATCTGGTAAATTAGGTTCAATTATCAAATTTAGAGAAATAAATGATACAATTTCTAGAATTGGTTGGGGAAATTATATAGTTTGGTTTATACTTCTGTATATAATTGTAGTTGTTATTTCTTTTATAGCTGCTCTAATTATTTTCATTCCAATAATTGGTTTCATTATTTATTTATTAATTATTCCATCTTTCTTGACTTTATTCCAATCAAGATCAATTGGTTTAATATACAATGAAGCAAATAATTGAATTAAAAACTATTAATCTATTAGTTATAGCTTTTATCAATTATTAAAAACTTTCATTTTTAAATTTTTCTTTCTTTTTTATTTTTTCTTTATTTTTTATTTTTTATTTTTTCATTTTTATTTCTTTATTTTTTACATTTTCATCATTGGGCTGTTCATTTCTTCTTTTTATTTTATTTTATTTTCGTTAATTAATAAATAAAGATAATAATAACAATCAAAAAATTAATAATTATTAGAATTCCCATGATTTTTTTCTTTTTAATACTATTTTTTATAACTAAAAAGATTTTTATAGTATAAAAAAAATAGTATTAATATGCAAATTGTAGCTGATGTTGGCGGGATTCCAGGAAAAGACTGTCGAGGATTCTGTAAATATTGTTATTTTAGGAAAGTAAAATCTATTGAACCTTTAGGATGTTCTAAGTGTTCTCCTGGTAAAGTTGGATGCTCTAATTGTAGTGAAGGTGTTAGTGAAACTAAAAATGAATTTAAAATGCCTTTTTTTGTTGTAAATGAGATTCAGACTACTTTGATGATGACTAATCCTAATGATAATAATCTTAAGGTCAATATTAGTGGTGGGGGAGATGTTAGCTGTTATCCTCATCTTGAAGAACTAACTGGAACTTTAAAACAATTTGATATACCTATACATCTTGGTTATACAAGTGGAAAAGGTATTGATGATGCAGAGATGGCTAATCGATTGATAAATCATGGAGTGGATGAAGTTACATATACATTGTTTGCTTCTAATCCTGAACTTCGAGCAGATTGGATGAAAGATCCTAATCCTGAAGAATCTATTAAAGCAGCAAAAATCTTTGCTGAAAGTACTGATCTTCATGCAGCTACAGTTATAATTCCTGGTGTAAATGATGGGGATATTTTACATCAAACTTGTGAAGATCTTGAAAGTTGGGGTGCAAAAGCTTTGATTCTTATGCGTTTTGCTAATACTACAAATGAAGGCTTAATTTTAGGTAATGAGCCTGTTATAAATGGCATAAACTCTACTAGTATTGATGAGTTTCAAAAGCTTGTAGAAAGTATAAATAAAGAATATAATATTCGAGTTACTGGAACTCCTGTTTCAGATCCAGATACTGGTGCTCCATTTGCACTATCAAAAAATGAAAATGAGATCTATCTTCAGTTTATTCAAGAGATAACTGGTGAAGCTACAATCGTAACATCTAAAATAGCTGCACCTTATATTGAAAAAATATTCGATAAATTAGATACTGATGATGTTAATGTTGTTGCAACTAAAAAAGATATTGCTTGCTTAATTACAAAGAATGATTTAGAAGATTTAGATTTATCTGATGTAAAAGATACAGTTATAATTCCTGGCAGATGTTTTGTTCATCAAATTGATGCAGAGAAGATTTTTAGTTCTGATGGCATTGAGAGGGTAGTTGGTAGAGGTCCTGAAAAATTGTCTGTTGATGGAGAAATGAGTGGAACTTTGACTGAAGAAAATGTAATTGAAAAAGAAATTGAATTATTTAGAGATTTAGTCGAGGCTATTAACTTTTTTGGTATGAAAATGAAAAAGACTTGAAGTATCTTTTTTATTTTTAGTTTCAGTATTTAATTGAATTTTTTATACTATTTTTTTAAATTAAATTTTTTATAATATTTTTTTAAATTATTTATAATAATATTTTATTTATAATAATATTTTTGAATATTTTATACTAATTTTCTAAATATTTTAACTAATATTTATATTAATTAAATTTTTATAAAAACAATCCACAAATCGATCTAACATAAAAAATTATTCTTTAAATTACTCTTTAAAATTATTCCTTAAATCTTTAAAATTACTCTTTAAAATTATATTTATTATGATAAAAAATAATAAATGATATCAAAATACCCTTACTTTTTATCCAATGATTATTATTACTTATTATAATTATAAAATTTTTATTATTTCATTATTTAATTTGATATTGTTTCAATTTTTATATAATTTTTAGATAATATTTACATTATTTTTAATATTTTTTAATATTTTGTTTATTTATGTTAGTCCTATTTTTCATTATTTTAACATATTTTTATTTAAAATGATTTTAATGGTTTTTTTAATAATCATTAATTTAATAATTCTATTTTTACTATTTAAAGTATTTTAATGTCTATTTATTATTTTAAATCATTTTCATGTTTTTAAAAACTGTTAAAACTCTTTTTTATTCATTTAAAAAAGTATTACTTTCTATTATAGGATTCTTAAAAAATTCAGGTTTCCTTCTCCTTTATAAGCTTTGCTATTTGCCTTCAGAAATAATATTTATAATATATATTAATCAAATTAAAATTCGTATACCAAATAGCTAGTTATTGCAAAAAACTGCAAATGAGCTTACTCAATACAAGCTTAAAAATGACCGTTTGTATTAGAGAGGTATATTAATAACTATATTTAGTTAGGAGGGAAAAAATGGCGAAGTTTGATGATAAAGTCGATTTATACGACGATAGAGGGTCATTAGTTGAATCTGATGTACCTATCGAAGCCTTAAGCCCACTACGGAACCCTGCAATAAAAAGCATCGTTAGTGGTGTAAAAAGGACCGTAGCTGTAAACTTAGAAGGTATTGAAAATTCCTTAAGATCTGCATCTGTCGGTGGAGCAGGATCTAAGATTTTAGGAAGAGAAATGGACCTAGATATTACTGGCAATGCTCAAGCTATTGCATCTGCTTTAAAAGAAATGGTTCAAGTAACTGATGATGATGATACAAATGTAGAGCTTCTTTCTGGTGGAAAGAGGATTTTAGTTCAAATACCAACTGCAAGATTAGAATCTGCTGCTGAATATTCTGTAGCAACCTTATCTACTGCAACTGCATTAGTACAAGCTATTATTAAACAATTTGATATTAGTATGTATGATGCTAACATGGTAAAAGCTGCAATTCTTGGAAGATATCCTCAGTCTGTTGATTACATGGGTTCTAACATTGCAACTATGTTAGATATTCCTCAAAAGCTTGAAGGTCCAGGTTATGCTTTAAGAAATATTATGGCTAACCACGTAGCTGCTGCTACATTAAAAAACACATTACAAGGAACTGCACTTTCCAGTATCTTAGAACAAACTGCTATGTTTGAAATGGGTGATGCTATTGGAGCATTTGAAAGAATGCACTTATTAGGATTAGCATATCAAGGAATGAACGCAGACAATATTGTTTTAGACTTAGTTAAAGATAATGCTAAAGAAGGAACTGTTGGTTCTGTTATGAATGATACTGTTGCTAGAGCTACTGATGATAGTGTTGTTAGTGTAGAAAAAGATTTAAATGGTTTCAATGTTTATGAAACTAACGATTTAGCTAAATGGAATGCTTATGCTGCTGCTGGAGCTACTGCTGCAACTATAGTAAATGTAGGTGCTGCTAGAGCTGCTCAGGGTGTACCATCTTCAATTTTGTATTTCAATGACTCTCTTGAATTTGCAACTGGTCTTCCTGGTGTAGATTTCGGTAGAGCTGAAGGGGTAGCTGTAGGATTTTCATTCTTTAGTCACTCTATTTATGGTGGAGGAGGCCCAGGTCTCTTTAACGGTAACCACGTTGTAACCAGACACAGTAAAGGATTCTGTATCCCTTGTGTTGTAGCTGCAATGTGTCTTGACGCAGGTACTCAGCTTTTCTCACCTGAAGCTACTTCTGGATTAATTAAAGAAGTATTCAGTAGTGTTGATGAATTCAGAGAACCATTAAAATATGTAGTGGAAGCAGCTGCAGACATAAAAGGTGACATCTAAAATCTCGCATGTTTTTTGTGATTAATTAATTATAAAATATTTAAATGAATTATTAAGATAGTGTTTAAATATTAATATGGTATTTAAATGTTGTTTAGAATCAATATCTAGGATATGGGATAAATTATTTAGATATACTAAAATTAATCATATAATCATACTAATTAAATGGGGATAATTATAAATGGACATAGAAGTATTTCCACATAGAGTTTTAGGAGCAGATACAACTGAAAAGTTGTTGAATGGTATTGAAAGTCTTGATGATGTTAAAAGGACGGTTATTCAAGGACCAAGACTCCCTCCTGAAGACCCTAACGAAGATCCACGATATGTTGATAGAAGAAAAATTACAGTCAATGGTAAAGAACTTGAGCTTAAAGTTAAAACTGGCCGTATTTTTGTTGAAATTTCAAATGAATCCACTATTGATGATATAAGGGAAATATGCAATGAATATCTTCCTTTTGGATTTGATATAAATATTGGAAAATACATCAGAACTCAGAAGACTGTCTCTGATAACATTAAATATGGGGATGCAGACATTCCTGAAGAGTTAATTGGAATGACTGATCAATCAGCTAAGCTCTCAGACAGAGTAACTATCATAAAAAAAGATAAGGATTGAAGATTTTATTTAAAAGGATCTTATTGAAATATTTCATATACTATGATATCAATTAATGATCAATAGTAAAGATAAATATTAATGATCAATAGTAAGGATAAATAATATATAATAAGGATGAATAAGATGATTGGACGTTGTACCCATGTTGTTGATTGTCGTGAAACAATGGGTCTTGGTGAAGGTGGAGGAATAGCTCAAAGAGGAACTTTTGCAGAATGTGGAAGTGATGTTCTTGCAGTAGCTATGTCTCCTGGAAGAAGGCATATCACAAAACCTGTTTGTGAAATAACCTTTGCACTTCGCGAAGCTAATGTTTTAACTAGTACAATGATACTTAATGCTGGCGCAGGTACTCCATCGGATGCTCCAGGTGCAAGTGGGGGATTTGGTTTAACTGATAAAGAAGTTGATCAAATGTCACAATTCAAGTTACTGGTCATTCATCTTGGAGGAGTTAAAAATCATATTATTTACAAAGCGAGATTAATACTTCGCAATGTCAATTGTCCTTGTGTTATTATTTGTGAATATCCTGTCGATTTTGAAGATTTTGCTAAAATTGGTGTTAAAACCTCTCGTGTCATGCCTGATGAGGCTAATGAAGGAGTTAAAACTAAGGGTAAAATTGTTGATATTGTTAGTGGTGTTATTAGGGGAGAAACATGTTCCCAAGAAAAATTAGATGAGATTATTAGAAAAGTTAAGTTAGCATTAGGAGGTGCATGATTTATGGCACAATATTATCCAGGAACTTCTCAGGTAGCTCAAAATAGAAGAAACTTTTCTGACCCTGATTATGAGTTAGAAAAATTAAGAGAAATATCTGATGAAGGTGTAGTAAAAGTATTAGGTCACAGAGCTCCAGGTGAAGAATATAAAAGTGTTCACCCACCATTAGATGAAATGGATGAGCCTGAGGACATTATTAGAGAATTAGTAGAACCAATCGATGGTGCAAAAGCCGGGGATAGAGTTAGATATATTCAATTTGTAGATTCAATGTATTTTGCTCCTGCTCAACCTTACTTAAGATCTAGATCTTACTTAAACAGATATAGAGGAGTAGACGCAGGTACTTTGTCTGGAAGACAAATTATCGAAGCAAGAGAAAGAGATCTCGAAAAAATATCAAAAGAATTATTAGAAACCGAATACTTTGATCCAGCAAGATCTGGAATCAGAGGTAAATCTGTTCATGGTCACTCTTTAAGACTCGATGAAGATGGTGTAATGTTTGATATGTTAAGAAGACAATTATTAAACAAAGAAACTGGAAAAATCGAAATGGTAAAGGACCAAATTGGTAAAGAACTTGATGAACCTGTTGTACTCGGTGAGCCATTAGATGAAGAAACTTTAATGAAGAAGACCACTATTTACAGAGTAGATGGTGAAGCTTATAAGGACGATAAAGACGCTGTAGAAATATTACAAAGAATACACGTCACAAGATCCGAAGGTGGATTCTGTCCAGAATAAGGAGAGGAGATTAATATGGCTGATAAAAAGTTTATCGAAGCATTAAATAAAAAATTCAAAGAAGATCCTGAAGAAAAAACCACTACTTTTTATAATTTAGGTGGATGGAAACAATCTGAAAGGAAAACTGAATTTGCTAACGCAGGTAAAGAAATTGCCGAAAAAAGAGGTATTCCTCAATATAACCCAGATGTAGGTTCTCCATTAGGACAAAGAGCATTAATGCCTTACCAAGTATCTACAACTGACACTTATGTTGAAGGGGACGATTTCCATTTTGTTAATAATGCTGCTATCCAACAAATGTGGGATGACATCAGAAGAACTGTTATTGTAGGATTAAACACTGCACACAATGTTCTTGAAAAAAGATTAGGTATGGAAGTTACTCCTGAAACAATTACTGAATATTTAGAAACTGTTAACCACGCTATGCCTGGTGCTGCTGTTGTACAAGAGCACATGGTTGAAACTAACCCATCACTCGTAGCTGACAGTTATGTAAAAGTATTTACTGGTGATGATGAATTAGCTGATGAAATTGACAGTGCATTTGTTTTAGACATTAACAAAGAGTTCCCAGAAGACCAAGCTGAAGCTTTAAAAGCTGAAGTTGGTGATAAAGTATGGCAAGCTGTAAGAATTCCGACTATTGTTGGAAGAGTTTGTGATGGTGGTACTACTTCCAGATGGTCTGCTATGCAAATTGGTATGTCAATGATTTCTGCTTATAATCAATGTGCTGGTGAAGGAGCTACTGGTGACTTTGCTTACGCATCTAAACATGCAGAAGTTATACATATGGGTACTTACTTACCAGTTAGAAGAGCAAGAGCAGAAAATGAACCTGGTGGAATTGCATTTGGTTTCTTAGCTGATATGGTTCAATCTACAAGAGTTAACCCTGATGATCCAGTTAGATCTGCTTTAGATGTAGTAGCTGCTGGAGCTGCTTTATACGACCAAATTTGGTTAGGTTCTTACATGTCTGGTGGTGTTGGATTTACTCAATACGCATCTGCAGCTTATACTGACAATATTCTTGACGATTTCTTATACTATGGTAAAGAATATGTCGAAGACAAATTTGGAATATGTGAAGCTCCAAACAACATGGACACTGTTCTTGATGTAGGTTCTGAAGTAACTTTCTATGGATTAGAACAATACGAAGAATATCCTGCATTACTTGAAACCCAATTCGGTGGTTCTCAAAGAGCATCTGTTGTTTCAGCCGCTGCTGGTTGTGCAACAGCTTTCGCTACTGGAAACTCCCAAACTGGTTTAAGCGCATGGTATTTATCTATGTACTTACACAAAGAACAACACTCTAGATTAGGATTCTATGGTTACGATTTACAAGATCAATGTGGTGCATCCAACGTATTCTCTATAAGAAATGACGAAGGATTACCAGTTGAAATGAGAGGACCAAACTATCCTAACTATGCAATGAATGTAGGACACCAAGGTGAATACGCAGGTATTTCACAAGCTCCTCATTCAGCTCGTGGAGATGCATTTGCATTTAACCCATTGGTTAAAATCGCATTTGCTGATCAAAACTTAAGTTTCGACTTCTCCCAACCTCGTGCTGAAATTGCAAAAGGTGCATTAAGAGAATTCATGCCAGATGGTGAAAGATCTCTAATTATACCAGCTAAATAGGTGTTTTAACACCTATTATTTTTTATTTTTTTGTTAGTTGTTTAATTCATGATTTGAGAGAGTTAAGACATTAATTATCATTATTATCATTATGTTTCATAAATTGAAAAATTTAAAACTTATAAATTAATCATAGTAAATTTTAATCTTAGTAAATTAATAATAATAGACAACTATTAACTAATAAAAAATATTATATTTATTAAATAATCAATTTAATAAAAACTAAGGAGGAAAAGAAAATATGGACCCTATAACATTAGGTGTTGTTGCATTGATGGGTGCAGCTGCAACTATAGCTGGAACTTCTGAAGATTTAGAATCTGATGTTGGTTCCATGAGTAATCCAAACTCACAAGTTCAGCTAGCTCCTCAAATGGGACATTTACACCGATTTATTAATAAGGCTGTTTCTGGTGAACCAGTTGCATATGGTGCTTGGTGTGGTATCGCAGGTTCTATAGCATTTGTTTTGATTTCACCAATGTTTAACTTTAATTTAATGCCTATTGTAGGAATTGCTATTGGTGCAACTATTGCTGCTTTAGTACATGTTGTATACTCAGTAACAGCACATATGGGACGGATTGTAAGTCAATCTCAGTTTGAGCAGCCATTATTTATGGATGCTTTAACCCAAGCTTTAGGACCTATTGCAGGTCATGGTTTTATAACTACCTTTTGTATTGTAAGTATATCTTACTTAATGACTATACCTCTTAATGGAACTCCATTACACGTTTTCCCATTACCGCTTCTTGCTGTTTTATGGGGGATAACTATTGGTGCTATTGGTTCTTCTACTGGGGATGTTGCTTATGGTGCAGAAAGAGAATACCAACAATATCCATTTGGTGGAGGTATTCCTGTAGCTATTCATGGTGATATAGTAACTAAGTCTGAACTTGGTGCAAGAAATTCTATTGATACTGTTAACTTTTGTGCGAAATTTGGTGGACCATTAACTGGTTTTTGTTTTGGTGCTATTGTATTTTTAAGTTTCTGGATAACCGTAGTATTTGGGTTAGTCGGAGGATTAATTGCAGGCTTGATTATAGTTATTCTTCTTATTATTATGAATGAAAGACTTGAAAACTTTGCCAGAACTAAATATGGACCATATAAGGAAGATTAAGGAGGTTTCATTTATGGATCCAATAAGTTTAATATTATTTATAACAGTTGGAGGAATCCTCATTGGTGGAGGTGTACACTTCATACCAGTAGGAGGAGCTCCTGCAGCTATGGCAACAGCTACTGGTGTAGGAACTGGTACAGCAATGCTCGCAGCGGGTGCTGGGTTAACTGGTTTAATCACTGCAGCAGCTATGACTGGTCAGCCATGGTATATCATTGCAATCGCTGGTGCAGTAGGTGCAATGATGATGATTGGAATAACTATGCTAATTGCAAATATTATTTATATTTTCGGTGTTGGTGTTGTACCTTCTTCTGCTAAAGTTGAAGTTGACCCAATAACTGGTAGAAATCAAGAAAAATATGTTACTTCTGGTACTGAAGGGCATGGTATTCCTACTGTTTGTTTTGTAAGTGGTATCATCGGTGGTTTACTCGGTGGTGCTGGTGGTGGACTTGTTTACTATGGTATTAATATTGCAATGACTGAAGGAAGCTTTGTAACTGATCCTGCTATAACTGCAGGTTTAGCTGCTATTCTTGCAGTTGGTGTATTCTTTATAAATTCAGTAATTGCTTCTTATAATATTGGTGGTACTATTGAAGGTTTCCACGACCCTAAATTTAAAAGAATTGGTACTGGTATACTTGCTTGTGCTATTGCTTCTATTATAATGAGTGTATTTGCTATTGTTTTAACTGGAGGTGTTGCATAATGTCAGCAGCTGGTGGAGGACCATCTGGTGGTGCAATTGGTGCTGAAAAATTGCTTCTTTTAGGAATAGTTGGAGGCCTTGTTGGAATTTATTTAGTCCAATTTAACCCAGTTTTCGGTCCTGTTTTAGCAGCTCTTGGTGGGGTCTGTGCTATAGTATGGGGTGCAGATGCTATTCGTAGAGTTGCAAGTTACGGTTTAGGTACTGGTGTACCTTCTATCGGATATATGTCTCTTTCAATAGGTATTATCGGTGCATTAGCTGGTATTGCTTTAGTATCTCTTTCTTTTGCTAGTGGACTTGGAATTTTAGGACCAATCATTGCTTTAATTCTTTCAATGGTTTTAGGTCTTATTATTGGTGTAATAGCAAAGAAGATTGTTGGAATGAAAATACCAGTACTTGAAAGATGTACTGCTGAAATTTCAGGTGCTGCTGGTTTGTCTGTCTTAGCATTCTCTGCAACTCTTGCAGGAACCTATAATATTGATGGAATTCTTACTTCTGTTGTAGCTCCTGGATTCATTGCTTTATTCTTTATAATGAATACTATGGCTATACAACATCCATTTAATGCATGTTTAGGTCCTAATGAGAACCAAGTTAGAACTCTTAAATTAGCTGCATCTACAGCATTTTTAGCTATGTTTATCACTGGAATTTTAACTATTATTAACCCTGTTCCTAATATGTGGATGGGAATTCCTGTATGGGTAGCTGTAATTATTGTTGCTGCAATTGGTTGGATAATATCTATCAGAGCATACATTAAAGCATCATTCAATGAAGCTGCATCTGTCAAATGGTCTGGATTATGGCCTAAGGTTGAAGAACAATAGGGGGAGAAAATATGGAAATGTTACCTTTAATTAAAATTGTTCCTGAGTACAGCTTAACTCTCGATCCCTCTACTGGGATAGTTGGGGCTGCTTTAGGAAGAGAAGTTTTAGTACTCTCTATGGATGATATAAACAATGAAATAACTGATTTAGAGGCTGCAGCAGACGATTTAATGAATTCACTAGATCCAAACACTGTTTCTCGAGGATCCTATCCTGGAAGAGAAGGTGCCTATGCTACTGCCGGTATGCTTACAAACATGGTGTATGGATTCTTAATAGCTTTATTTGTTTTAATAGCTGCAATTCCTCTACTCGTTAATCTGGGGGTTTTATGATGGTGGATAAAAAATCACCTGCAGAAGGATGGCCAATAATCAATGGAGATTATATTGCTGGAGACCCTGAGAGTCCTGTTGCTGTTACAACTTTAGGTTCTCACAATGAAGATGTTCCTGCTAACGCTGGTGCAGCTATTGCTGGACCTTGTAAAACAGAGAATCTCGGTATTGAGAAAGTTGTAGCTAATATAATATCAAACCCTAACATTAGATTTTTAATATTATGTGGGTCTGAAGTTCAAGGACACATTACAGGTCAAAGTTTTGAAGCATTGCATCAAAATGGTGTAGACCCAGAAAAAAGAAGTATAATGGGTGCTACTGGAGCTATTCCCTATGTTGAAAACATTCCTGATGAAGGAATTGAAAGATTCCAATCTCAACTTGAGATTGTCAACATGATCGATGTGGAAGATGCTGGTGCAATTGAAGCTAAAGTTAAAGAATGTATTGAAAAAGATCCTGGTGCTTTCGAAGAGGAAGCTTATGTAATTTCTCTTGATGATAGTGGAGATGAAGAGGATGAGGGTGAAGAAGTTCGCCCAGTTGCTCCTGAAACTGCTTTAATTGAGGCAAGGATGAGAAACATTCAAACTCAAATTAAAATGATTGGTGCTGTACAAAGAAATTTTGCTGGTAATTATTCTGGTAAAGTTCAAGGTATTATGATAGGACTAATCTTTACTTTGGTAGTTGGATGTTTATTCCTAGGATTTATATAAGGAGGTTTAATTATGGTTAAGTTATCTAACAAACCAAACGTCCGTGGTATTAAAAATGTATCCGAAGATATACAATACAGATCTCAATTGATTGGAAGAGAAGGAAGATTATTCGCAGGATTAATTTCAACAAGATTTACTGGGATTGGCTTAGGAATAGCTATTGCTTTTTTATTAGTTGTAGTAATCCCATATATAGCGAATTTGTTCTAAGAGGTGTTATGAATGTCTGAAGAAAATACAATACCTCGAGTACTTGTCTCTGCTGATGATTATAATAAATCTAATGAGAAATTAGATGAGATTGAAGAAAAAGTTGAGTTTACTCTTGGTGAATACTACCAAAGATTAGGTCAACAAACTGGTAGAGATGTTGGTATTTTATATGGTATAATAATAGGTCTTATAATAATGGTTGTAGTTATGAAATATAATCTTTTACCATTACTATTAGGCGCATTACTCTAAGGATGGAGGATTATAAATGTTTAGGTTTGATAAAGAACAAGAAGTATTGGATATAGCTGGCGTTAATATTGGAGGCCAGCCAGGAGAATATCCTACTGTTTTAGCAGGTACCATCTTTTATGGTGGACATAATATTATTAGTGATGAAAAAGCAGGTGTCTTTGATAAAGATGCTGCAGAAGAAAGAATTAAAACTATGGAAGAAATGATGGATG
Source organism: Methanobrevibacter arboriphilus (assembly GCF_019669925.1). NCBI lineage: Archaea > Methanobacteriati > Methanobacteriota > Methanobacteria > Methanobacteriales > Methanobacteriaceae > Methanobrevibacter > Methanobrevibacter arboriphilus. The sequence continues at coordinate 1,751,377 of NZ_AP019779.1, forward strand.
TCACTGGAAATCCTTGTTTAGTACAAGTTTTCGGACAAACTGAAGAAGCTTTAGTTAAGTACTTAGAGTTTGTTGGAGACATTTCTGACGCTCCTTTCCTTATAGATTCTACTTCTGGTGAAGCAAGAATGGCTGGAGCAAAATATGCTACTGAAGCTGGATTATCTGAAAGAGCTATTTACAATTCAATTAACATGGCTGCAGAAGCTGAAGAAATTGAAGCTGTAAAAGAATCTGATATTTCTGCTTCTATTGTATTAGGTTTTAACCCAATGAATGCTACTATTGAAGGTAAAATTGGTATTTGGGAAGATGGTGATGGTACCATCGATCAAGGTTTATTACAAATGTCTGAAGAATGTGGAATTACTAAGCCTTTAATGGATACTGCTGTTACTCCTCTTGGTCAAGGTGCTGGGGTTGCTGCAAGAACTTCCTTTGCTGTAAAAAGTAAATGGGGATTACCTGTAGGTTCTGGTATTCACAATGTGCCTTCTGCATGGGATTGGTTAAGAGAATACAAAAAAGAACATAAAGAAGCATGGCCTGTTTGTGATATTGGTTCTAACATTGTTCAGCAAATGGTAGGTGGAGACTTTGTTCTCTTTGGCCCTATTGAAAATGCTAAAATTGCTTTCCCTGCATGTGCAATGGCTGACATATTTATAGCTGAAGCTGCTAAAGATATGGGAACTGAACCTGTAGAAGACCATCCAATAAACAAAATGATATAAGAATAATCTGTTCATAGTTTATTCTTTAACAAAACAATATACGAGGTTAGATGATTATCATCTAATCTATCTTTTCTTTTTTTATTATTTTTAGTTTTTATAGCTTTTTATTTCATAATACTTTTTATTTTATAATATTCTTTATTTCATAATACTTTTATTTCATAATATTTTTATTTCATAATATTTTTATTTTTAATATCTTTTTATAAAATTTCTTTATATAAATTTAATATTATTTTTATAATTGACTTTTTTTTATACTTTCAATAACTTTATATGCTTGAAGATGTATATTGATTGTATTTAGGGTTAAATATATGAGGATGTTCTAATATTTATTTATTTTTAATTTATATGGGGAAAATTGGATGTTTGAGATTATATTGATGTGTATTTTGCTTGTGGTGTCTTTATTAATTGTTATAAAGGCAGCAGATTTGTTTGTAGATCACATTGTTGAAATAGGGACTGCTTTGGGTGTATCTCAGATTCTTCTTGGTGTGACTGCTGCTGCAATTGGAACTTCTCTTCCAGAATTTGGATCTGCACTAATTGCTTCTTTAGGAGGTAATGCTGATATGGGTGTAGGTGTTGTTATAGGTTCTAATATATGGAATGTTGCTGGAATTCTTGGTATAACTGCTACTGTTACTGGTTTAGTACAGGCTGATAAAAAATCTATTAATCGGGATGGACTTATGGCTATAGTAACTGGAGTTGTATTGTTAGCTTTTATGTTATTTGGATACTTTACTGGTCAGCTTTTCATATCTGGTTTTGGTTCTATAGTGATGATTGTTTTTTATATTTATTATATGAGAATTCTTATAAAGGATCAAGAAAAAGCTCAAAAAGATAAGATTAAAAAATTACCTAATAGTGAAGAAGATATTATAAAGTCTAAAGATATTGAAAAGATTGATGATATTTCTAATAAAACTTTAGAAAAGAGAAAATCAATTAAGAAAAAAAGCATTTTATTTACAATACTAGGGATTATTGGCTTAGCTATAGGTTGTCAATTGTTAATTACAAGTGCTAGTTCTTTAGCATCTACTTTTGGAATACCTCCTGCTATAATGGGTTTATTTACTCTATCTATTGGTACTAGTATTCCTGAATTGGTTGTTACTTTGTCTTCTGCTATTAAAGGATTGCATGATATTTCTATGGGAACTGTTTTTGGAAGTGTGACCTTTAATATTCTAATTGGTATAGGTATTCCTGCATTATTAGTAGCTATTCCAATTGATTATTTATCTCTTTATTTTGATGCTCCAGTAATGATAGGTGTGACTGCTGGAACATTACTTTTGATGAAGTTTAATGGGAATAAATTAAATAGATTTTCGGGTATTATTCTCATGATAGTTTATGTATTGTATGCCTTTTTAAGGATATTCGTATTAGGTTAAGAAATTAGAAATAATTGGAGAATTTGTATGTATAGTAAAGTTTTAGTTCCAATAATGGGTAATTATACTAAAGAATTAGTAGATAGTACGCTTGATTTAATTGGGGATAGAGAAGTTGAGATTATAGGTTTATATGTTGTTGATGACTCTGTTCCTTTTTTAACTCCTAAAAAAATAAAGGAAGCTATGGTTGTTGAGCTCAATTCCAAAGGAAAAATATTTTTAGAGGAATTTGAACAGTTATTGGATTTAGATAATAATAAAAATATATCTGTTATAAAAAAATTATCTAAAGGTAAACCCGCAGAGGTAATTGTTAAAACAGCTGAAGATAACTGTGTTGATGTTATTGTAATGGGTACTGGAAAGAGTATAGTTGACAAACATCTTTTAGGAAGTGTTTCTGAGGAAGTTGTCCATTTTGCTCCATGTACAATACATTTAGTAAGAACAATTGAAATAGATAGCTGTAAATTGGATTAATATTTAATTTATTATTTAATTTATTTTTTAATTATTTTTTAATTTATTTTTATTTTATTTTTATTTCTAACTTTCAATTTTAAATTATAGTTTGTAGCTTTTTATTTTTCTTTTTTATCTTTAACTTTTATTTTATAATTTTTTAATCATTCTTAAAAAATTTTAAAAATCTTTATAAACTTTACTTTTAATATATAAAAATAGTATATTTTTATATTATTAATTTAATTATTATATTAATAATTAATAATTTAATTTAAATGCTTTTGAGTGAGTATTATAAAATAAAAAGATGTTTTGAGGGAAAAATACATGTCTTTTATAAGTAAAATTTTTGGTTTAGGTCCTAAACCTGTAATAGCTAAAAGTAAATTTAAAAAATTTGAATCTTTAAAATCATCTCCTTTTTCAGCCAAAACCGCCGGTTCTGGTTATAAGATGAGGCCTGATGAATATTATATTACAGCTTCTGTTGAACTTGGGAATACAACTACAAAGTGTATCATTTGTGCAACTAATTTAAATACAAGTGAAAGCTATCTTTTAAGTAAAGTTGTTAATATGACAAGAGATATTAGGCCACCAAAACCAAAAGAAGAAGTTTTTGGTAAAACTGTGTGGGGTATTGAACTTTCAAAAGAATCTGTATCTGAGTTAGTTCGTGATACTGTTATTGAAGCTGCAAAGGAAGCCCATATTAATATTGAAGATGATTTAGATTTTGTAGTCCGTTCAACTGGTGTAACAGCAGGTTTTGCAACTCCTGAAGAGAGTGGGAAACTTATAATCGCTCTAGCTAATGGATGTTTAGATGCAGGGGTTGCTCCAAGAAAAATGGCTCCAGCTATGTCTATTGATAATTTTCCAGATAGATTAAAAGATTATACTCTTCTTGATAAAGTAATGTTTGACGGTGCTGTTGTTAGTGTTCTTCCACCTAAAGGAGAAGAAGTTGTGTCTAATGAAATGGAAGGTGAACTTGTTACAGCGGGTATAAAACTTGGAGCTAAATGGACGAAAGTTGATTATAGAAATCCTTGTGTTTCAATTGATTTTGGATCAACCTTAGCTGGTAGGGTAGTTAATGATGATGAACCTTATGCACATACTGTTGGGAATTTTTTAGGTCTTGCAGGAGTTATAGCGGATTCACTTGTTCGTGGAACTGATAAGGTGGATAAAAAGGGTGGAGCTGCAATTGATTTATATTCTAAAGATATACTTAAAAAAGCTGACTGGAAACATGCTAAAGTTAATGCAGAAAAAGTTCATAAAATTATTGATATTAGAAAGATTCCAATGGATAGAAATAGGTTTGGAACTGTTCCTGTTAAACCAGAAGCTGCTCAAAAGGCAGGGACTTGTTTGATTGGTTGTGATGTTGGTGAAAATGGTGATAGAATTCCTGATTTAATTTCATTAGGAGAAGAACTTTATAAAAACGATGGTTTACCTACATTATTTGCTACTATGGATCATGTAAGTGCAATTATTGTTAAAAGACTTTTGGATGTTGCATTTAATGAGAATATTATAGCTCCTGGATCTGCTTTGGGAATAACTGGTAGGGCAGGGATTACTGGTAAGAAACCTGAATTAATACTTGAATATACTAAAGATAAGTTTAAAGACTGTGTATTTGTTTCAGATGGATTAGCTTTAGGTTCTGCTATAATGGCCAGGTGTATGAATTCAATGGGAACTATAAAAGTTCCTGTTGGTGGAAAACAAGGAGGACCATGTATTTTAGCAGCTAGAAAAAAATTACAACAAAAAAAATAGATATATCTTTAATAATTAAATTATTATTTTTTTACTCAGGAGATACACATGATAATAGCTGTCTTGATGGCTGGAGGTAAAGGAAAAAGGATGAATATAAATATTGAAAAACCTCTCTTTAAATTTTTTGATAAATATTTGATTGATCATGTTCTAGATAATTTAAAAGGATCTAAATATCTTGATAAGATTGTTATAGCTGTAAGTCCACATACTCCTGAAACTAAAAAATATATATCTGAAAAGTTTTCTAATAATAAAAATTATACTGATAATAAAAATTACAATAATAAAAATTATACTGATAATAAAAATTACAATAATAAAAATTACAATGATGAGTTATATAATCAGAATTATCATGATAAATCTAATATATATTCTGAAAAGCTTTTTAATTATTTAGAAACTCCTGGAAATGGTTATGTTGAAGATTTATCGTTTATATTATCTCACTTTGAAAAAAAATCTTCTGATGACATATTATTATTTATAAATGCTGATCTACCTTTTGTTTCTACAGATATTATTGATCATATTTTAGAGAAATATATGAAAAATAATGTTGATGCAATGTCTGTTTTGGTTCCTGTATCAATTTTTGAGGAGTATGGAATTGAACCTTCTTTAATATTGGACAATCTAGTTCCTGCTGGTTTAAACATATTATTAAGTAGAAATGAAGTACAAAATGAGGAAAAATTAATTATTCCTCAAATTGAGTTAGCTTTAAATATAAACACTACTGATGATGCTGAATTAGCTTATTATCTATTTAAGAATAACCAAATACATCAAATATAGTCAATAAAAGCTAAACTATATAAACTATATAGAATATAATAAATTTATGGTGAAATAATGGAAAATAAAAACATCCCTAAAAAAGAAGAGAAATTATGGAGTGAAGTTAAAGGATATCAGGTAGCTACTAATAATGCCCGTATTCTTGGTTCTCTCGATGAACTCGTCATCAATGAAAAAAGTGGTAAGATTGTGGATATAGCAATTAAAGTCGAACAAGGTAGAAATATTCATGTTAAAGGTGCTAAAAGAAATGGAGATTTATTATTAGTTCCTTTTGCAAAAGTTGAAAAAGTAGGAGAATTTATAATAGTTACAGAATAAATGTTTTAAACCATTTTCATTATTTATTTTTAACATTTTATTTTTATTATTGTTTACATTTTTATTATTTTGATTTGGATTAATACTGTAATTTGTTAGTTAATCTTATTTTTACCTATTTTCAATATTTTGTTCTTATTCTATGCTTTTTATAATATTTTATATGGCTATTTTTTTTTATTATTAGTTTTAATCTAATTTAATTTTCTAATATGTGATTTATTTATTATATTGTTTTCACGAAAGTTATTTATATTATTAAAAACTATTTTTTAATCATGAAAATTATTAAAAGAAGAAATAACACAAACTTAAAAAGAATAAATGAAATTTTAAAGGTTTTTAATAAGTATGAGTTTGGTCATGTTACTGAAAAAATAGGTTTGAATAATAAATTCTCGTTTTTTAAACATTCAGATGAATTGGAAGAATTAGATAATTCTCTACCTGTACGTTTAAGGATGGCTTTACAAGAGTTAGGGCCTACTTATATTAAATTAGGACAAATGATAAGTACTCGCCCAGATTTAGTTGGAGAAGATATTGCTAATGAATTTTCTAAAATGCAAGGTGATAATCCATCTATACCATTTTCTTATATAAGAAAAGTTGTTGAGGAAGAATTAAATGGCCCTATAAACGAAATTTTTGAAACATTTAATGAAGTTCCTTTATCTACTGCATCCATTGGACAAGTTCATATGGCTAAATTATTTGATGGTCCTAATGTCGCGGTTAAAATTCAAAAACCAGACACAGATGAACTTATAAAAAGCGATTTAGCTATAATGAAGTTTTTAGCAAAAAAAATTGATAAATATGTTCCTAGTGCTAAACCTTATAATTTTCCTATTGTGATAAACGAATTTGAAAGATCTATTCTCAAAGAAATTGATTATAATCAAGAATTTAATAATATGATCAAATTTGGTTCTATATTTGAAGATGATCCTTCAGTTTATGTTCCAACTGCTTATGGGGACTTCTCATCTAAGAAAGTATTAACTATGGAGTTTATAGATGGAGAAAAACTTGCCGATGTTATTTCCTCAGAGGGAATTTATGATAAGAAACTTATAGCTAATCGAGGAATTGAATCTTATTTTAAACAAATTGTGGATTATGGTTTTTTCCATGCTGATCCCCATCCATCTAACATTTATATATTAAAAGATAATATTGTTTGTTACATTGATTTTGGTATGATGGGAGTCTTAGATGATGAATTTAAAGAAAACTTAACTGAATTATTCATTTACTTTATTGAAAAAAATATCAATGGAATGATTAATCAACTTTCATATATGGGTATTTTACCTGATGATTTAGACCTTAAAGCTTTAAAATATGATTTAATAGATTTAATGGGTAAATATTATGGAGTAGAATTAAAGGGGATTCATGGAGGAATGTTGGATTTAATAACTATTATGCGAAAGTATAATGTTATATTGCCTCGTGAATTTGTTTTAATTTCAAAAGGTCTTTCCATGTTAGAAGAAACCGGTATAGAATTAGATCCTGAATTTAATACAATAAATACTTTGGAACCTTATGCAAAAAAAATAATAAGAAAAGAATTAAATCCATTTAAACTTGTTGATTTTGTAAAAAAGAATATTTTTGAAATTGAACATATATTAAAGACAGTTCCTATGAATATTTCTAAAGTCCTTTATAAAATAGAAGAAGGGGAACTAAAAATCGAACTAGAACATAAAAATTTAGAAAAGATGATTAATAGAATTTCCATGTCTTTAATATTATCAGCACTTCTTATAGGTTCTTCTCTTATTATATTATCTAATAAAGGATTCATGATATTGGATTTACCTTTTTTAGGGATCATTGGTTTTATTTTAAGTGCAATAATTGGTCTCTGGCTAATTATATCAACTTTAAGAAGTAAAAATTATTAATACATTAATAAACTCAAATAATTTTCTATTTTTTTGTTTTTAATTTTGATGGTTTTTGTGCATATGAATTTGTGTAGAATATAAATGATATATTTATTTGTATGCTTTTCAAATCTGATTGATTGTTTTAATGGCTTGCAAAAAAAAATAATTTTTGAAATTTCATTTTTCGTAATTATATTTTTATACTTTTTTACTTTAATATTATTTTTATAGCTTTAATATTATTTTTATAATAATATTATTTAGATTATGATTCGTCAGAAATAACTTTAATTTTTTCATCAAAATCTTTAAATTTATTTGCAAGACCTCTGAAATATGGTATGTATACATTTGAAAATTGAAGTCTTTCTGGATTCATTCCATGATCTTTTATTTCATCTCTTATTTGATTCATCTTCTTTTCTACTTCTTGATACATCAAATCTCCAGGATATTCTCCAATGAATACTCCGTCTGCACCATTTTTAAGAGCATAAATAATGTGTTTCGGCATTACTCTGTTTACAGAATGAACCTTTATAATATATATTGATTCTGGGTAGTCTACTCTATTAACTCCAATGTTATCTGCTGCAGTATATCCAACTTGATCAAGGAAAACAAGAATTCTTTTTTCTCCTTTCTTTTTGCCTTTTAGCATTCCTGAAATAGTTGCAAATATTTTTTCATCAATATTTCCATGTATGTTTATAGCTCGTGGTTTACAAACAGTTAGACATTTTCCACATCCTGAACAAGACATAGGATCTATATAGACCATTTCATCTTTAATAGACATAGCTTTATATTTACATATAGATATACAGTCTTCACATAGATTACATTTTTCATCATCTATTTCAGCTACAAATGGTTCTATTTCAAGTCCATCATTCATTATTTCAGCTACTTTAGAAGCTGCTGCGTGAGCTTGCATTATACTATCTGTAATATCTTTTGGACCTTGTGCAGTTCCACAAACATAGGCTCCTTTAACATCAGTAGTAACTGGCTTAATTTTTGGGTGTGTTTCTTTAATAAACATATCTTCAGTTATACCAACATCCATTATTTTAGCTATCTCTTCACTACCTTGGGATGGTTCAATTGCTGTTGATAAAACAACCATATCTGTTTCAATTTCAGTAAATTTCTTTTGAAGAGTATCTTCTACTCTAACTACTAATGAATCTCCTTTTTTATTGACTTCACCAGGCCTACCTCTTAATAATCTTATTCCATTTTCTTGTCCATGTTTATAATATTTTTCATACATTCCAGGAGTTCTCATATCAGTATAACATATTATAACATCAGTATCTGGATATTTATGTTTTATTATGTTTGCATTTTTTAAAGCTACCATACAACATACTTTTGAACAGTATTTATGACCGTCTGGCTTTTCATCTCTTGAACCTACACACTGTATCATAACTATTCTTCTTGGAACTTTATCCTTAGATAACATTTTTAATTTACCTTTAGTCGGACCATTTACTCCCATAATACGACCAAGCTCGCTTTGAGTTATAACATCTTCATATCTATTATATCCATATTCTGGTCTAAGGTTTGGATCAAAAGTTTTATGACCAGTAGCTAATATAACAGCTCCAACATTTAAAGGAATTACCTCTTTTTCTCCTTTAAGATAAATTGCTCCCATTGGACATTTTTTCATACATTTACCACATTTTTCACAATTTTCCATATCAATTGTATATGCATCTGGATAACTTTGTGAAAATGGTTTATAGATTGCTTTTCTCATTGAAAGTCCATCATCCCACCTATTTGGAACTTCAACAGGGCATTCTTCTATACATTTACCACAGGATATACATTTTTCTTCATCTACATATCGAGGATTGCTTTCAAGAAGAATACTAAAATTTCCAGCTCTTCTTTCAGTACTTAAAACTTTAGTATTGGTTAATATTTCAATATTTTCATGCCAAACAGTTTCATTCATTATTGGGTTAAGTAAACACATCCCACATTCTTCAGCCAATTTAACTGGAGAGAATACTTTTCCAATTTTAACCATATTTCCTCCAATTGATGGTTTTTTTTCAATTAAATATGTTTTAACACCTTGTTTAGCTAATGAAAGTGCAGCACTTATTCCAGATATTCCTCCTCCTATAACTGCAGCACTTTCTGGTGTTTGACAAAGAATTGGGTCTACAGCTTGGGATTGTTTGACTTTTTCAATTGAAGCATTTACAAGTGTAATTGCTTTATCTGTAGCTTTGTCAATGTCATCATGCACCCATGAACATTGTTCTCGTAAATTAGCCATGTCCATTAAATATGGGTTTAAAGGCTGAATATAATCTTGAAAAGTTTTTTCATGGGTTATAGGTGAACATGATGCGATTACAACACGATCTAATCCTTTATTGATAATATTATCTCTAATTATTTTTCTACCATTAAGAGAACACAGATTTTCAAATTCTTCAATTACATCTGCATCTATGGAGTTTTTAAGTTTATCAATATCAACAATATCTGAGATGTTTCCTCCACATCTACAGATAAACACTCCAACACGTAAATCTAATTTTTGAGAATTTAGGGTTTTTTTATCATACATTTTAATCCCTTCATATTTTAATCTCTTTATAATAATTTTAATAAATCTTAATTTTTTAACTAATTTTAATAATTTTAAATAGTATTAATCTTTATTTTTTAATATTTTTTTATTTTATTTTTATTTTTTTTTAAATTTTATTTTTTTTAAAAAATAATGATTTAAGCTTTATTAGCAGTTTTAACTTTTTTTACTTCTCTTTCTTTTGATAAGCTTTTTTCTACTTTTTCAATTAAAGGTTCTATTGGAACTGTGTGTGTTTGAATTCCCATTACTTTATAAGGATCTGAACCCATTACAAATGCTACTAACTGAGCTATATTAAGGTGTATAATTTTAAAATCAATGTTTAATTCTTTCCCGATGAATGGTTGGTATCTATCAAATTGTGTTTGGCAATTTGGGCACATATGGACTAAAATATCTATATTTTCATCCTTTAATGATAATAACTTTTCAGAAGTAACTTTCATAGAAAGGTCTCTATTAACAAACCTCTGCCTAAATCCTGCTCCACATGTGGATCTTTTATGGTCATACCAACCTATTGTTTCTATTCCGCAGCTTTTTAAAATTTCATCTAAAACTTTCGGATCTCTGAATCCTTCGGTTGCATCTTCATACTGAACTTTACAGTAATGGCATGCTGGATGGGTAGCTATTCTGAACTCAGATAAATCAATTTTAATATTTTTAGCTATTTCCTCTTTTTTATCAAAAAAGATATCTACTACATGAAATATATTTTTTGAGGAATCGATTGTTCCTTCTTCATATTTCATTTCATCTAAGTTAGTTTCATTATATATTGTATTTACTTCATCCCTAACTTTTTCATTGTTATTTAATAGCTTAGCTACTTTTTTATGAATTGCATAGCAAGTGGAACACATCATTACTATGTTAGTGTGATCAGTTTTTTTAGCTACACTAAAGTTTCTTCCTCCAATCACTGTTGTTGAAAGCTGATCATATATGTCTGAATAATGACCAAGACCAGTACAGCAAGATTGCCTATCATCAACAATATATTCAATACCAATTTTATCGAAAACATATTTTGTTGAAGATTCAACTCCTGGATACTCTCCATTTATTAAACAACTTTTAAAGAGCATGATATTTTTATCAGGTATTTTTCGCATAGATTTACCTTCTATAATATTAATTATTTCTATTCTTAATTACTTGTATTTAGATATAAAGCTATCTACTTTAATTTTATTCTCTAAGCTTTTTGGCTCTTTTATCAAGGCCTGTCTTTTTAAGTAAAACTCTTATTTCTTCAATAGAGTCTTTTGGCATTTCAAGTGGTTTAAGACCTAATTCTTCTCTTATTTTATTTAAATTCATATTTTTTTCTTCCCATTCTTCGCCAATGTCTCTTATTAAGTCTTTGTGAAAATTATCAGGAATGCCTCCAAGACCTATATCCATCATTAAATCTACAAAACCTGCAAATGGACCTACTTCTTCATTAGCTATGCCTTTTGATATGGCTATTTGCCTTAGTATTTGGTTTACTTCACATGCACTATTACCAACTGGGCAAATACTGTGACAAGTATAACAATAAAAACAATTCCATATTGTTTCATCAGCTATCACTGACTCATCACCTTCAAGAACCTTTTCAATCATAGCTCTAGGATTGTATTCTGAATTTCTGGCCCCTGGACACATAGATGTGCACATTCCACATTGTACGCATTTTAAAAGCCCTTTTTCTTTAGAAAATTTAATATCTTCTACAATTTTTTCAGCTAGTTCTAATGGATTGTCATCTATTTTAATTGTATCCATTTCACCACCCCATTTATAATTGAATAACTTTTCTATGAATAATAAATCTATGAATAAACTTAAAATTATGAATAAATTTAATAATAATTTTCACTTCTTTATTTGAAATTATCATTTATTTAAGATTATCATTTATTTTAAATTATCTTTTATTCCAAATTATTTCTTATTTTTCAAATATCAATATTTTATAGATATTCTAAATTTTATAAAATACTTTTTAAAAATAAAACCTCAATATAAAAAATTCTAGTCATAAATAATTTTAGTCATAACAATTTATGCATAGATAATTTCTAGCCTAGATAATTATTTTCTTAAAAACAAAAAATCTTTTTATATTTTTACAGAAGCTAGTTTAATATATTAAAATATTCTTTTTGTACAATAAAATATATTGGAGTTAATAATATGTGTCCTAACGTCGATAAATATTACTATATACTTAATAATGTAAAAAATTAATAGTTAAAAAATCAATAGTATTAAATTAATAGTATTTATTAATATTTTTAATTTTGATAAAATAATTTCAACAGGATATTAATTTTAACAAAATATGATACTGTATATTTTATTTTTAATAGTATAAATATTTTGTTAATATAGTATTTTATATAATAATTATAATTTTGATATAATAATATCATATCTTGATATAATATATATTTTTGATATAATAGTTCTAATAATAATACTAATATTGATATAATAATATCATATACTGATATAATGTTATACAAAATATTATATATGATATTTTATATATGATATGGATTTAATTATGATAATATGGAGTTTATATAATAATATATGGTTAAAAGTATTTACATACCTTCTAAACTCATATCAATCATTCTTTTTGTTTCACTAGCTAATTCTGGTGGAAGTCCTGTTATGTCCATACTTAAGAACCCTCTAACAATCATAGAGGTAGCTTCTTCTTCAGTTAAACCTCTTGATGTAAGATAATAAATTTCTTCTTCATCAATTTTCCCAACAGCTGCCTCGTGAGACATTTCAAGGTTCGCTGAACTTGCTTCAAGTTCTGGAACAGCGTAAATCATAGAATCGTCTGAGAGAACCAATCCATGGCATTCAAGGTGTCCTTTAACTCCCGGAACAGTTCCAGCTAAATGTCCTCTTGAATAAATTTTTGACTCATCATTAGAAACTGCTCTTGAAATAACTTCTGCAGCTGAACCTTCTCCATTTAAAAATACTCTTGAACCTACATCAATAATAGAGTCTTTTTGACCACTTTGTATACTTTGAAATATTGCTTTAGAATTTTTTCCATGACAGTATGCTGTTGGATATGATTGTATTGTTTTAACAGGACTTGTGAGTACATAATTGTTAATAAAAGTAGCATCATCATCAACTTTTATTCCAGTTCTAGGTCTAACTTCCACTTGTTCTGCCCAATTATGGACCATTGTAAATGTAATTTTTGCTCCTGGTTTTAAATAAAATTCTGAAACTCCCACATGCAATGCAGATGAAACATCTTCTCCAGTTGCACACCCGGTAATAACATGTAGTTCTGAGTTTTCTTCTGCTATTATTATATTGTGTGCAGTTTGCATAACTGTTTCATCACCAATAAACATACATGCTTGCATGGGAAATACTTCTTTAGTACCAGGTAAAGATCTTATAAAGTATCCACTTTTAGTCCCTTCTTCATGTTCTCTAAGAGCTGTTTGAGCGGTATATTTATCTGCATCGGGAGATACAACATTCCACATATATTTGTTTAGCCAATTATATTTGTCAAGTGCAATTTCAAGATTCATAAGCTCTATAGAATCTGAAACTGAACTAGAATATATATTACTTTGATCCATCTGGAGAAAAGATCCTGCTCTTTCATTTTCAGAAGTATCTACTCCTACTTTAAGTAAGGTATCTTTTACTTTCCTTGGAACATCTTGAATACTATCTACAGTTTCATGTTCCTCTTTATCCTCTTTTATAAATTCTTCCATGTCAATATCGGATCCAATAGCTGCTTTTTTATTTTTTGCTTTTTCAGCTTTTTGTAATACATTTCGCACACTCAACACATCCTTTAAATCCTTCTTTCCTTATATCGTGTAATATTTCATTAGGGTTTCCAGAACAAGCTATTTTTCCATCCATTAATACATGAGCCATATCTGCTCCAACGAAGTTAAGTATGTAACCTAAATGAGTAATAAGTAAACCTGATCTCATTCTTTGGCCTGGTTTTTTATCTTTATCTAGTAACACATTTATTTCTTCAGCAAGTAATTCTACATTTTCAATATCAACACCAGAATCTGGTTCATCAAACATTGTAAAATCTGGTTTTTGAGCAAGTAATTGAAGTATTTCAGATCTTTTGACTTCTCCTCCAGAAAATCCAAGATTCACATCCCTTTCAAGAAAATCTTCGTCGAATTTAAGTTTATCTGCAAGTAACTGCATTTCAGGAGTAAGATTTTCATCCTTTATATCCTGCCCACTTTCTACTTTAAGTAAATCTTTTAAATTCACTCCTCTAATTGCTGGAGGGTTTTGAAAACTGACACCAATTCCTCTTTTTACTCTTTCTGTTGTATTAAGATTGGTTATATCTTCTCCTTTAAATAATATACTACCATTAACAATCTTATATTTTGGAAATCCAAGAATGCTCATAAACAATGTACTTTTACCACTTCCATTTGGTCCTAATAGTACATGAGTTTCTCCTTCCTTTATAGTTAAATCTATGTCTTTTAAAACTCGCCTTCCATTAACTTCAACAGCTAAATCAGTTATTTCAAGTAACATAATTCACCACCTATTATTTTTAAAATATTATTATATTGAAAACTTTATTTATAATAAATTAATCATTTAAATAGATTAATAATTTAAATAGATTAATCATATTGAAAAGTTAGTTATATATTTATCTTTTAAATTATAAATATTATTAACTTATAGCTCATTGAATTTATTTAATAAAGAATTAAATAAATTTATCATTAAGTAAATATTTCATTAAATAGTGTATCATAATTGAATCTATCCTATATATAAAGAGATTATTTTATTATTTAGAAACTATATATATTATTTTTTATTTTTTAATATTATACTTTATTTTTTAATATTATATTTATCATTATTATTATTTATTTTTTTATTTTTACGTATGGCTAATTATTTTATTTGTTAAAGAAGCCTACAATGATGATATTTTTTATTAATATTCTGCAAACTATTTTTTTTATTTATAATAAGATATTATAATTATTAATATTAATTTTAAATCTATTTAAACTGATTAAAATTGAAATTAACACTTAAAATTACTTTTCAATTAGTTTTAGGGCTATTGAATACTTACTTATTTAGTTTTATTATTACTCTGTTAAAACTTAATATCATATATAAACTTTTCGACTTTAATTTCTAAGTAACCTTTATATTAATAATATTCCTAATGTATTAACAGTACATTAATGTAAAGCTGAGCTAGCTCATTGAGGTACACTTAAAATTCAACATTAATAAATTTCGCCGAAAATATTTCTGAAATTATCTTTTAGATTATTTTTTAGCTATTTATTGTATGCTGTTTTTTTAAATATACATGTATATGTAATTAAATTGGATTCAATAAGATAATATCCTATTATATAAAATCTTCTATCATGTAGGTTATACTATACAATGGATATAATGTAATATAGATTATATTATTAATTAGGATGATTATTGGATTTAGAAAATATTTATAAATATAAATAAAATATAAGATAAAATATATTAAATGGAGGAAACTCTATGGCTGAAGATGACGTAAAAATTGTAATGTTTTGTTGCAACTGGTGTTCCTATGGAGGAGCAGACACTGCAGGTACAGCAAGAATGCAATACCCACCGAATATTAGGGTTATTAGGGTAATGTGTTCTGGAAGAATTGAACCTCAGTTTATATTGAAAGCATTCCGTGAAGGAGCAGATGGTGTAATAGTTGCAGGATGCCATCACGGAGACTGCCATTATGATGCAGGTAACTACAAATTAGACAGAAGAATGAGATTAGTTTATAAGTTAGCTGAAGATATGGGTATTGGAAAAGAGAGAATATACCATGATTGGATTTCTGCATCTGAAGGTGAAAAATTTGCAGAAACTGTTAAAATGATGGTAAATCGTATCAAAGAGTTAGGTCCTGCACCTTTAAAAGAACAACTCGACGCTGAAGCTTAATCGGAGGAAATAAAATGGCAGAAAAAGCAAAAATAGGAACTATGTGGCTCGGAGGGTGCTCTGGTTGTCACTTATCTATTGCTGATTTTCACGAATCTTTATTAGATGTTTTAGAATTAGCTGATTTCGAATTCTCACCAGTTTTAATGGATACAAAATACGATGAAATACCTGAAATGGATGTATTGATTGTTGAAGGTGGAATTCGTAATGAAGAAAATAGAGAATTAGCTGAAGAATTAAGAGAAAAAGCAAAATTTGTTATATGTTACGGAACTTGTTCTACATATGGTGGAATACCTGGACTTGGTAATTTATATACTGTAGAAGAATTAGAAAAAGAAGCATATATCAACTCTCCAAGTACTCCTAATGAAGAAGGAATTATTCCTAATGAAGATGTACCAGCATTAGAAAGTAGACTTAGACCTTTAGGAGAAGTAATCGATGTGGATTTAATTGTCCCAGGTTGTCCTCCAAGATCTGATGTTGTAGCTGAAGCTGTTCTATCATTATTAAGAGGAGAAACTGTAGAACTCCCTACTACTAACCTTTGTGAAGTTTGTCCAAGAGAAAAACCACCTGAAGGTTTATCCATGGATTTCATTAAAAGACAATTTGAAATTGGAAAACCTGAAGATGATTTATGTTTAATACCTCAAGGTTTAATCTGTATGGGACCAGCTACTGTATCATTATGTGGTGCAGAATGCCCATCTATAGCTATCCAATGTAGAGGTTGTTATGGACCTACTGCTAAAGTTAAAGATCAAGGTGCTAAAATGATTAGTGCTATTGCATCTGATTATGGAGTAGAAGAAGATAAAACTATTGACCCAGAACAAGTAGCTGATCAATTAGATGATATTGTTGGTACTTTCTATACTTACACTTTACCAGCTGCTTTAATACCTGCAAAAATGCAAAATGGGGGTAAATAAATGGTAAAACTTACTATGGAACCTGTAACTCGTATTGAAGGGCATGCAAAAATCACTGTCCAACTTGACGATGCAGGGAACGTACAAGATACAAGATTACATGTAATGGAATTTAGAGGATTTGAAAAATTCATGCAAGGACGTCCTGTTGAAGAAGCTCCAAGGATTGTTCCTAGAATTTGTGGTATTTGTGATGTACAACACCACTTAGCTGCTGCAAAAGCGGCTGATCAATGTTATGGATTTGAAGATAATGATATTTTACCGGCTGCTTATAAAATGAGAGAATTAATGAACTGGGGTTCATTTATGCATTCTCATGCTTTACACTTTTATTTCTTAGCAGCTCCGGATTTAGTCATTCCTGATGGAAATAGAAAAACAAGAAATGTTTTCCAAATCATTAAAGATATGCCTGATGTAGCATTACAAGCTATTCAAATGAGGAAAAATGGTTTAGATATTGTTAAAGCTGTTGGTGGAAGACCAATTCACCCAACTTCATCAACTCCTGGTGGAATATCCACTGAACTCGATGCTGAAACTCAAAAAGATTTACTTGGTAAAGCACAACAAAATGTAGAATTAGCTCAAGCAACTTTAGATTTAGCTATTCCTATATTTGAAGAAAAATTAGATTTAGTAGATTCTTTAGGTAACTTTGGTGACACTAGACACTGTGGTTTAACTAATGATGGTGTATGGGATGTTTATAATGGTGATGTAAGAATCAAAAGTAAAGATGGTTCTAAAATTGAATATGAATATAATAACCTCGGATACTTAGATGTTGTTGCAGAACATGTAAAACCATACTCCTGGTTAAAATTCCCTTATATCAAAGAATTAGGTTATCCTGATGGTATTTACAGAGTAGCTCCATTATCAAGAATTAATGTAGCTGACAAAATGCCTGATGCTGCACCACTCGCTCAAGACAGATTTAAAGAATTCCATGACAAATTTGGCTATGCTCAAGCACCGTTACTCTTCCACTGGGCAAGATTAATAGAAATTTTAGCTTCAGCTGAATCTGCTGTTGACCACTTAGAAGGTGACTTATCTGCTCAAAAATTCCCAGATGCTATTGAAAGAGTAGCTGGTGAAGGTGCAGGTATTGTAGAAGCTCCTCGTGGAACTTTAATACACCATTATAAAACTGATGATGATGGTTTAATGACTAATGTTAACATTGTAGTTGCAACCATCCAAAATAACCCAGCAATGGAAATGGGTATTCAAAAAGTAGCTAAAGACTACATAAAACCTGGTGTTGAAGTAGATGACAGTATTTTCAACTTAATGGAAATGGTTATTAGAGCTTACGACCCATGTTTATCTTGTGCTACTCACTCAATGGATAGTCAAATGAGATTAGCTACTATAGAAGTTTATGATAGTGAAGGCAATTTAATTAACAAAATCTAAGGGGTGTAACATATGATCGTAGTCAATCAAGAAGACTGCATCAAGTGTGGAGCATGTGAAGGAACCTGCCCATCTGCAGCTATCGAATTAGAGGACCAAAAAGTCGTCTACTGTGATATCTGTGGTGGAGAACCTAAATGTGTCGAAGCTTGCCCACAAGGTGCACTCAGTGTGGATGAATTACTCATTAATGAGAATGGAGACACCCAAGCAAGAATTGTTTTCAATCCAGCTAAATGTAATGAATGTGGAGATTGTGTAGAAATATGCCCTCCTCAAACATTAAAACTCTGTGATTGTGAAGGAGCTTTAAATTTACAAGGTTTTTGTGTAATGTGTCAAAAATGTGTAGACATTTGTCCTGTTGAAGTAATTGGAATTCCAGGAATTAAAGAACCTAAAACTCGTGAAATTGAAATTACTGAGCCTATCTTTATTAAAGATTGTGTTGGTTGTGGAACTTGTGTTCCAGAATGTCCTGTTGATGCTATTACACTTCCAGAAGTTGGTGGAGTAATAGATATTGATGAAGATACTTGTATTAAGTGTGGAATTTGTTCTCAAACTTGTCCATGGGATGCAGTATTTATATCAAAGAAAAGACCTGAAAAACGTTCTAAAGAAATTAAATCATTTACTGTAAATGAAGATACTTGTATTGGTTGTAATACTTGTGTTGATGTTTGTCCAGGAAATTTCATTGAAACTAAATCTAATTTAACAGTAGATCTTCCTGATGTTTGTGCTGCTTGTAGTTTATGTGAAAAACTCTGTCCAGTTGATGCTATTAGTTTAGATGTCGAATGGGGAGATGCTAAGCCTGCAAACGAGGAAGGAGTTGTTAACAATCCTGAAAAATGTGATTTCTTAGGACCTTGTGCTGTTTCTTGTCCTTCTGAAGCTATTCGTGTAGTCAGAAAAGACGGTGTACAAATTCCTGGGGAAATACAAACTAACAAAGAACCATCATTCAATATGTGTGTTAGATGTGGTGCATGTGCTGCAAAATGTCCTGAAGGGGCTCTAACTTTAGCACCTATTGATAAAGTAAGTAATGGTGAAATTGTTCAAAGAAACAGAATTGTTTTCAATCCATCTAAATGTAATCAGTGTGGAGATTGTATCGATGTTTGTCCATATGATATGTTGAAACTTAAAGATGAAGGTAATTTACCTCTCGTTGGTTTCTGTACTTTATGTGAACAATGTATCGAGGCATGTCCTAAAGATGCAATGGAATTTAAATAAACAAAAAGAGATTTTTTAAAATTAGGTGGTTTATCCATCTAATCTTTTTACTATTTTTTAATATATTTCTATTTTTAATATAGTTATATTCTATATTTTTATACAGTTTTTATATTCTATATTTGTTTCAGTTGTATAGTTGTTTCAATTTTATATAGTTATTAGTTTTATAATTACTCATTTTAGCTTTATAAGTTATTCTAACATTATATACTTATTTTAGTATTATATACTTATTTTAACATTATTTATTCTAGTATCATTATATTAATATTATTTATTTTAGTACTATACGATTATTTTAACTTTATTTATTCATTATTATTTAATTATTTTTTAGCTTTTTTTCTTTTATTATACAAAATATATCCAATAACTCCTACAACTCCAATTATTACAACTATCTCTTCTAAAAATGAGATTTGATTAGATATATCTCTATAAATAGTTCCAAATTGCCATCCTAAAAATCCAAGAACAGTTGCTCTTACTAAGCCTCCTAAAAAGGTTATTAGAATATATTTTTTTAAATCATACCTGATTATTCCACAAAATGCACTTATTGCAACACTTGGAACTATTGGAATTGCACGTATTCCAAATAATATTATTTCATCTTTATTTTGATTTTGAAGTTTTTCATCAGTCTTTTCTATATCTTCCCATCTAATAGCTAGATATTTTCCCCATTTATTTATAAAAGGTTTTCCAATATAGTAACAAAGACCATATATAAACAAGGATCCTATTGTCATTCCAAGAGCTGCAGGGATCGATATATTCAAAATAAGATTTGTGATTGAATTTAACCCAATTGCTTGCCCTTCTAATATAAAAAAACTGCTTCCTAAAATAATTATGGTTGAGGGAATTGGAGCTATTATTTCTTCAATTATACATCCAAGAAATACTCCTATTGCTCCGTATTCAATAAAAAAAGATTGTAATTGTATAGTTACTGCTTCTAACATAATATTCCATTTTTATATTTTAATTTTTCTATGTTTTTAATTAATATTAATTTAGTATTGTTTTAATATTATTTTAAGGTTGATCTATTTTTAATTTATTTTTTTATTTTCAATTTTTTCTTAAGTTTCTTCTATAATTAATTTATGTTCTTCTAATTCTAAACGAATAAATTTACCATAAACAATTTTTTTTTCATTTAATATATCGACCATGGTTATTTTTTCATCTTCAATGTCAACAACCATTACATCTTCCATTATTAATTCTCCATCACTATTATAAATATTGGATTCACACATAATTATAACCTCTATTATCAATTAATCTATAATAATTATTAAATGAATTTTTTATTATTTTAATCATAAACATACTTAACTCGATTGTCAGATTCCAAGTATATATTACTATTACTATTACTATTACTATTACTATTAGTAATGCTATTACTACCATTATAACCATATTCAATATTATCTTTATTCATTATAATTTTTCCATTACAGATAGTCATAGTAGCTATTCCTTTATAATTAAAATTTTCAAATGGACTATACTTTGCTTTTGTATAAAAATTATCAATATTAAACTTTCCTTCTTCTTTTAAATCTATTATTACTAGATCTGCATCATACCCTACTTCTATCTTTCCTTTATTCTCAATACCAAATCTTTTTGCAGGGGTTTCTGACATTAATTTAGGTATCATTTTTAAGTCAATATTACCTCTATTTACTTCTGTCAATAAAAGTGGAAGTACTGTTTCTAAATTTGGGATTCCTGGGCTTGAATCCCAGACTCCCATTTGTTTTTCATCTATTCTGTGTGGAGCATGGTCAGTTCCAATCATATTTATGTCTATTAGTGATTTTATTGTTAAATTTTCTCCTTTTTCTCTTAAAGGAGGATTAGTTTTAACAAGGGTTCCAAATCTATCAAAAGAGCTATTATCAAGAAGTAAATGATGAGGGGTTATTTCAGTTGTAATTTCTATATTAGAATTATTCATTGATTTTAACTTTAATGATTTTAAGTATTCTAATGATTTTTTTGCACTTAAATGACAAATATGTATTGATAAACCATATTTTTGAGCTAAATCAACTGCATATTTAACAGATAAATATTCTGATTCAGAATTTCGAGCATAACTATAATCTATAGCTGTACTTCCCCTAGTACATTCTAAATTTTTAATTCTTTTTGTATTTTCTTCAATATTAGCTCTATTTTCGCAATGGAGTGTAATTGGGATTTTTTTTGTTTTATTAACTGTAGAAATATCTTCAAACATCTTCTTAATTTCAAAATCATCATATAAATCCATAAAAATTTTAAAAGATGCAGGATTTAAGTTAGCTATTTTTTTAATCTCATTTAGGTTATTTAATCCACTGTGAAGTCCAAAATTAATAATACTCTTATTTTCTCCTATTTTTTTCTTTTTTTTAAATTCTTTCACAGTATTTGTAGGAGGAATTGTATTTGGCATGTCTAGTATTGTTGTAAATCCTCCATGAGCTGCTGCAAAGCTACCAGTTTTAAAACTTTCTTTATAAGTTAAACCAGGGTCTCTAAAATGAACATGTGGGTCAATAAGTCCTGGAAGAATAATTTTCCCATTTATATCCACTTCTGCATCGGTTTTTAAAGGTTGTCTTGATATTTCAGATATTTTTCCATTATCTATACCAATGTAATGATTTTCTAAACTTTCTATAAGTTTACAGTTTTTAAGTACTAAATCATTCATTTTTTCACAAATATTATTTATTATAAATTTTGTTAATATAAATTAAAAATTATATTTTCATATTTTAGAAACTATATCTTCATATTAATTAGAAACTATATCTTTATATTAATTAGAAGTTATATTTTCAGATTCACCAGATTCATTATTTAATAATAAAATTTTTCATATTATTCTTAATTATTTTATTTATTTTAATAATTTATATTTTTATCCTTAGATTTTTATTTTATTTTATTTTATCTTTAGATTTTTATTTTATAATGTTGAAAATATTTTGTCAATAATAGACCTACTAGAAATATGAAATACTTTACTAATAATTAATATAGGGAATATTTTATTAATAATAGATTTATCAATAATTTAGAAATATATTAGTAAAATAGTTATAATTAAAAAAATAAAATAAAAATATGCCTTCATATGAACTAGAAACATTAGAAGAATTTATAAAAAAAATAATCAAAAGAGATAGAAAAATCTTTTTTAATGATTACAAAGATTCTATTAAGTTATCAAGTCATAATGATAAATCAAATAGCAATGATGATATAAATATTTCTAATTCATCAAAAATTCAGTTAATAGCTGATTTTACAGAGTATAACCCTCTTCATAATGGGCATTATCATTGTATGAAAGTAGCTAAAGAAAAAATTCCAAATGGACTATTTGTAGCTATTGTTCCTGGCTTATTTGAACGAAGTGGAAGAGGAATCCCTTTTATTATGACTCGTCAAGCTAGAGCAAAGACAGCTATAAATGCTGGTGCTGATATTGTTGTTGAAGGTCCTCCTATGGGAATAATGGGCTCTGGACAATATTCGCTATGCCTAGCTAAAACTTTCAAAGCATTAAATACAGACTTTATTCCAAGAGGATATCGTCCTTTTGATGGTTATGATATTATTCTTGATAGGATAAATTTAGGGCACTGTGTTGCTCCAAAACCATATAAAATTATTGATATGGATACTAATGAGGTTCTTTATGAAGGCAAACTTGAAGAAGACAATTATGTTATTGCATCACTTTCAAAGTCATTAAAACGAATAGGATTTAACTTTAAAAATAAATTTTTATTTGTAAAACGTGTTAAGGGAGTAAGTGGAACTTTAATCCGCGAAGCTACTATGAAAGGAGATTTTTCAAAAGTAACTATTATGATGCCTTCTTCCACAATAGATATATTAAATGAGGAAATAAAGAATAATAGGGCTCCATTACATATGTCTCGTGATATTGATTCAATCCTTGATTCTGCTAATAATCTTTCTTTTAGTGAATTATTAGACTTAAATTTAATGGATAATAAAACAGCTAAAAAAATAGTCGATTCAAGGGAAAATAAAGATTTTAAATCAATTGATGAAATTCAAAATTGTATATCCTATGGATTTTCTACTCACTTCAACCATAGGGTTTTAAGTGTATTAGAAACTAAAATAAATAAGGATATAATTTATGATTATATTGATAACTATCCTTCTAAAATAAGAGTTTTAGATTATAAAAATGAAAGTGTTTTAGAAGACTTTAAAGAAAAAATTAATGAAAATAACAGGAGAATCGAATTATGGCAATAAAAAATGGCGATTTTATTAAATTAGAATTTACTGGTAAAATTAAAGAAACTGGAGAGGTTTTTGATACTACTAATGAAGAAATAGCTAAAGAAACAGGAATTCTTGTTGAGAATAAAGAATATGGTCCAATACCTATTATTGTTGGAGGAAATCACTTACTTAAAGCTATTGATGAGGCTGTTATTGGTTTAGATGTAGGTGAATCAAAAGAAATCGAAGTTTCTCCTGCTGATGGTTTTGGAGAAAGGGATTCTAACTTAATTCAATTAATTCCTATGAAAGAATTTAAAAAACAAGGCATGACTCCTCATGTTGGAATGGAATTAACTTCTGAAGGTCATAAAGGTAGAGTTTTAACTGTTAGTGGAGGAAGAGTTAAAGTAGACTTCAACCATGATTTAGCTGGTAAAAATCTTGAATACAGTATTGTTATTTCTGACATAATTGAAGATGATGAAGAAAAAATTAAAAGTATGATTCAACTTCATTATTCTTATCCAAATATGGATCTTGATAAAACTGAAATTAAAATTGATGGAGATAAAGTTAGTATAAAATTAGATGAAATTACTAGATTTGATCAAAAATCATACATGGATGTTACTTTTGCAAGATTCAGAATCTCTAAAGATATTTGGGATAACATGGATTATGAAAAAGTAGAATTCGTTGATGAATTTGAAAAGAAAGTAGAAGAAGGTGAAGATCAATCTTCTGAAGAAAATAATGAAAGTGAAGAATGATTAATTTTATTAGAATAATCTATTTTATTTTTTAATTATTATTCTAATATTATTTAATTATTATTTTATTGCTCTATTATTTTTTTATTATTTAATTATTGTATTATTATTCAGTTTATTTTTAATATTTTTATTATTTTATCATATTTTTATAATTGTTATCTTTTCCAATATTTAATTAAATATTAAATATAGTCAAATAATAAAAATAATTAGACAATTATAAGCTAAAATAATGAGTTTATAGCATCTAAAATATTTGGGTATTGACTATGTAATGTTAATAGGTATACTACGTATATTACAACAATTATTATCAACAAAATTAATATTACTGTTAATATAGTTTCTGCTGAAGAAAAAGGTTTTTTCTCCTCTTTTTTATAATGAATATTTCTTCTATGAAGTGAAGAAGGAGTATATTCTGTGTTAATGTCTTTTTGAGGATTATTTGCATTTGTTTTCCTTAAATTTTCCATTATAGGAACATTTCTATTTTTTGCATCATTTTCTTCGAAATTGTCCTCTTTTTCCTTTGGTTCTTCTTGAATGAATGGTTCTTTAGTAATTGAACCATGTTCTGCTTCATCCATAGCTAATTGTTCAGTTAAAGATAATTCTCTTTGAGATTGAGGTTCAAATTGTTCATTTTGTAGGTTAACTGTATTTCCATTGTTTATGTTAGCTTTATTGTTTAAATTAGCTTCATTGTTTATGTTAATTTCAGTTTGAGGTTTTTCATCAAAATAGAGATCATCTAAATATTTTTCATATTTATCTTCAACTTCATTGTTAGGGGTTATAGGCTTATTCTCATGAGTATCATTGTATAATCTATCATCACTATATAGATCATCATGACCATCATATGATCTAGAAGGTTTTTCTGGTATTGAATCATTTATAGAGTTTTGTTCTCCTGTTTGTACTCTTTCTTGCACTGGAAGTATCTCTGGTTCATTGGGAATTTGGTTATTTTCATTGTTAAAATTGTTTTTTTGTTGATCATTTTTGGCACTACTTTTATTACTAGCTATACTAGTTAATTCTGGACCTATAAGTTCACTCATACATTCTTCACAATAATTTTTTCCAGCAATATTTATTGTACAGTCTTCACATAACTCTTTCCCACAGAATTGACAGTTAGCTACAGAATCTCTATTGGGATGTTTTTCACAACTCATGGTTATACCTTTGTTGATTTTTATAAAATTTTAAATTTAGTCCTTAAATATTATATAAGTAATATTATTTATATAAGTAATATTTAGATATTTACTTAATATTATGATATTTACTAATTTTTAAAGCATTGTATTATGATTGTTCTACTTATTATTTATATTTAATGTTTTTTAACTATTTTTAGCTATGATTTTTTAATATAATTTTTTTAGTTTATATATTAGTAATTAATTTAAGAATTAATTTAAGAATTAATAAAAATGAAAAAATTATATTAAGAATTAATAAAAAAATTAAATAAAAACCAAAATAAAGATAAAAATAAAATCTAAAAATAAAGTTTAAAATCAAATAACCAATAAATAATCAATAAATAACAAATAAAGAACTAATAATTAATAGAAAACTGATAAGAAAGTAATAATAATTTATTAGTATTAATAATATTATTAACACTATTTATATTACTATGATTATTGGCATTTTATTATTTTATTATCATATTATTATGTCATTAGTATTATTACCCTTATTATTCTTAGTTTTATTCAGTGTATAATCATTCTTTGGACTTGGGCCAGGTTAATATTTTTGGAATTTTAGTTTTTTTGTATTGGGTTTTAATCAATTCAGGCCAATTATTTTCATCAAAACCTTTTTGAGCTAAAAATCCAAATAACCAACGAGTTAAACCTAAACCAGTACATCCAGTCCAAAGTGTATGTTTGTGTGCTTCTCTAATAGAAAATCCTTCAGTAAAATGAGTTCCATGAACATTAGCAGAAACAACAGCTACTCCTTTTTCCTGTCCAGGAACTTTTAATCTCATTTCATACTTTGGAACATCTGGAAATTCAATTCCTCTATTTTCAACTTTTCTACCTTCAAGATAAAATGGATCGTCTCCAATTTCAGTATACCATTCAAGTTCAAGTTTGGTAGCTAATTCATGAGATAGTTCAAGGGTAGAATCTCTAATTTTACTTGTTTCTTCAGGTTTATCTATCCATACTAACTCAATACGCTGGAATTCATGAACTCTATCTATTCCTTTAGCTCCTCCAGATTCCCACCTATATGTCCAACCACTTTTATCATAAAACTTTATTGGAAGATCTTTCTCATCTATAACTTCATGGGAGAGAAATTCATAAAACGGTTCGCATTGTGCAGCAGCTAAAACATAAGCGGGATCTTTAAGTCCACTTTTAAGAAGATCCATTGGAACTTCTCTATTAATAGCTAACTCATTTTTAAATTTGTTAAAAACTTCAGGGTCACGTTTAGGCGCACTACAGTAATACATACCTTCAGGAAGTCCATCTAAATATCTCATTTTATCCATTGTAGGAATAGGGATCAGTTTAGGGAATAAACATTCATCAAAACCAAGTTTTTCAACTATATTATCTATTAAAATTTTTTCAAAAGCTCTTTGAAGTGCTGTCATTTGAGGTCCATAAAACCATTGACCTCTTCCAGGGAATGTTTTTATCCAACCAAGCTCAATAGCTTTTTCAGTAACATCTCCTTCAAAATAAGTTTGAAACTCACCACTACGAGCAATTATCTCTCCAGGAGTAATTTTAGTAACTGTAAACGTAAGATCTTTTTCACTTAAATCTTCAGATGGTTCTCCAGCAGCATTTATATCTTGATTATCATATTCTTTATTAGATTTATCTATATCCTCTTTTTTAGTACTTATATGTTTTATAATCCTATTTACACCTTGTTTTCTAATTTCAGATTCATTGATATCTTTAATAGTGACTATAACATATTTATCTTTAATTTCAAAATCATCTATTTGTGGAAGGTTTCTAACTAATTTGTGATTAATTTCATATTTTCCTTCTCCAGTAGGGATAATTACTTGATAATTGTCAATATGAAGTTTTCTAATCCCTAAATGATATTTTTTACCAATTAGCTGAGTTAACGGTTTTTTAATTCTAAGTAATCCATCATGGGATCTTACTTTACCACCAGATTCTATTTTAATAGATAATTTATCATCTTTAATATTCCAATCAGTTATTTTTGCTCCTTCACTTTCATTACCTTCTTTTACACCTTTGAGCAATATATTTTCATTTGCTTCATCAATAAATTTAGCTATATCTTCTTTTGCATCTTCAGCATTTTTATTAAATGTTATTGTCCCGCTAAGTAAAAATTTCATAATTTCACCTATAAATATTTAATAACTTATTTTTGCTTTTGTTTTCAATATAATGTCTATTTTTAATATAATATCTAATCGAAATACTTATAATTATACTTGATCTTATAAAAAATACTTATAATTATATTTAATATTATAAAAATACTTAATAAGTATTACTTAATAATTATGAAATTTTTTTATTTTTATAAAATTAAGAAGCTTTGATTTTTTAATAGTTATAACAATTAGATATTGAATAGTTTCAATCGATTATAATTTGAACTATATATTAGATATAAGTATATTTTCAATAATATATTATAAAATAAATATATTATAAATAGCTATATAATAAAATACCTATATTATAAAATAATATATTAAAAAACATATTTAATAAATAATAAATGTTACAGAATAATATACACATTATAAAATAATAAGAATATTATACAATGGATTGCTAATATAGTTCAATGAGTAATAAATGTTTAATATTATTATTTACTTATTATTATTTACTCGATGCCGATTCAATTATTTTTTCAACTAATATTTCAGAAAATATTAAATCATCAGCTGTAGCTAGAAATGTAGAAAGAGAATCAGATTCTAACTTAAAAGTAAGAATATTATTTTCCTTATTAGATTCAACATAACCTTTATTTTCAATATCCAATGATTTTAAAGATATGTCAGCATCTTTGGAATTTTTATATTCCATCTTAATTTCGGCATCTATTTTCATTTTATCAAACATCTTTTTAAAATAAAATTAGTAGAGTTTTAAATTTAGAATATTTAAACAAATTTATAATATTCAAAAATATTTTTGTTTTTAATATTATATATCTTTATTGATTAATCTTTATTGATGTACAAGATATATCTTACAAAATATATCTACAAGATATATCTTTATTGATATGAAAGATTAATCATATCTTAGTTAGAAAGTTAAGATAAGATTATAAAAACTGTTTATTGTAATGTAGTAAATTTTAATTTTATCATTAAATTCAGTTATTAAATTCCTTAATTCTATTTAATAGTAATTTTTTAGAAAAGTATATATATGAAAAATAATTTAATTAGTTAATAGATATGGTAATTGAGAATTATAGGATTTAAACATATAATAAAACAATAAAAAAACATAGAGAACTGATATTCCTATTAAATATAATTCAATTATAATCTTTAAGAACATCTTTTGACTAACACTTTTTTACACAACGAATACTTTAGATTTATCTTTTATAACAATTGTTATCATGATTTAATCAAAATTTAGATTACTAGAATTTAGATTACTATACTCTAACTATATACTTTAATTATACTCAAATTATAGGTTTTGAAATAATGAAAAAAAGAATAGGAAAAAAATATGGTATCTTAATAATACTTGGTATTTTTATGGTATTATTTTCAGTTTCTAGTGTAAATGCTGCTAATAGTACTCATATTGTAGTTGATAAAGTTTCTGATACTACTGAGAATGGTTATGTTAATATTAGAGCTACAATATATGATGAGAGTAATAATACATTATCTGGAAAGATGATAGATTTTTCAATTAATGGCGGCCATTGTAATGGCCATATAGTATCTGATGAAAATGGTGTAAGTGCTATGTATAACTATTTTGTACAGCAATCAGGTAAAAATACAGTTAATGTTAGTTTTGCAGGTGACAGTGAATATTCCGGTAGTTATGCAATTGCAACTTTTAATGTTCTAAATCCAAACAATCAAAATAATACGACTTCTGACAATAAAAATATTACAAAAAATATTACAAAGAATGTTACAAATAACTCTGATAAAAAGATTGTAAAAACTTCTTTGAAAGTTAAAAATGGCTATTCTACTTCAAAAGGCAAATTAAATTTAAAATCTGTTTTTAATAATCTTGGTCCAAATAAAAAGACATTTTTAGTAACTTATAAAGTTTCTAAAGGTTTAACATATAAAAAACCACTAGTTAGTAAGGGAGTAAAAGTTGTTTATAATAAAAAGACTAGAATAGTTACATTAAAAATAAAAAATTTAAAAGTCGGATCAAAAAACTCAGCAAAAGTTATCTTAAGGTTTAATGCTAAAAAAGGAGCCTATAAATTTATACCTTCAGTTGTTAAGACTTCTGGATTAAAAACTATCTCAAACAATAAAATAAAAGCTGTTGTAAGAAGATAGCTATCTTATTTTATAGTTTATTATGTTGAATTAAAATAGAGCATTAACTTGAATAAGCTATAAATTAAAATAGATTAAAATAGATTAAAATTGGATAAACTATTAAATTAAATAGTTTATTAAGCTGAATAGGCTATAAATTGAATAAGCTATTATTTAAAATAATGTTGGACTGGAATGACTATAAAATTGTTAAAATTTTAATATTTTAAATAATTTCGTAATAAGATCCTTCATGGCAGGATTTACAAACTGGTCTGCCACTTACAAGACTTTGCTTACTATCCATAATTTGTTCACTACATATAGAGCAAAATTTTTCATCTCTCGGTCTTCCAGGAAGTTCATTTTCGTCTATTTTAATTTTAACTTTTTGTATATTAAATAATTCCTCACTAGGGGTGCTTTTAACTCTTTTAATTTTTTCTTCAATCGTCTCTTCAGGATATTCACTTTTTTCATTTTTATTGCTAGCTATTCTAATAGCTTCTCCTGTAGATATTTTATAAAAAGTTGCTGCAAACTTTCCATAGTTTTTAAGTTTCAATGTTCTTTTACCTAAGCTACATCCTGTTACTGCTTGAATAGCATCAGCCATACATCTATCAATTTCTAAGAACACAATCAAGTCTTTGTTTTTTTTCTGATTAAAATCCATATTTAATTCTTTCATTGCATGAATCGCCATTTTAGTTCCAGAAACTATTCCTCCACAAACTTCTCCATGCAAATTCTTTGCTTTTTCTAATTGTTCATCGAATAATTCTGTTTCAGATAATTCAGACATTTTAATCACATTTTTAGTTTATTATTTTAATATTATTTCCTATAATAATCCTAACATTATTCCTTATAATATTATATATCTTAATAATATTTCTTATAATAATATTGGCCCTTATAATAGTATTAACTATTCTAATAGTGTTATTAATAGTATTACTTATTTTAATAGTATTTTTTACAATATTGCTTTTATCCTAATAGTATTTCCAATTCAGATGCAATTTTTTTTATAGATTTAAGAGCATTTGAATTTTTATAACTCATTAATGCCTTTCCTTCCATATCAGACATAACAACATCATTATCCATTGGAATAGCTCCTATGAGCTCAATATTAATTTTTAAAAGATTTTTTTCTACAAAATCCTTTTGTTCTGAGGAAGAACATTTATTTAAAATAGCAAGAACTTTCTTTATACCAATGTCTGTTGCTAACTTTTTAATCCTTTCTGCAGTTTCAATAGATTTTAAACCAGGTTCAACAACAACTATCATGGCATCTACAGATTCAGCAGTTTTTCTTCCAAGGTGTTCTATTCCAGCTTCCATGTCTAATATTACAATTTCCTCTTTTTTTACAACTATATTTCGGAGTAATGCTTTGAGAAGTACTGCTGCGGGACATACACACCCATCTCCACCTTTTTCAACAGTTCCCATTACCATTATTTTCAATGATCCATCTTTTTTGTAATCAAAAGATAATTTTTCAGGAAGATCGGTTATTTTTGGATTGATTTTAAAAACTTCTCCAAAGGAAGATCCACTATCTGCGCCTGTTCTTTCCCTAATTAAATCTCGCATTGATGAAATAGGTTCTATTTTTTCTGTTATTCCTAAGCTAGAGGCTAAATTCATATCAGGATCAGCATCAATAGCAAATACATCATGATTTTCTGATAATATACAAGCTAAAGTACTAGATATGGTTGTTTTTCCAACACCACCTTTTCCTGTAATAGCTATTTTCATTTTCTCCCTCTTATTTTCATATTCCTCTTATTTATTCTTATTTTCTATTATTTTATTTCCATTATTCCTATTTTTTATATAAATTATGTAATCTATATGTATTATATTATTTCTATTTTTTCTATTAATTATTATTTTATTTCCATTAGTTATTATTATAATTATTATTATAATTATTGTTGCTTTATCTCTATTTTTTACTATTCTTATTCTATTTTTATTTTTATTATTATTTTTTATTATATTATTAAATAAATTAATTTTAATAAGTCAATATTAAATTAATATTGATTTAATATAGATTTGATATAAATTATATATTTAGAATAAGGTTTACCTATTCATATAGATAATTTTATCTGTAGTCAACATAGATTATAATTTAGATAATTAAATTTAATTGAATTAAAATTTTAAACAAGAATTTTTAAAATAAGATTTTTTGTATTAATAATTAAAAAGAAATTGTTAAAAATGATTATTAAAAGGAAATTATTAAAAAATAATTATTAGTGATAATAATTAAAAGATAATAATTATTAAAATAGGATTATTAAAAAGAATTATAAAAAGGAATTTACATGAAAATTAATCTAAATTTTTTAATTCAAGAAGTTTTTAAAACAATGATCTTTGGTTTTATTCTCTTTTTTGTAGCTTATATTAGTTTAAATCTTTTTATATCTATAAATATTTATTATTTATTTCTAATAGCTATTTTATTATCTATAATCAATACAATCTCTTCTGGTTATGAAAAAGAAAAAACAAGAAAAATTACAAGATATCTTTCAGAATTTTCTCAGATTCTTTTATGGTTTTCTTTAATGTATCTGATTTTATCAATAGCTATTTATTTACTTAATTTAATAGTAAAAATACCTATAAATTATTTAATTATAATTTATAGTCTAATAATTCCAATAATTACTATATATGGATATATGAAAGGGCATAAAATTAAAATAAAAGAATATGATCTTTTTATCAAAAATTTAAAAGAAGAAATAAATATAATTCATTTTTCTGATGTTCATATAGGTTCAATTAGGGGTGAAAAACTTTTAAAAGATATTGTTTCTAAAATCAATTCAACAGATGCTGAAATAGCTATTTTATCTGGTGATTTAGCTGATGGGTCAACACCAATAGAAGTTGATGATTTTTCTCCTTTAAAGGATTCTAAAATTCCTATAATATTCACTCCTGGAAATCATGACTATTATCCTGGTTTGGAAAATGTTATTAAAGCAGCAGAAAATGCTAACTTGAAAGTATTATTTAATGATAAAATAGAGTTTAAAGGTTTGTCTATACATGGATTTTTTGTTTCTTCAATTTTAAAACCTGGTGTTTCAATTGAAAATAGTAATGATTTTTCAATGATTAATTCTGATGATGTTAATATTGTTATTAATCATTTTCCTGTGTTTTGGGATGAATTTAAAAATATGGGTGTTGATATACAACTTTCTGGTCATACACATGGAGGCCAATTTTATCCAATCAGATTTTTAATAAGAATAATGTTTAAATATGTTCGAGGTATTTTTAAAGAAGATAATAAATATTTGGTTGTTAGTGATGGAGTTGGAACATACCAAGCTCCAATTAGATGGGGAACGGATTCAGAAATCATTTTATTAAGATTAAAAAAGATATTGGAATGATTTTAACACTATAATTTTATTCTTTTATTATTTTTTATTATTCTTTTTATTATTTCTATTATTGTTTCTTTCAAGTGTTTTTCCATAGATTTTAGATATAGTTTCTGAGAAATCTTTTATTATTTCTTTTAAATATTTTATTATTCATATGATTAAATTTTTTATTTTTAGAATAAATTTTTTATTAACATTTATTATAGTAACATTTATTAATAGTTATAAAAATAAATAATCATATTCTATCTAGTTATGTATATTAAATTTAAAAATAAAAATATTTATGCTGATATTATGCTTTTAATATTACATTTTAAGTTTTAAACTTTATATTATATGGATATAACACATATTATTGCAATATTATGAATTAAAAAGTTGTTAACAATGTCCATTTGATATAATAAGTATTTTATTAATTTATTGATAGAAATATAATTATATATAATTCAATTTTATTATGGAGGACTATTAATGGTTCGTGCTTATACAAGAAGAGAATATATAAGAAAAATTCCTGGTTCTAAGGTAGTTCAATTTGATATGGGAAATTTAACTGATGAATTTCCAGTAAAAGTAAGTTTAGCTGTAAAAGATCCTGCTCATATTAGTCATAATGCTCTTGAAGCTGCTCGTATTGCTTCTAACAGATTTATGCAAAGAAAAGCTGGAAGAATGGGTTATCATTTGAAAATTAGAGTTTTCCCTCATCAAATTGTGAGAGAAAATCCAATGGCTACTGGTGCAGGTGCAGATAGGGTTCAAAATGGTATGAGAAAATCTTTTGGTAAATCTATCAGCTCAGAAGCTATTGTGAAAAAGAATCAAAAAGTTTTATCTATTGATACTAACAAAAAAAATTTCCAAGATGCTAAAGAATCTTTAAGAAGAGCTGCTATGAAATTACCTGTAAGCTGCAAAATTATAGTTGATAAAGGTGAAGAATTAGTCAAATAAGCTCATAAATTTAACTATCGACAAAATAATTATACAAAACAAATAATTATACAATAATTATTATAAAAATAATTATAATACTATAAAAATAATTATGCAATACAAATAATTATAGTATAAATAATTATAATATGATAGAAATTTTTATAAATATAATTCATAAAATTTAGATATATTTATAAATTTAATTTATTATTATTATTCATTGTATTATTGTAATATCTAGTTATATTTTAGATTTCATAAATATATAAAGTTACAAAAAATTACAAAACAATTTTAATGCTTAAATTCTTTAAAATAACATTTTTAATGGCTAAAACTATTATTAAAAATTTAAAACTCAACAAGGATGAAAAATATGTATGTTGAAACATTTGAAAATATAAGTAAGGATGATGTTGGAATTGCTGGAGGAAAAGGGGCTAATTTAGGTGAATTAACCCAAGCAGGAATACCAGTGCCTCCGGGATTTGTAGTTACTGCAGAAACTTATAATAAATTTATGAATGATACTGGAATATTTGATAATATCATGAATATATTAAGTGGAATTGATATTAATAATACTAAAGAACTTCAAAATTCTGCTGAAAAAATTAAAAAAATTATCATTGAAACTCATATTCCTGAAGATATATCAGCACTTATTATTGAAGCTTATAATGCACTCTGCCAAAAAGTTGGAATTGAAGATGTTCTTGTAGCTATTAGGTCATCTGCAACAGCTGAAGATTTGCCTGAAGCGTCATTTGCAGGACAGCAAGATACTTTTTTAAATATTTATGGTGCAGAATCTGTAATTGATTATGTTAGGAAGTGTTGGGCTTCTCTTTTTGAAGCTAGAGCAATATTTTATCGTGAAGAAAACAATTTTGAACATTCCAAAGTATATATTGCTGTAGTTGTTCAAGAAATGGTTGAGTCTGAAAAAGCAGGTGTAATGTTCACTGTTAATCCTTCTACTGGCGAAGATATAGCTCTTATTGAAGGTTCATGGGGACTTGGAGAAGCTGTTGTTTCTGGCTCTGTAACACCAGATACCTATTATGTTGATAAAAAATCTAATGAAATATTAAACTTTAGTATAGCTGATAAAAAGGTAATGTTTGAAAAATTACCTAGTGGAGAAACTAAACAAGTTGATGTTCCTGAAGAATTAAGAAATGAAAGAGTTTTATCAGAAGCAGAACTTATTGAATTAACAGAAATGGGTAAAAGAATCCAAAATCATTATAATGCTCCTCAAGATACTGAATGGGCTTTCTATGATAACACTCTTTATATGTTACAATCTAGACCAATCACTACTTTAGATGAAAATGGGTCTGAAGTTGGAGATAAAGGATCTGATATTGAAGATAGGGAAGTTATTGTAAGAGGTCTTGGTGCAAGTCCAGGTATGGCTTCTGGAACTGTAAAAATCATTAAAAAGATTGATGAATTAGACAAAATTAAAGATGGGGATATAATGGTCACAACAATGACCACTCCTGACATGGTTCCTGCTATGAAAAGATCCAGTGGAATAATCACTGATGAAGGTGGAATAACTTGTCATGCAGCTATTATCTCTCGTGAACTTGGAATTCCTTGTGTTGTTGGAACTGGTAATGCTACTGAAGTTCTTAAAGAGAATAGTAAAGTAACTATTGATGGCAAAAAAGGTCTTGTTTTTGAAGGAGAATTCCATATAGCTGAGGAAAAAGTACAAGATGAATCTGCTGTTTCTCAAGTATCTGCTCCAATTATCACCGTCACTGAGGTTAAAGCTAATGTAAGCATGCCTGAAGCAGCTAAAAAAGCTTTTGCTACTGGTGCAGATGGTGTTGGTCTTCTTAGAACTGAACACATGATGTTAACTTCTGGTGTTCATCCAAAAAAATTTATTCTTGATGGTAGAGAGGATGAACTTGTAAAAATATTGATGGAGAATATCTTAAAAGTTGTTGATGTTTTCTATCCAAAACCTGTTTGGTATAGAACTTTAGATGCTCCTACTGATGAGTTCCAAACTCTTGATGGTGGAGAAGATGAACCTTATGAACATAATCCAATGCTCGGTTGGAGAGGTATCAGAAGAGAACTTGATGAACCAGAAATACTTAAAGCAGAATTTAAAGCTATTAAAAAGCTTCATGAGCAAGGTTATACTAATATTGGAATTATGATTCCATTATCACAAAGTCCAGATGAACTTATAAAAGCTAAACAAATAGCTGAAGAAGTAGGGCTTAGACCTCATAAAGATGTTGATTTTGGTATAATGGTAGAAACTCCTGCAGCTGCTTTAATCATTGAAGATTTTATTGATGTTGGAATTGATTTTGCAAGCCTAGGAACAAATGATCTTACTCAATACACTCTTGCAGTTGATAGAAATAATGAGTTAGTGGCTAAAAATTATACTGAAGAGCATCCTGCAGTTTTAAAATTAATTGAGCGAACTATTAGAAAGTGTAATGAAGCTGGAGTCACATCAAGTATTTGTGGTCAAGCAGGCAGTAAGCCACATATCGTTGAAAAACTTGTTGAACTTGGAATATGTAGTGTTTCAGCTAACACTGATGCTGTTAGTGATGTAAGACATACTGTAGCTAGGTCTGAGCAAAAGTTAATTTTAGATGCAGCAAGAAATCAAAAGAAATAAGATTTAATTAAATCTTATTGATTATCTTTTTATTATTTATTTTTAATTTAATCTATAATTTTTATTTATTTTATTAATTAGTTAATTAATCACATAATCATTCATTTATACAATCATTTAATTATTATCATGTTTATTATCATGTTCATTATTATGTTTATTATTTTAATGATTGATATCTAAAGGGTATTTCAATGAATCAAGAACCATTAGAAAAAGAAAAAATATTAGAAGAATTGTCTAAACTCAAAAAACAAGATTTAGAATATTCTGATGGAAGAATTTTAGGGTCAATGTGTACTCGTGCTGATCCTTTAGCTAAAGAAGTATTTTGTGATTTTTTAGATGCAAACCTTGGAGATCCTGGTCTTTTTAAAGGAACTCAAACTCTTGAAGATGAAGTTATTAAAGATATTGGATCCTTTCTTTCACTTGAAAAACCCTTTGGTAATGTTGTTACTGGGGGAACTGAAGCTAATTTAATGGCTATACGTGCTGCTCGTAATATGGCTAGAGAAGAGAAGGATATTGGA
Source organism: Methanobrevibacter arboriphilus (assembly GCF_019669925.1). Classification (NCBI taxonomy): domain Archaea; kingdom Methanobacteriati; phylum Methanobacteriota; class Methanobacteria; order Methanobacteriales; family Methanobacteriaceae; genus Methanobrevibacter; species Methanobrevibacter arboriphilus. Next base: position 1,789,260 of record NZ_AP019779.1, read on the forward strand.
AATATTGATAGTGAAAATGGATATTCTATTCCTGAAATCATTGTTCCTAAGTCTGCTCATTTTTCATTTAAAAAAGCTGCTGATTTACTTAATTTAAAACTTATTGAAGCAGATTTAGATGAAAATTATCGTGTTGATATTGAATCTGTTAAAAAAAACATTTCTGATAATACAATTGCTATTGTAGGAGTGGCTGGTACTACTGAACTTGGCATGATTGATCCAATTGAAGATTTATCGAAGTTAGCTCATGATAATGATATTTATTTTCATGTTGATGCTGCTTTTGGTGGGTTTTCTATTCCATTTTTAAAAGACTTTGGCTATGAAATGCCTGTTTTTGATTTTTCTCTTGAAGGGGTTTCTTCTATAACCGTTGATCCTCATAAGATGGGTCTTGCTCCTATTCCTTCTGGGGGTATAATTTTTAGAGAAAAAAAATATTTAGATGTTATGGCGGTTAAATCTCCATATTTAACTTCTAAAGAACAATCAACCATTGTTGGAACTCGTTTAGGTGCTCCAGCTGCAGCTACTTGGGCAATTATGCAATATATGGGTAGAGAAGGCTATGCTAAAAATGCTAATGAATGTATGATTAATAGTGAGTTTTTAGCTGATGCTTTATTTAAAGAGGATTTTGAGTTAATAGTTGAACCTGAGTTAAATATTGTAGCTTTTACTCACCCAGAAATACCTACCGATGATTTAGCTAACATGTTAGAAGAAAAAGGATGGATGGTTTCAGTTTCATCTTATCCAAAAGCTATCCGAATTGTTCTAATGGGGCATATAAAATATACTCACTTAATCGATTTTTTAACTAGTATTCGTGAGATTAAAAGTAGCTTGAATATAAGATAATAATATCTATATAACTTTCATTTAAATTAGTTTATCTTTGATTATTTCATAGGATTTTGAGAGCTGATTTTTAATTTTTTATTATTAATCTTGATTATAATTATTAATGTTGGTTATAAAATTTTTAATGATAATTATGAAAGATATAAAAAAAATAAGAACTCCTATTTCTATTAAAGATATAGATGATTTAAGAGTAGGGGATAAATTACTTATTTCAGGAAACATCTTTACAGGTAGAGATGCAGTATTACCTAAGTTAAAAAGAAAAATAATTGAAAATAAAGATAAACCCAAAGATAAAATTCTTGTTAATTTAGAGGGTAGTGTTATAATGCACACTGCTGTTAGTGACGCTGGTATAGCTCCTACTACTAGTAATAAAGATGAAATTGAATCATCAATACATTTATTATCAGAAGCAGGGGTTAGAATTCACATTGGAAAAGGTTCTCTAAGTGAAAAAACTGTAAAGTCTCTTAAAAATCAAAAATCCATTTTTGTAGTCACTCCTCCAATAGCAGCTCTTTTAACTGATTCTGTCAAATCAAAACAGATCGTTGATTATGAATATGAGGGTATTGAAGCATTTTTTAAGTTAAAAGTAGAAAACATTCCAGGAATAGTGGCTATTGCTCATGGGAAGTCTATTTATTAGTTATTTTATTTATTAATATAGTTATTCTAATTATAATTATTCTAATCATAATTATTTTAATTATAATTTTTTAATTATCAAATTAATTATAACTATTTTATTTATTAATTTTATTTATTAATTTTTTTATTAATTTTTTTTATATAGTTTATACTTATTCTAGTTATCAATCATATTTTCTTTCTTTTTTTCTTCATTGATGTTTACTCTTTTACCTTCAGAAGTTGGGATTACTTCAAAGATAGCATCATCAAAATCGAGATTGAATTCTTTTCCATCCATTAACATGTGTTGGAAGACAGCTAGTGAAGAAACTTCAGAGTGTGGTTGTTTTGTTACAGAAACATTATAATCTGATTTTTTATAGACCTTGGTTGGTACTCTTGATCCTCCAACAACAATTAACTTATCTTTTGAAGATTCTCTTATTTCGCCTATAACATCTTGAACTTGAGATCCATACATTGTAAGATGAATTACTTCTCCACCATTATTTTGCCACTCTTCTATGAGATTCATATAATTTTTTTTATATTTGATCTCAAAATTTCCTCCCCATCGTTTTACAACATCTTCAACATTTTTCATAAGCTTTTCGTCTTCTTCTCCACCTAAATATATTTTTGATGCTCCAAAAGCTCTTGATGTTAGACAGACGTGGGTGGTTATTCTAGCATCTCTTTTTGATCTATGATCTAATCTTAAAACATTAATATTCATTATTATCACAATTTATTTATTAAATATGATTTATTATATTCTTATTCTAATATATCCTTTTCAATGTAATATTTATAATTAATTTACTGTAATTATTTATAATTGGTTTACTTTAATTATTTTATAGTTATTTTAGTGTAATTATTTAAATTGATTTACTTTAATTATATTATGTTTATTTGAGTCTGATTATTTTATATTTGTTTTATTATTTACTAAATCTATTATTTTATATAAGTTTGAGGTAATTTTAAAATATTCTTATTTGAGGTAATAATATTATTATCAACATAAATAAAAGCGAAAATAATCTACCAATCTCATTTGAGGCACCTAAAACATCACCAGTAGCTATTTTGAAGTTTTTCTTTCCAATTAAACTAATTAATGCTCCTCCAAATGCTCCTCCAACAACTCCAAATGCCCCTATAATTCCTCCAAAGAAATAACCGATAGCTAATGTTATAATTAGTGTAGCTATAAATTTTGGTATTGTCATTGATTTTATAAAGTACCTTCCAGTTCCATCATTTCCTGGCTTTGAAGAAATTGCACAGCTAACTAAACCAACTTTCGCTGACATTTCACATATTAAGATTGATGATATAAAACCTATTAAAAGTATAGAATTTAAAAAAGCAATTGTTAAAATCCCAACAATGAAAAATAAAGCTATTCCTCCAGTTCCAATCATAGAATCTCTCATTACAGATATTTTTTTTTCAGGAGTACCATGCACCATTAAAGCATCTCCAATATCTATAAGTCCATCAAGGTGATGAAAACCATTAAACCATATTAAAAAACTATAAATGATGACAGAAATAACGAAAATAGGGAAATTCAGTATATTTAAAAATAGTCCAATTATTAAAGCGAAAAAACCAACTAAAGTACTTATCATTGGCCAAAACCAAGTCATTTTAGCCATCTCTTCAATACTTGTGTATATATTTATTGGTAAAATTGTTGAAAATGTTAAAAGACCTGCTATGGATCTTATTTTTGATGATTTTTCACTACTGAAATAATCATCTTTTTGTTTGTCTTTCTCTGTCATTTAAATTCCTTTTTAAACTTTTTAATAAATCTTTTAATAAATCTCTTAACTTTTTAATAGATTTTTTAATAGATTTTTTAGTAGTATTTTAGTAATATCTTATTAGTAATTTTAATAATAATATTAGTAATAGTCTTAGTAATAATTTTAGTAATATTTTCAATAATACTTCCAATAATAATTTTAATAATACTTTTAATAATATTTTTAATATATTTGTTTATTTTTTATATAATATTATTTTTTAACTTTTCTTTTTAGATTTTCTTTTTTAAAATTTTTAGTTTTTTAGTTTAATATTCTTCTTCAAACATTTTAGACATACAACCTGCTATAAGCCCAGCAAATATATCATCTACCATTGGACCTAATTTAGATAATATTCCAGGTTTTTTTTCATCATAACGTTTGAAGTTAAATGTAGCTTTTGTTCCAGCTATTTGATTAGATATAGCTATTCCTAAAACTTCATCACTATATAAATAAGCAGGATCATCACTAACATCGACTTCTCTAACTCTATTGGCCTTAAAATCTTCTTCACATCTGATAGCTGACATTAAAAGAGCAATAACATTTATATCTTCGAGTGCTTTTAATATTTGATTTTTTAATCTCAGCCTTAATTCTTTTATTTTTTCTGGAGTTTCATCAATACCAACACATAGCTCCATTCCAGCATCTACAAGTAAATCAATAGTAATTCCTTCAGCTAATATATAATCAAGTATTCCAAAAGATAGTTCCATCTTGTCCAATGATTTACTGCAACTTTTAACCATTGTTCTTACTACTTCTTTTTCAATAGTTTCTATATTTTTATTACTATGTATATTAATTAATTCCATTAAATTTTGTTCTTTTCCTTCATCAAATCCACTTGGTGATTTACAAGCTAAAATTATAGATTCATTATTATTTAAAGCATCATGTATATGTTCTGGTAGCCTTAAATAGTCAAAATATTTAATCTTTGTTTCAATTGCTATTTTATATAATCTTATAAGTTCCCTCATAGTTAAAATTTCATCTATATATATTATCTGGTTTAAATTTAATTCAAGAGAATTTGAATCTCTTTTAACTTTAGCTATTTTTAGATAATCAGTTAACTTTATAAGATTAAGATTGTTATTCATAAAATTTATAATTGTTAAACTATCTGAATTTTCTAAAAAATAATTTATATTGTTGTTAGAGTTAATTTCAGAATTTTTATTATTTTCATTTTCAATATTAATATTTTTAAGGTTTGATTGATTAACAGGAAATTGTTGAGCAATATAGCTATTATACTCATTATAACTATTAAAATTACTTTTAATCTTTTTTTCTTTTTCAAAATGTTTAAGAGATGTTTTAAAATTGTTTTCTACATTATAATTAGTTGATAATATGATTATATTTTCTACAATATCAATTCCATTATTTATTTGGTTTTCAACATCGAAACCATCACAAAATGTTAGAAAATAATTTGGATTTTCCATATAAAAATAATCATAGTCACTATGGAGTTTTATATTATCAAAGATTTTCTTAGTTCTTTTTTTAGTCTTAAATTTGTTTTTTCTATTTTTCATGATAATCACTCATAGGGCTATAAACTGTTAAATTCAGAAATTTATTAATTTATTCTTTAGATAATCTTATATATGTCTTTATAAATTCTAATTTCACTTATTGTTATAATATTATAAAAATTAATCATGTTTTAGATAATATAAGTATTAATCATGTTTTAAATTCTCATTTATTAATAAATTTTTATCTATTAAAATTTTATTTATTAAATTCTCATTTATTAAATTTTTAATTATTATATTTTTATATTATATTTTTATTTATTATAAGATTCCATTATTTTATATTAAATTATTTCAATTATATTAAAATATTTCAATAATATTATTTATATTGTTTAACATATTTAATTTAAAGTTTTAAAAATTTTGTTTATTATAATAAATAAAATTAATGTCTAAATTATTTATGATATTTTTTGGAAAGGGAGATCATGGTACTAATAATAGATCCTCAAAATGCAGGAATAGCTGGGAATATGATTGGAGGAGCATTCATTGATTTAGGTTGTAATCCCCAAGAGATGAAGCTAGTTATGGAATATATGGCTAATGATTTTGGTGGAGTTAATGTTAAGGTAAATAATGTTAATAAAGCAGGAATCGAATCTATTTTTTTAGAAGTTGAAACTATTGATAATAATAATCATAATAATCATTCTATTTCTTATAAAGAGCTTTTATCTAAAATAAACCATATTGAAGAGATTGAACTTCAAAAAAAGAATAGTATTTTTGGAAAGGAGCTGATAAAAGATATTTTCAATATTTCAAGAAAAGTTTTTAAAAGGATCGCTTTATCTGAGGCAAAAATTCATGGAAAATCTTTGGAAGATGTTAATTTTCATGAAGTTGGTGCTGCTGATGCAGTTGCTGACATTTTTGGTTCTGTTTTTGGTTTTTGTAAACTTGGATTCAACAATAAAAAAGAAAAGGTTATTGGATTGCCAATTGCTGTTGGTGGGGGTTCAGTTAAATCAGTTCATGGTATGATTCCTGTTCCAGCACCAGTTACTCTTGAAATTATTAGTGAGAGAAATATTTCTTCATTTGGAGGGCCAGTTAATACTGAAATAGCTACTCCAACAGGGGTTGCATTATATGCTGAGCTTTGTGATGAATTTATGGATTTTCAACCTTTTGTAAAAGTTGATAAAATTGCTTATGGAGCTGGAAAAAAAGATTTTGATTTTCCTAATGTTTTAAGGATTATTAGAGCTAAATCAAATATAAAATCTCAAGATATTGATGTTATAGAAACTAATGTGGATCATTTATCTGGTGAAAGCATAGGTTATCTTTTTGATAAATTAATGAAAGAGGGTGCTCGTGATGTTTTGGTTATACCTGTTATAATGAAGAAAAATCGACCAGGAAATATCATTAAGGTAATTTCAAGAAAAGAAGATACTGATAGATTAGTTTCTATTATATTTAAAGAAACTGGTACATTGGGAATAAGAGTTTCTCAAAATTTTCATAGGGGAATAGCTAATAGGGAGTTTATATCTCTAGATATAAATATTGAAGGTGAAATTGAATCTATTAAATTTAAAATAGGTTATATTGATGGAGAAATTATATCTTCAAGACCTGAATATGAAGATATAAGAAAAATTGCTATTAAAAGAAACATTCCTTTGAATGAAGTTTTAAATCTAGCTAATTTTGAAATTAATCAGTATATATCTAATTTAAGATAAAATACATCATTATATTGAAGTATTTATTATGATAATAAAGTATTTTTTAAAGATAATAAATTATTTTTTATAAATAAGGAATCATCCTTATTGATACTAAAGTATTTTTTATGAGTAATAGGTATTATTTATAATAATGGTGTATTTTTTTAGTGATAATGAGATGTTTATTATGGATTTTTCTAATAATATTGCTTTTCAAAGAGTTTATTATGATAGTATTTCTAAAACATTATTTGTCATTTTTAGAAATGGACATGGTACTAAATATGCACATCAAAATGTCCCTAATGAGATATTTCAAGGTTTTAAAGAGTCAAATTTTTCTAATAAGTTCTATTATCAAAATATCAAGTATAAATATCCTTATAAAATAGATTTTTTAACTGATGAAGATCATGAATATCTTAATTTTCATGATTATTAACAATTTAATTATAAATATGTTTTCATATGTTTCAGATATTTTCATTTCTGTTTTTATAGGATATTATTATATTTTTATAAGTCTTTAAAAATTATAAGTCTTTAAAAATTGAAATCTAAGATTTATTTTAGTGTATTTAAATTTTTAACCAAAAAATTAAAAATTTTTCTATATTTCCATGATTAAGAAATAATTAATATTATTTTGTTATTATTTTGGATTTAATATCTTTGATGTAGATAATGTCTTTTTGTTCGCTATTTTTTAAATATTATATACATTATACTTATTATTTTGATTATATATTTGATTATTCTCTATTTTAAAAATTTTTGATAAATATTATTTCCTTTATCAGTGTTTATATGTATTATAACTTTATTTCAGTGTTTTTAAGTTTATTTAATTAAAATATTTAGAAACATCAATATTTTAAATTTTTGTTCTTAATACTAAAAAACAATACGCCTTGTAAAGTTTTTAAAGGTTATTCTAAAGCTAGGAACATTAAAAGACTTTATATTTTTCATTATTTTTTTGATAATTTAGTAAATTTTATATATTATTATTTACACACCACTTAATGGTGAATATTATCAGAGATATAAATATTTAGTAATATAAGATAATTAGTATTAACATATATATAAATTTTATTATTTTATACATAATAAATTTTATAATAAGATGTTAACTATTATATAATATATTTTTAATATTCATATATATATATATATATATATATATATATATATATATATTATAAAATTTAAAAATAAATACTTACTATTTATAACTTACTATTTATATATTTGCCTTAAGTTTGCACTATAATTATTTAAAGTATATTTTGTATTTTAAAATCGTATTTTATTCTCATTTTAAAAATCTTAATCTATATGCTCTGATTTTTATATTGAAAATTTTAGATTGAAATAGCTCTTTTGGATTATAATTTTTTAATTTAGACTATAAAATCTTAAGAATAAATTTTAAAATTTTGATTATATTCTTTAAAAAATGGTGTTTGAGTACTATGAAAAAGTTAAGTTCGATTATATCTCAGTTTACGATAATTGATATCGTGATTTTAATTTTTATTATAGGAACTTTATTATTCTCGGTTTATACAATTGTTAGTAATGATGCTGGTGATGTTGAGACTTATATTTTTGATTCTCAGACCATAAAGGATCTTCCTGATAAGTATTCGACATTATATCACAAAGGTGAAATAGTTAAAGCTGAAATCAAAGGTTATAATCAGGAAGGTAAAGATATTAGTGCAAATGGAACAGTTATTTGGGTTGATGTTTATAAAGGGGGAAATACAAAAGTTGAAATCCTTTCAAACAATTCAAATAAGCCTATAATGGCAGCATACGATGCAGATAATGCTGATATCTATATTAAAGAAATAACATTAAAAAGTACTGGTGATAAATATAAAAATGTTGTTGATATTAAAATCAAGCATCAAAGTGTATCAACATTAAAAAATTTAGTATCTGGAATTCCTAATGGGACTAATTACACAATTTCAACAAGAATTAGTGTTAATAATGTGAATAATAATGTGTTTCAAAACTTATCAAATATTATGTATGATGATTTAAAAAAAGAGTCTATTCGGCCTACTTTTAAAAACTCTTATCTTCAATTAGCTCTTGTAATGGCAGATGATTCTGATATTAGATTAGCATCAAAGATTCTTGGAAATATAAATGGTGAATCTGATACAATTAATATTAGGATATATAATGCAAATCAAGAGCAAATAAATGCAATTGAAAATAGTTATGATGTTTTAAGTGTAAATAGAGTTACATAATAAAACTTTTTAGAAACAGACTCTTTAAAACAGATTTTTTAGAAACAAACTTTTTAGAAACATAAAATTATAATTCATCTTGGAGTGAACTTTATGAGCTTTTTTTATTCTTTAGGAATTAAAGTATCATTTTTCATTGAAAAAACTTTTAAAAATTCTAAATTATTTGTTTTAATTTTTAAAATTATGTTATCTGTTGAAAAAAGCTTTCTTAATAGTTATTTTAAGAACATTTATCCAAGTAATGACTTTATTAGTTTTTTAAGAAGAAGTAAGATATTAAATAATCATTTATTTCATCCTTTTTGCTTTTTAATTATTTTTTCAATTTTCTTAATGATTTCTACAATTGATTTATCTTTTGAGTTGAAATTTACATTATTTTTAGCCTTTATTAGTTTCATTGGTGGTGTTTTATTTTTACCAATGTGTTTTTTTAAAGGTAAAAATCAAAATCAGTTTATTAAGATTGATTATAATGATTTTTATTCAATTGGTTTTGTCTGTATACTTAGTGGTGTCTTATCTTTTTTCATTTGTACTATTACAATGGGAGGATTACCTATTTTTAATCCTTCTTTGCGATATAAATTGATACCTATTTTTACTATGCCTATTAGTTTGTTGATTCCTGGTGTAGGTCTTGTTGCTAGTTCTTATTTGCAGCGTTTTAAAGATAATAAACTAACTTTTTCTCAAGTAAGATTTAGATTTCTTGTTTTATCTTTTATTGCTTCATTTTTCTATTTGCTCTAGGATATAGAACACATTTGTGTGCTGTCATGCTCATGATGCTTATTATGGGGTACTATGGAAGAATAATTTCTATTTGGGAAGTTATAATTGTTTTAATTGTTGGATTTTTCTTTCTTTCAGGTTTTGGATATCTCAGAGCTATTGAAGAAAATTCTGCAAATAATTTAGGGCTTTTTGAATCTCTTAGATCTAGAGTTAATTTCACAATGAATGTTTTAAATCTTATAGATAGTGTTTCAGGAAATTTTGGCATTACTCATGGTAAGTTAATACTTAGTGCAATTCCCGGAAGTAGTGGTCTTAGTACAAGGATGATTATTGGTAAATTAATAGCTTGGAGAGGTACTGTATCAATCACTCCTACTATTATTGGTCCTATGTTACTTGATTTTGGAAGGTTAGGTGTGGTTCTCGGTATGTGTCTTATTGGATTTATATTAGGGTTAGGATATAAGATAATGAGAATATCAAAAGATTTTTCTTATATTTTTGTTTATAGTTTACTTCTAACCTATGCTATTATATGTATCGAAACTGGTTTGATGGAAATTAATGTTCTCTGCTACTTTTTACTGGGATTTTTACTTTATATGGCTAATATTATTTATAATAAAAAAATTAAGGTTGGAGAATGTAGTGATGGTTAATGATATAGTGGATTATCCTTTAGATAATTTTTTAAAATTAATTACTGATTTATTAGTATCAATGGGCTATGGTGGTGGAAGAAAACAAACTCAAACAAATTTAAAAATAATAGATAATAATAAAATTATTGTTGAAGGAGTTATAAATGAAGATATTTTAGGGTTTAGAAAAATTTACTTGCAAGCTAGGCAGTCCAGAGATATAATCTCTAAAATTGAGGTTGAAGATTTCATGAAAAAATTAAATGATTGTAATGCAGAAAACGGGGTTTTTATCACAACTTCAGACTTTGAAAACAAAAAATACAATGAAATTAAGAATATTCGACTAATAAATGGTGTTGAACTAATAAATCTAATTTCTGAATATGGAACATAATTAGTGGAGTGTTTTTTCATGAAAATTTGGATAGATATAACTAATGCTCCTCATGTAATGTTTTTTAAAGATATAATTAAATATTTTGAAGATCAAGGTGAAGATGTAATAGTAACTACTCGTGATTTTGGAGATATACATAGATTAATGGAAACTCATGATATTGATTTCATTTCTGTTGGTAAACATGGAGGATTAGGTCTATATAAAAAATTAAAAGAAAGTACAAATAGAGTTAATGAGCTTGTAGATATAATAGCTCCTGAAAAAATCGATGTTTGTTTAGCTAAACATTCAGTAGAGTTACCACGTGTATCTTTTGGTCTTAATATACCTAATGTATATATTATAGATAATGAATATGCAGAAGCAGTAAATAAAATGACATTGCCATTATGTGATAGGATTATTGCCCCAAATGTTATTGATATAAGGAAGTTAATGAGGTATGGTGTAGATCCAAACAAAATAATAAGCTATGATGGTACTAGTGAGCTGCTTCACTTTAAAAATTTTGAATATAATGAAAAAATCTTTGAAGATTTAAATATTAAACTTGATTTAAATAAAACTATATTAATGAGACCTGAACCTTCACTTGCTTCATATCTTGATGTTGATTCTGAAAAATCAGTTCTTTCTCCAATAATTGATGTTTTAAAGGACTATGCTAACATTCTTGTTTTGCCTCGTTTTAAACAGCAAGCTGATATTTTTGAAGGAATTAAAAATGTCAACATACTTGAACCTCCCATTGATTTATCTAGTGTAATTAAACAATGTGATCTAGTTATTGGTGCAGGAGGTACTATAAATAGGGAGTCGGCAGTTTTAAAAACGCCTGTGATTTCTTGTTATCCTGGAGAAACTTTGGCTGTTGATCAATATTATATTAATAGGGGTTTAATGTTTAAATATACTAATGTTGAAGATATTATTAATAATGCATTGTCTTTTCTTGTTGTTGATAAAGAAAATGATGATTATTATAATCAGAATTATGATATTTCTTCTAATAACTTATTTAAAACAATAATAGATTGTACATATAGGCTTTAAATTTAATTTTTTTATTGTAGAGTTATTTTTTATTAATATTATTTATTTTTTTATTAATTATTTTTATTTTTAGCTATTTTTTATTTTTAATATTTTTTTATTAATTGATTTTTCAATAAATTATTATAGTTTTAAGATAAATATTTATTAGAAGAATTATAATCAATAGAATTATAAATTAAATTAGGTAGCTTTAATGAAAAAAATTAATATTAAAAACATTAAAAAAAGACATATTGGATTAATACTTATTATATTTATATCTGCTCTTTTATTAAGTAGCTTTGTAACAGTAGCTTTGAAAGATAGTGTTAATAATGCTGTTTGGGTTCAAGGAAAAAATATGAATGATGTTGATTTAGATAATTTATCTAAAAACGGTGTTCAAAATATTTTCATTCATTCTAGTGCTGTTGATATATTCGGAGAAAAAAATGTCAGCTCATGGGCAAAAAAAGCTAATGCAAATGGTATTAAAGTTCATATTTGGGTGCAGTGTTTTTATAATGGAACTTGGGTAAATCCTATCGATACTAATAAAAAAGATTTTAATTATGATTATTTTAATGCTAAAATAGATCAGATAAATAAATTTGCTCAGATTCCTGGAATTAGTGGTATTCAATTAGATTATATTCGTTATCCTGGTAATGCTTATGAATATAATTATCCTAATGGAATTACTTCTACTAATGCTGTTTCAAAGTTTGTTTCAATGGTTAGTGATAGTCTTAAAAATAAGGATGTAACATTGTCTGCAACAGTAATGCCTGAAAGAGAAGATGAAAGATATTATGGTCAAGATGTTAGAACATTATCTCAGTATGTTGATGTGATAATTCCTATGGCTTATTCTGGTAATTATAATCAGAATTCTACTTGGATTAAAGAAACAGCATCCTATTTTAAAAGTTTAGCTTGGTGGTCTAAAGTAACTATGGGAATTCAAGTCTATGTTAGTGACGATAATGAAACTTCTCTACCTGTTGATACAATAAAAGAAAATTCTAAAGCTGCATTAGAGGGGGGTGCTGACGGAGTCGCATTATTTAATTGGGAGCTTATGAAAAACTGGTTTAATTTAAATGAAATTGAACAATGAGTTTAAAGGTTATTTTAGAAGTTATAGTAGGTTATATATGTTTTTAATTTGAATATTTAAATTAAAATAAAAAATTATTGATTTAGTTTAATGAATATGTGGGTGATTATACATAATTTTATATAGGATTTTACTATAATAGGTAAAATATGGACTTTACAAATCAAATTATAGACATTATTTTAAACTTAGATATTTACTTAGGATATGTAATAAGTTTATTTGGTTCATTAACATATTTAATATTATTTTTAGTTGTTTTTTGCGAAACTGGGATAATAATTGTTTCATTTTTGCCAGGAGACTCGTTATTATTCATAATAGGTGCATTATCTGCAGGAGGGGCACTGAATTTAATAGTTTCAATAATTATATTATCACTAGCAGCTATTTTGGGAGATACTGTTAATTATCAGATTGGAAAGTATATAGGTCCTAAAATATTCAATAAAGAAGGCTCTAAACTTTTCAATAAAAATCATTTAATTGAAGCTCATGATTTTTATGAGGAATATGGTGGAAAAACAATTATATTAGCACGTTTCATACCGATTATACGAGCTTTTGCCCCATTTGTAGCTGGAATTGGATTAATGCCATACAAAAAATTTTTATCATATAATATAATTGGTGGTGTAGCATGGGTACTAATTTTCACTTTAATAGGATACTTTTTTGGTAATTTGCTTATAGTGAAAGATAATTTTTCATTGTTAGTAATAGCTATTGTTGTTATCTCTGGTTTACCCATAGTAATACAATTAATAATGAAAAAAATAAAAGGGTAGTAAGTCTTGATTTAGTATATTAATTTATTACTTAAATTTAGTAATTTTAGTTTAACACTTTAGTTTAATACTTTAATTTAATATTTTAATTTAGTATTCTATACTTTAGTTTTTATACTTTAGTTTAATTTTATAATTTTATAATTTTATTTTAGTATTTCTCATAATGAACTCTATCTTCATGATATTTATCGATAAATTTATTTTCTTCACCTTCTGCAGGATATCCAATACTTATTATGTTGAATGGTCTTAAATTTTCACTAAGGTTGAATAAATTAGATATATAATTCATTCTTTCCTCTTTAGGTGCAATGTTTACCCACACAGCACCTAAATCTAAATAACTTGCTTCCAATAGTAAAGTTGTAGCTGCAGCTGCCATATCTTGCTGCCATACATGTTTGAAATGAGAATTTTCCATATTTGCTATAAGTACAATTGCTAAGTTAGCTCCTTTTAAAACCTTTGCATTATGATCCATTTCACTCAATTTGTTTATAGTTTCTTTATTTTTAATAACTATAAATTCCCAAGGTTCTTTACCCATTCTAGATCCTGGTGCTTGCATTGCAGCTTTTAACAATTTATCTATCTTTTCATCCTCGATTTCGCCTTCACGATATTTCCTAATACTTCTTCTTTTGAATATTTCTTCCATTATATAACTTCCTGCTCTTTATTACATATTTTTAGTTTTTATTATATAATTCCTTTTTTATTATATAATTAAAATTAATAGAACATTATTTAAAATTTATAAAACTAATAAAATTTATAAAGTTAATAAAATCTATAAAAATAATATTTAAAAAAATTATATTTAATAATAATTATTAGTTTAATATATAATTATATTTAGAATTATATTAGTTTATTAATTATATTAGTTTAATAATTATATTTAGTTTATTAATTATTTTTAGTAATAAAATGATAAATTGTATCAATAAAAGAATAAATAATATATTATTTTTAAAAAAGCTTTTATTGAATTATCAGTTGTTGGGGAAAATGAAGTTTAAAAATAGTAATAATAAAAAAGCAATTTCTGTTCTTTCAGGAGGATTAGATTCAACCGTTGCAACAAGTTTCTTTTCAAAAGATTATGATATTCATGCAATAACTTTTAACTATGGCCAAAAAAGTTTAAATCAGGAAATTAATGCTTCAAAGAAAATATGTAAAAAATTAGGTATGAGGCATACAATAATCGACATTCGATGGTTAGCTAATCTTGGAAACTCTGCACTGACTAATGATAATCATATTCCTGAGGTAAATTTCGATGATATTGATAATATGGATGTTAGTAAAAAAACAGCTAATAAAGTTTGGGTTCCAGGTAGAAATGTTGTTTTTACAGCTATAGCTACTTCTTTTGCTGAAAGTGAAAGTGCAGATATAATAATTGTTGGTTGGGACAAAGAAGAAGCAGCTACATTTCCAGATAATTCAAAAGAGTTTTTAAATAGCTTTAATGAGCTTATAGATATTGGGACTATTTCTTCTAATAAAATTGAAATAAAGGCTCCTTTAATTGATTTAGATA
The DNA here is from genome assembly GCF_019669925.1 of Methanobrevibacter arboriphilus. Taxonomy (NCBI): domain Archaea; kingdom Methanobacteriati; phylum Methanobacteriota; class Methanobacteria; order Methanobacteriales; family Methanobacteriaceae; genus Methanobrevibacter; species Methanobrevibacter arboriphilus. The sequence continues at coordinate 1,804,389 of NZ_AP019779.1, forward strand.
AAATTGAAATTGTTAAGCTTGGAAAAAGGGTTGATGCTCCTATGGATATTAGCTATTCTTGTTATACTGGAGAAAATAATCATTGTGGTGTTTGTGAATCTTGTGTTCGTCGTAAAAGGGCTTTTATAGAAGCTGGAATTGATGATCCAACTATTTATATATAATAGCTCTTTTTTTTTTTTAATTAATTAAATTTTCATAATATTATTTTTATTTAAATTTCTAGTATTTTTCAATGGAATCTTTTTTCTTTTTTTAACTGTTCATAGTGTTTTTTATCTCTATATTTAAAGACTTTAGCTGGATGACCTCCCGCAATTCCATATTTAGGTATATTTTTAACAACAACACTTCCTGCCTGAATAATAGCTCCTTCTCCAATGGTAACTCCAGCTAATATAGTAACCTTATTTCCAATCCATACATTATCTTTTATTATGATATCTTTTGATATAACTGTTTCATCATATGGTATTGATTTGCCATTATCATAATTATGAATGTCAGTTATTAGCATACACTCAATTCCAGAGTGAAAATTGTCCCCTATAATAACTTTACCATGACCTTGTATTTTAATTCCATTAAAATTAACATTGTTTCCTAATTCTGTCTTTGGAGTAACATAACTTGGGCCATTAACTTTCAAATCATTTCCCACAACATTAGCTACTTTTTTAACCTTATTAGAATATTTTCTCTTTTTGAAATTTTGATAATATTTATAGAAAATTGTTATTATACTCATAAAATGACCTTAAATTAATAATCTATTGATTTTTTAAGCTGTTGCTGGATTTGAAATTAATTTCTTATTTTTTAATTTCTTATTTTTTTCTAGTTTTTATCTTTTTCTAGTTTTTTATCTTTTTCTAGTTTTTTATCTTTTTTTATCTAATTAAGAAGAACATTCTGTAGCATACTGTGATAATAAAACAGCAACTCTATGAGTAGTTTTATCATCCAACTGTCTTTTCCCATGAACTATCTTTTGTAATAATTCATCAATAAATAGATCTTCATCAGTTAAAGGCATATTTATAACTGCAACTTCATTGTTTACAAAACCTACTAACGGTTCAACATAGAAGTTTTGAAATCCACTTTCATTTAAAAAATCGATTAATTCTTCGCTTAAATGGATTGATTTTTGTTTTATTTTGTTATTGTGTGGGAATTTATTTTCAGCTTCTTTGAATTTAAATCTATTTGGTCTTTTTTGATTATTTTCTTTAATATTACTTTCTGTAACATTTTTTATTGTATTATTGTTTTCATTGTTATTATATTCATCATATTCCACATTTTTGTTGTTTTTATTTTTATTATCTCTATTTTTATTATTACTTTTATTATTACTTTTATTCATACTTTTATTATTTGTATTACTATTTATATTATTAGTTACATCAATATTTTCTGATTCGTCTAAAAGAGTTAAATCATCTAAATTTGATTTATTTACTAAGTTTTTATTTTCATTTTCAGTTTTGGTTTTATTTTTATCTTCTTTTTCATTATAACTTTGACTTACAATTGAAAATATTCCTGAAGATCCAACAACAACATGATTTATACCTTCATTTGAATCTGGAACTCTCACATAATAAAGAACATAAAAGTTGTCTGGGAGTGTTAAAAGCTTTTCTCTGATTAATCTACCTCTTTTTTCTGTAGAAACATAATTATTATTTTTGATTAGTCCAATGATAAATATAATAATTCCTATAACTATAAATATAACACTATAAATCCTTTTAGATAATAAAACGTCTAAAAGACCTATTAAAGCTATAATCAGTCCTGCTATAATATAAACATCATGATAAGAGGTGTTTTTTGTATTTGGGTGAGGAATTAATTCTTGTTTTTGATTAGGTGTTTTATCTGTAATACTTCCTTTCTTTTTTTCTTCTTCTGTATTTCTTTTTGAAATTTTATCAAATATAGATTCTTCAGATTCTTTACTTTTCTTTTCTTCTAAATTATCTTTTGTGTTATCATCAATAGTTTTATTTTCATTTTTATAGTTATATGTATTAATAGACACATTATTTTTATTTTCATTATATAAAGATTGATTGATGTCTATGTTTCTTTCAAGTGTTTTTCCATAGCTTTTAGATATACTTTCTGAGAAATCTTTTTTAATTTCATTTCTCAATTTTTTTTCTAACTTTCTAAGGTTAGTTTCAGTCATTGGATAAATAATATTTGAATCAAAATTAGGAGCGTTATTATGTTTAGGATTAGAAACAATATTAGAATTATTTAGATCATCTATATCATCTATATCTTTTTTATATGCCTCATTTTTATATTTATTATTATTCAGGCCATTATCTTTATATGTGCCATTATTTTTATAGGCAGTATCTTTTTTATAGCTTTCTTGACTATTAAATTGATATTCATTAGAATCTTCAATTTCATTTTTATTATTTAAAGTGTTTGAACCATAAAATGGCTTTTCAACATAAATAACATCTTCAAGATCATCTCTATATTTTTCTTCATCAATCTGTTCTTTTCTATGGTTTTTACTTTCTTCTAATTTATCAAGATTATTGGGGGGTTCATCAATAGTTTCATTGAGTTTTTCATCAATATATCTTAAATCTCCATAACAACTAGAACATTCATAATCTTTAAGATTTTCATTACTTTTAAGAGTATATTTTAAACCACAATCTTTACAATATACAATTTTAGAATCAAAATCATCTCTATAAAGATTGCTATGATTTTGCTTTTTCAAGGAGTGTTTTGAAGGATATTCCTCAACTGAGTTTAAGTTTCCTGCACATACAGAACATTCATAATCATCGACTTGTTCATTATCGTCGATTTGATATTTAGCTCCACAGTTTTCACATGCTACAACTTTCATAGTATCATTCTTTCTTGTAACATTAATTAAATAATATATTTTTTATTAATAACTAATATAAATTTTGATTATCTTAATATTAATTGTTTATACTATCTCTTTTTTTTAATTTAAATATTATGATATATTCTTGTTAATATAATGTTAAGAATTATTTTAAGAATATAATTTATGAGATTCTTTTTTAAATAGATATTTTTGAATAATTATAGTAGCTGTAAAATTAGTATTAGCATAAATTAATATTAATATAAAATTAATTTATAAAATTAATTTATAAAATTAATTTTGAAAATGAAACTTAATGTTGAAATAAAATTAGTGTTAAGTTTTAGTATTAATTATTTAATTATATTCAATTCAATGTAAAATAGAATATTTTATTGTTTATTCATTAGTAATGTTCTAGCTAATTATTAGCATATTATATATTATCATATTATAGCTAACAACCTTATTTGATTTTTTAATTTATTTACATATTATATATATTTTTATAATGTGTATTCTTTGAAAAAATTATATTTTCCACTTTCATTAATAATCCACCAATCGATAGCATTTTTTTGAAATGGATATTTTAATTCAAAATAAGTTTTTAGGTAAATCCAATTAAAAATATTAATCAAAATCAAACAATCAGATGAAAATTCTTTAGTAACTGCATAATAATATTTTTGCACTGAGTTATTATTATAATTTATTAAGGAAGTTAAATAGGTTATTTCCAGCTTATTTTTTTCTATTTTTTCCTTATTATCATTATAATAGTAATATATCTCATAATTCTTTATTTGATTATTTAAAGTTGTTATACTTTTTTCATATAGTTCTCTTTCTTTTTGTGGATTTCCTATAATTTCGAAATAATTATTGTGAGTGTTATTTGAATAATCTCTTGTTGTTTCAGCACATATCCATTGATATTTTGTATTATAGAAAATATAAGAAACTGGCCATATATGTCCTGCCCCTGATTTTGGGAAGCTACCTTCAAAATATGTTGGAATTCCTACTGCTCGCAGTAAAGCTCCTGCTAACATAGATTTTCCTAAACAAGTTCCACTCTTTCTTTTAAGCGTAGTTAAAGCAGATTGATCTTTAGAATAGCTATAGTCATACTTTATATTAATCCATAAGTATCTAACTACTGAATTTGCGAGTTCGGTATTATATAAGTCTTTATTTGTATAATTGTACCTAGTAACATTTGCTTTTATTTGTTTTGCAATGTTTTGTATATCCGAATTTTTCCAGTTTATATTTCTTGAATTAGTAAAATAAGGATTTGTAATTGTTGTGTAATGGTTTTTTGTCTTTTTCTTTGCCAGTATTAAGTATCTGAATTTACCTTTAGAGTTTTTCAATGTTTTAATAGTTAATTTGTATTTTCCTTTATTGTAGATTTTGGTTTTCTCTGTTTTCTTTACTTTGTATTTTATTTGTGAGGTGTATGTATAATAGAAGGGTAAAACTTTTTTAAATTTACTATTTTTATTATAATAGTAATTAACGTTGGAGGAGGTGTTTAATGTATATTCTTGTCCAATAGAAACACTAGTTTTTTTAAAAGGTTTATAGGAAAAATAAGTTGTTTTCTTATTTTTAGTTTTTATTTTGTTAAAGTACTTTGCAGGATTATCTTCAATTTTTTCTGCTGATACATGGCTTATTGCTAAGCTAAATGCTATTAATAAACAAAATACTAATAATAATTTTTTCTTTTCTATCATAAAACGAACCTTATTAATCTGTAATATTTAAAATAATATTACAAGTAAACTTATTATATTTAATTATAAACATAACACATTTAAATATTTTTTGGATTTTTTTATCTATTCAATAAGCATCATTATTGAGTATTTTTTAATTTAAAAATTTTAAGATAGTATAAAAATAAATTAAAATATTATAGCTGTTTTATTCATGATTAAAACCAATAAATTATTTAATATTAAATAATATATTAATTTAATAGATTTAATTATTAATTTTTATTTTAATAAAACTTAAATGAAATTTAATTTTTAATTTATTTAATTTATTTAATTATTTTTATTATTTAATTTTTTATTATTTAATTTTCAATTTAATTTCTTATTTAATTTTTCTATTAGATTTTCAATTTAATTTTATGGTTAAGTTTATATACTATGTTCATCTTATTATAATATAGTAAATGTTCACTTTGTAAACACCTTATTGTTAAGATTTATTTTTAATTATTCTTTTTCTGGATTTATTATTTTTTTTGGATTATATTAGTTATTCAAAATCATTTATTTCCATTTTGTTTTGGTGTTTAGCTGTTTATAAGTGATATATTTATATTTATTCGATTTAAATATTGTAAAATTAAAATTTTAAAAGATCATATAAAAATTTGAATTATTAAAAAATAAGTAATTTAAATTGAGTTTAAGATAGTTTAAGGTAAATAATTAATTGAATTAATAAAATAATGGTATTTATTATGGATTATAGTATGAATAAAACAAATAAATTAATTATTGGCATTTTTATAATATTTTTATTATTTGTATGCTTAAATAATGTTTCAGCTACTGATTATTCTGATAATGTTAGTGATAATAATGGCAATGATGGTGGTAATATTACAGCTAATATTACTTTAAGTGATGATATTGGTGCAGATTATTTTGATGTTAACATTACTTCTGGTGATCAGTCAGTTGATGATTGTCAGAATACTAATTCAAGTACTTTATATAATCTAACTGATGTTCCTATTGGTGATCGTAATGTTACAATAACTATTAATTCTACCGTCAATATTTTAGAAGGAAATGATACTTTGGTTTTTAACATTACTAATGGTTTTGGTAATCCTATTGCTTCTGATGTTATCTTTTATCTAAATAATTCTTTTTGTGAAGCTATTTATGATGATTTTAGTAAATTTTGGTTTATCACTGGTCTTAATTCTGGTTATTGGGATGTTAAAATAAGTGTTACTAAAATTGTTAATGTTATAGCTAATAGCACTAATGATTTGAATCTGTCATTAATACTTAATCAACTTAAAGTTAAGAATGAAAAGGTTACTATTAAGATTTATTCAGTTCCTCCTGCTAAAAATGGAGATATTAGTGAAGTACATGTTAAAGTAACTGATGAAAAGGGTGATCCTATTGAAGGAGTTTCTATTACTATTAGTATTAATGGTGCTACTGGTTTTTCAATTGTAAAGACAAACTCCTCTGGTGAAGCTATATTAAATCATAATCATGGCGATGGTAAATATTATCAGTGGTGGAATAAACCTGCTGTTTATCCTATTAATGTAATGAGTTTTGATGCTTTTATTAATGGAATAAATTATACTGCAAACTCTGTTAATGGTTCTATTATTCTTATTAATAATTATACTCCTAAAATAGAGGTTATTTCGAAAAATAACCCTATTAATTTATATGGTAAATCTACAGTTAAAGTTAGATTACTTGAATATTATCCTACAAAAAAAATTGATGAAGATCCTGTATGGACTTGGCATCCAATTAGTGGAGCGTATCTTATGATATGGTTAACAGGAACTACTGGGACCATGTCTTCTACAGATGCAAATGGCTATGCTATTTATTATTTTAATCCTGCAAAAACTGGCTGGGCAAAAACAACAGTAAGTTATAATGGTTATCATTCTGGAAATATTACTGTAATAAAATCAATTTCAAAAGAAATTAATATATATGTTAAACCAAGAGCAGACCTTTTAGTTTCTAATGTTAAGAAAATAACTTCAACAAAATATAAAATCACTGTAAAAAACAATGGAGAAGTGACTTCCAAGGAATCTAAGCTTAGAGTATATTATACTAAGGGAGGACATAATTATTCTAAATATTTTACAGTTAAAGCTTTAGCTAAAGGTAAAAACACTACTATAACTGTTAAATTAAATAGTAATAATAAAAAATATAAAAAATATGCTGTAATTAATTATAATCATAAAGTTCCTGAATATGATTATGACATTGTTGGTAAGCTTGGTTCTAACTATTCAAGTAAATATGATTATTTTAATAATAAAATTTCATTTAAATCTGATTATATTAGATATAAAGCTGATTTAACTGTCACTGGTTTATCTTTTAATAAAAAAACCAATAGATATAGTATTCATATTAAAAACAATGGTAATAAGATAGCTAATGGTAAAATTTACATTTTATTTTGGTTTGGGTCTCAAAAAAAGCCTAAATCTCCAGTAAAATTAACTGTTAATCTTAAAAAGGAAAAAAATTATGATACTAGTATAAAGCCAGGTATGACTCTAAATCTTGATGGACTTAAATATCCAGATAAAGCTAAAAAAAGTACAATATTAAAAGTTTTAAATAGTCAATATAAGAAGTATGTTTATGTAAATTTTAATAAAAAGCTTTTAGAATCTAATTATAAGAATAATCTCAAAGGATTTAAAAAATCACAAATAAAGATTGTTTCTTAAGGTCATTTCTTAAGAAAATTAAACTTATTTGAATGAATAAGTAGGTGGTATTATCAAAATAAAAAATATTAAAACAAGTAAAATCAAAATAAATAAAAAATTTTCTATTTTATTTTTATTAATAATCGTATTTGGTATTTTTTGCTCAATGGGGGCTGTTTCTGCAGATATTTATATTGGAAATGGGGATATCGAGATATCTAACTCTGATGCTGATGCATATACAGATTTGTCTGCAAAAAGTACTACAAAAGCAAAAATCTATTCACTTGAAAGTAAAAAAAAGATTCCAACTAAATATAAAAAATATGAAAATTATACCTTTAAGGTAGCTAAAGGAAGTAAAATTTATTATAAAGCTATAACACGCTCTTCTAATGGTGTTGTTACTAATATTAGTGGCTTAAAAATCAAAAAAGCTACTGTAAGTTTTGGAGATGGGACTAAAAAAATTGGTAATAAGTGGATATCTCATAAATATAAAAAATTTGGATGGTATTTGATTAAAGTAAATCTCAATGCTACATTTACAAAAGGATATTTGTATGGTATGGATTTACCAGGAAATGTTGTAAATGGAACCAGAATATATCTTGTTTATGTTGAAAACAATCCACAGCTTAGTATATCTAAAGTTACTTCTGGTTATAATACAATCACAAATTATAAGAAAAAAAATATTGATTATTTAGATATTAAAGTTATAAATATTGGTTCAAAGACTTCAAAAGCTACTAAGATCAAAATTTGGTATCAAAAACCAGGAGCTAAAAATTTTGGGAAAGTGTACTCCAAACTTAAAAAATACACTGCATCTGCTAAACTCAAAGCTTTAAAACCAGGAAAGTCAACTACTGTTAGAATATTCTTTAAAATACCTAAAAAATATTTAAAACTTGTTAAAAATATAAGATTGGACTCTTTATATAGAGTACGTGAAATCAGTAGAGCAAATACTTTATATAGTTTTAAATGAGATTTATTTTTTATTATTTTTATTATTTTTATTATTTTTATTATTTTTATTATTTTTATTATTTTTATCTTTTTTAACTATTTTAATATTTTTAGAAAAAAATTTATTATATGGAAATTTTTTTATAGTTTAAAAATTAATAAATAAAAGAACAAAAAACAAATATTTTTAATGACTATAAAAATTTTTATTTTTATAAAATTAAGAAATCTTTGATTTTTTAATAATAATTAAAAATATTTAATAATGATATTCATATTCAGAATTGTAATATGATCATAGATTTAATAATAAAAATGCTAGATTTAATATAGCTATGCTCGGTGTAATACTATGTTTAAATATTTAATACTATTTGTTGTTATAATAGTTGTTGCAATTGTAGGAATTTTTGCTGCAGGTACTTTGATGTCTTATTTAAATCCTGCTCAAGAAACAATTGATTCAATCAATCAAACTAAAAATAATATAACTTCTTTATTAGATGAAAAGTCAAATTTAACTGAAGAATTAAAAAAATATGAACCTGGAAGTGCTGAATACACTAATATTCAAAATCAAATCAATTCTATTGATAAACAATTAGATGAGCTAAATAAAACAGCTGAAAACATCAAGACTGATGTTGAAAACATAACAAATAATTCAAAGGATTTGATAGGAATCTTAAATAATTAGATAATTATTTTTATTCTATCAATTCTCTATAAATCAAATCTATTTTTTTTTCAATTGAATCCCAATTATAATTCTCTTTTATTTCTTTTAATCCATTTTTTCCAAATTTTTCCATTAATTTTTCATCAGCCAGTAGTTTTTGGATTTTATCTGCAAGATCATTCTTATCATATTCAGCTGATAAACCAGTATTATTATCTACCCATGTGTGAATATGATTATTTTTAGTTAAAATTAATGGTTTTCCACAAGCCATAGCTTCTAAACCACTTGTTGTAAATGATTCATATTGTGAAGGCATTATAAATATATCGCAGTCAACAATAGCCTCTATTTTATCTTTATTAAATAAAGGACCTGTTATAATTATATTTTCTTCTAGATCAAGATCAGCTATTACTTTTTTCAATTCAGCTAAAAACCCATTATCTGGACCAATAATAGCTAATTTTAAATTTTCAACATTTTTTTTTATATATTCTCTATTTAAAACATCAAGTGAGTTTACAAGTAGGTCTAATCCTTTTATTTTGTGAATCCTACCAATAAATAAAAGTAATTTATCATTTTCACTAATATTGTATTTTTCTCTAAAATTACCTTTTGATGGTAATTTACTATATTCTTCAATATCAATACCCAATGGGACAATTTCTATTCTTTCTTCTTCTACTCCCATTTTTAAATATTGTTCTTTTTCAACATTGGTTAGTGCAAAAACCTTAGAAGCATTCTTAAGAATTTTAAATCCCCATAATTTGTCAAAAATTTCTTTAAGTTTCTCTTTTTGGAAAAAAGGAAGTACTGATCCATGAGCTTGAATTACATAGGGTATATTATTTTTAGAAGCATAATGACTAGCTGCAATAGCTAAAGAATGTCTATGTTCATGTATATGGACGATATCATACTTTTTTATCTCTTTTCTTATCTTTAAAGGTAAATGGTATGGGGTATCGATTAAAAATTTTGTTTTAAGTGAATTTGATAAATTTCTAAAGTAATAAACTTTAACTCCTTCAATATCAACATTATATCTCTTATCAAGCTTCATACGTTCAATACAACTATCAGTTGTAAAAACAGAAACATCATTTCCTTCTTCTGCTTGTTTTTTACTAAGTTTATAAACTGCATTAACTACTCCTCCAGCTTCTAAACAAGGATAATATGTTGGTACTATATGTAAAATTTTCATTGTTTACCTATTATTTTTTAAATTATTATAATCTTATTTAAATTATCTTAATTATTGTTTTATAATAATAATCTATTATTTTCTAATTAATACCAATAATACTTATTATTTTTTAATTATAGTCTATTATTTTTTGCATGAATTATTTTTTTATGGTTATGGTTATGTGTTCCTTTTATAAAGATTAATATTATTGTATTTTTTGATTATAGTATAATTTTCAATTGTATAATTTTCTTTAGATATATTTCTAGAAATATAATAAGTCACGTTATTTTTTTCTAGTTTTGGGATATCCTTCTCATATGCTGCCCCTACATTCATCATCAAATACCATGTGTAATATCTTGTATTATAAGTCCAAATAACCTTGCTGTCATAATTAGGGTCATAGTTTTTAAGCCAATCTGAAATTATTATAGGGCCGTCAATATCTTTGTTTTTGGAGGGTATTATTCCAACACTAGAAAATGCAGAAACAATAAAAACTAATATAAGGATAATAGCTATTAAACTTTGAACTAAATCTTTATCACTGTTATCATAATTATTGTTAATACTATTACTATTTTTAGTACTGTTATTATTCTTAGTATTATTACTCTTCTTAGTGCTATTATTACTATTCTTATTATTATTACTATTTTTATTACTATTATTATTAATATTATTTTCAATAGGGTTATTATTTTCAGAATTATTATCTTTATTATTTTTAATTGAAAAAGCTTTTCCAAGTTGTTTTTTATTTTTATAGCTTTTTAAAAATTTAATAAACTTTGAACTTAGAAAATCAAGACAGTATGCTCCAAAATATGCAATGACAGGCATTACTGTTATAAAATATCTATCTACTTTAACATCACTAAAGCTAAAGAATATTAGATATATAAAAAACCAAGATATCATCAATAAGTTGAAATTTAGATCTTTAATTGGTTTAATAGAATTATTTGAATTATTATAATCTTCTGAATTTGAATTATTTAGGTTATTTAGATTATTTGAACTTAATATATAATTTAATATGTTAAATATTAACAAAATATTAATCAAGAATAAAATTTCACTTATAATTGAAGAAACCTGTTTATATGTAAAAATTATTGTGATGGTAATAATAATAGCTAATAAAACTTTCAAATAAATGGCTTTATTAGAATATTTTTTGATTTTGTTTTCATAATTATTTTTATTCTCATAATCGTTTATATTATTATCATTGTTTTTATTTCTGTGATTTCTAATACTCCTAAATACTAATTCTAGAGTATATATTAGAGCTCCTCCTGATATTAGAACTAGCACGAAATAGGAGAGTATTCCGGGATTTTTAATAACAGGGATTAAATCATGAAATTCTACACTATTTGATGATATAAAATTCCCTAAATTTTCTATATAAAAATAAGGTTCAGGTTTAAAACCAGGATCGATGAAAGAACCTTTATCTCCAGAAACAACATTTTGTGTTTGGGTTATAAAAGTTAAATCTGTACCTTTATTAGTTAAAAAAACTAAAAACAAAGAAAATATAGCTAATGCTATTAATATTCCAACTAAAAAATATTTAAAACTATTTGATTTAATTAGTTTTTTTAAAGAGACTAAAATAGATTTTTTAAAATTTTTAAAGTTTTTATACCTTAAAACACTTATTTTCCCAATTATATCTATTTCAAACAAGATATACAGAAACATTAATGGCAATATGAAACCCACAGTATAACGTGTGAAAAAACCAATCACAAAAAGTGGGAATGCTAATAAAAAATATTTTGGATTTTTGTTAACTGCCAATATTGTGAAATATATAACCCATATTGATATAGCTATTGCTGGTATATCCATTGTTCCATTGGCTGTCCATAGTATATTTAATGAAAAGCTTGAAAATAATATGGCTCCAAACAAACTAGTAATCCTATTTAATTTTAGTTTGAATAATAAATATGTTCCTATACTAGATATTGGAAAAAATATACCAGTTACTGTGAATATAGCTATTTGATCAATGTATCCTAATTTAAATATCAAAGAGGTTATGACACATATTACTGGAGATAAGTATAAGTTTGATGTTTTACCAAGTGGGTATCCTGCAAGGTTTAATGAGTTTGTTAAGTAAATAAATACATCAGAACAATATATTCCAAGCTGATCGTTTGCATTTATTAATAAATAAACTAACGATGATGTGAAAATAGCTATTATTAGTATAAACAGTATATCTATTTTATGCTTATATATTTTGTATTTATATATTTTATTTTTGTTTATTTTATTAATAATATTATTTTCAGGAATATTATTTTCAGACATTTATACAAGCTCCAATTTAGAAGAATTATCAAATTACTATGAGTAATAGAATGTTCTTTAATCAAATTGTTTTTTCATTGATTTAAATGTGTCTAATTTAACACAGTTTTATATTATATAAACTATTTATATTAATATCATTATTCGATATAATATTATTATTAGATATTACTATCATTTAGTACTAATTATTCAATATCATTATTAGCACTATTATTTAATAACATATATTAACTATTAATATAACTAATATCCTAATATTGATATTATTAAACATTTAAAATTACTAAACATTTATATAAATATTTAGATATGTTGTATTTAAATTTAATATTATCTAAAATTAACCTATTAATGTATTCAGCTGTAGTATGGAGGAAAACAATTGAAAGTCACAAAAATTAATTCATTAATTAACTTTTTTAAATCAAATGAAATTAAACTTTCATTTTTATTTATACTAATATTTTCTTCTATCCTTACTATACTTTTAATATGGATTAATACTTCTCAAGAGATTTTAGGAACTTCTTATAGAGATGTTTATTTTTACTTAATTGAGGCTCTTAGATTTTCAGGATATTCAATTGGAGGATACGAATACGTCAATTATTTATCTCCACTAATACCATTTTTAACTTCATTATTGTTTAAATTAGGATTTGTTAGTGAAACAAGCATATTTGCAGTAACTGGAATTTTTTATATTCTCGGAGTATTGGGATTTTTTTCTCTTTTAAGATTAAGATTTAGAAATCTAATGGCAGTTTTAGGATCTATTATCTATGCAGGGATTTCAATCAACATGTTGTGGGTAGCTAATGGAACTATTGATATTCCAAGTATTTCAATAACTATACTATCAATATATTTTTTTGTTTTGGGAATTGAAAAGAACCAAAAATATTTATATTTAGCATTTCCCTTAGCTGTATTAGGTTTTTTTGCAAAATACACAGCAGGGTTAGCTATTCCTCTCATGGTTTTATATATATTATCTAAACCCAATATTATTTTAAACATTAAAAAATATTGGAAAAATGGAGTTTTAGGAATATTTTTAGGGTTTATAACAACCATCCCTTTTTTAGCTTACTTCTTAATTAACAATATACCTTTTGGTTTTTTAAACCAAGCTCAAAATATAGCTTCACATACTACTGGTTCTATTACTACTGCTACTACTACTTCTACTTTAAAGGTTGGAAATGATTTATTTTTCTATTTTACAAATATGCCTAGATTTATTTATAGTATAAATGAAATTTTAGCCTATGTTGTAATAATAATTACTTTAATAGGTATTATTATTGGGATTTATAAGTCAGCTAAATTTTTAAAAAGTAGATATGATGATTCTAATAGGTTTAATAATGGTAAATTTGAATTTTTAAACATTAAACTTTTAAACATTAAAATTTCAAACAAGCTCCTTTATATTCTGTTCATTGTTAATATAATAATCATTTTTCTTTCATTTTTAACAGCCAGTAAAATATCTTTTGTTTATAGTGAATTGATTTTCTTTATATCTGCATTCACTTTATCTTACATAGTAAATAAGATTATAAACATAAAAAACATTGATTCAGAGCAGAAATATGATAAATTTAGCTTTGATTTATTGATGTTTGCATGGTTTTTTTCATATTTAATATTTTTTTCAGCTCACCTTGTTAAAGCAGATAGATATTTTACAACTATGGCCCCAGGATTTGTGTTTATATCCGTTTTAGCTTTAAATCTAATATTAAATTCTTTTGATTCTATAAATATATCCAATATATTAAATAAAATGAATTTTAATAGTAATAATAATATTAATAATAATATTAATAATAAAAATAATAATACTAACAATAATATTAATAATTATAATTCTGAAAATAATAACCATATTGAAAATAATAGTACTAATAATAAAAATAATAATATTAATATTAGTATTAATACTAACAATAATATTAATATTAATACTAGCACTAACATTAATGTTAATAAAAATCTAATAAAGAATTTAGTACCAATAGCTTTAATAATCCTATTTATAATATCTTCATTTACTTATTTAGATATGAATAAACATGATCCTTTAGTTCATAATGAACGAGAAGCTGTTGAGTGGATTAAAATTCACATTCCAGATTATCAAAATGAAATAATTTGGTCAGAAAGAGGTCCAACATTCACTTGGTATTTAAAACAAGAAGTTTTCTATGTTAATTGGAAATATTCTCCTAATAAACTGTCTGAGATGATGATTGGGAATAATACGACTTATTTCATATCAATAAGTCCCGAAACTAATATTCCAGGTTTTTCACCAGTTAAAAAATTTGGTGAAGTTATTATTTATCAAAGAAATAGTAGATAAAGAAACAAATGGTAATTTTTATAATAACTTGTGATTTTTATTTTAAAGTTTTTACTAAAATGATCCTATTGCAAACGAGATAAATGCAATCATCATACCAATTTTAACTAATTTAGAAGCTTTTTTAGCATTTTTGGTTGTTTGATCTTTTAATATGGTATATGCTCCATAAAAAAAGGTTATTATAGCAAAAAATAGGATTAATATGTAATAAATACTAAAAATTCCATTGAAATATAAAATAGGGCTTAAAATACTAGCTAAAATCATTAAAAATCCAGCTAAATAGGAAGATTTTTTCATTCCATACAATATTGGAAATGTTCTTGCTTTTTCTGCTTTATCTCCTTCAATATCTTCCATATCTTTTGTAATCTCTCTTGCCATAGTCATAATAAATGCAAAAAATCCTAAATACAATGAAATTATAATTATATTTGTTGTAATTGTTTCTAGACCTATTATAAATCCTCCAAAGATAAAACAAAGACCTGTTAAAATAGATATACTCATATTCCCAATTATAGCAATTTTTTTCAAGGTATATGCATAATAATACATAAGCAATGATGATATTATTACAATAATTCCAGGTATTAAGCTATTTACTAGGTAACTTATTACAAATCCCATTATTATTGATAATAAAAACAATAAGTATGCATATAGCTTAGCATTTTTAAGAGAAATCCTGCCTGAAGGTATTGGGCGATTTGGTTTGTTGATAGCATCTATTTTATGATCAAAATAATCATTTATAACATTACCTCCTCCCATAGCTAGAAAAACAGCTATTCCTCCTAATATTATTGGGAGATTATAATTTTCCCCTATGATTGCCATTAAGACAACTGCTATTACTCCCATCACAGCATTTCCTGGGCGAATTATTTCAAGATATGCATTCATAAAACTACACCTATTATATAAATTCTCTTTATTTATAATTGTAAATTTTTTATTTTTATAATTATATTCTTTATTTATTTTTATTTTAATTATTATTACTATTTCTATTTTATATTATTACTAATTTTATTATTATTTGATCATCATTACTTAATTGAGTCTAATATACTTCCAAACTTTTGAGCTGTAGATATTATAGAATACTTATTTACTTCACTATTTCCATTATACCTTAAAATTTTGCTTTCATTAAAATTATTGTAAAATTTCGTAATGATATTTTTTGTTTCGTCTAATGTTGAAACATGATATCCAATCTCTGTTTTTTCAATTAAATCTTTAAGAGATCCTTTTTTGTATCCAATTGACAGAATTGGTCTTTTTGCAGCTAAATATTCGTAAATTTTTCCAGGTAAAAATATTTCTTCTTTCTTGTTATTCCAAGATAATAAAAGCAGTGCTTGTGATTCTTTTTGCTTTTTTAATACTTCTTCATGAGATATTGTTCCATGAATATTTACTAAATCTTCAATTCCATATTTTTCAGCTGTTTCTTTAAGCCCAAAGTTATCTCCATAAAAATCTAAGGATAATAACAATGGATTAATCTTATTTTCTCGTATAAGTTCACTTATTCCTTTAAATAATAGCTTTGGATCTCTTTTACCCCCATAAAGAGAACCAGCATATGTAAAATTTAGCTTTTCCTGATTTTTGGGAGTGTTATTATTAGTAATGTCTTCAATATCATATCCACTCATAATCGTGCAAATCTTTTTTTGAGGATGTAATTCTTTAAGCTTTTTTGAAGCTAATTCTGTTGTTGTGGTTAAAACATCTGCATATTCAAGTGTTTCAATCTCTAATTTTTTCTCAAAATAATTTCTTATAAATGTATGTTTAACATAAGGGTTTAAATTCCATAAATCTCTTAAATCAGCAATCCACTTAAGGTTATATTTTTTTTTCAGGTCTTTAGCTATTATATGGGAAGTCACTGGCCATGAAGAGCTGATTATTGCTTCAATATTATTAACTTCAATTGCTTCTTTTGAAACTTTTATAGCAGGTTCATACCAGTATTTCATTCCATCGGGATATGCAAATATTTCACCTGCAATTGAAATAGCTTTTGAAATAGCTTTTGAAGTAGTTTTTGAAGCAAGTTTTGAAGTTTCTTCTGGATTATTTTTTGAAATAATTTTGTTTTTATCATTAATATTATTTTCATTTACTTCTTCTATTTCATTTTTTGATTTGAGTTTTGTATCATTTTTTGTATTCTTTTTATTTTTAAATTTATTAAACCATCTATCGGTCATATATTCATAATCGGTTTCAATAACTTTAAAATTTGAGTTTTTAAAAGAATTTTTAAGAGAGCTTTCAAAGGAGTTTTCAAAAGAATTTCCATAATTAATATTTGATTTAGGTACTATTACTATAGGTTCCCATCCGAATTGTGGCAGGTACTTTGCTATACCTCTTAAACGTTTTGATGCAATTGCATTAGTTTGATTAAAATAGAAGGCTATTAAAAGAACCTTTTTCATTTATACACCTGATAATTTAATTTTAGAATAAATTTTATTAATAATATAATCTAAAATATTAAAATAATTTAAAATATTAAGTTTAATAACAATAAATATTCAATAAAACATTAAAGATTCCATAAATAAGTAATTGTTTTGCTAATTAGAATTATATAATTAATTGTTAATATTTTCATTATGATTACACTATTTTTATTATAATTATATTGTTTTTGTTATAATTACTATTTATAGTTAATAAATGCTAATTTTAATAAAACATCATGATTAACATAATATTAATTTAATAAAGTCTAATGAGTCTAATTGAATATTTAATCTAATAAAATGTTAACTTATAATAACATAGTCTTATAATATGATATTAATTTAATAAAATATGATTATTAATAATATAAGATATTTAATAATATAAAATATTTATAATAATAGAAGATATTTATAATAATATATTTAATATTCGGTTAATATATTTTTTAAGAATGTATAAAAAGATATATGAAAAGATATTCTATCAATTATATTTAAATGATATAAAAGACATATAGTAATATGATTATAAGATTAGACAATAGTAATATTATTCATGATGGGGAGTATTATTCATAGGATATTATTCATATAGAATATTATTTATAATTTTTATTATGTATAATTTGGCATATTTATAAAATTTAATTTTATAAACTTACAATTTTGGATGGATAATAATTTCTATTATTATTACATTGCATTTCTGTTATTACTATGTTTTAATTTTTTTAATAATTCTTATAATTGATTTATAATACTTATATGTTGATTTACAAAATTAATTTACTAGAAATGTTAATTAAAGTTAATTAAACACTAAATATTCAATAATATTTATACAAAAAGGGTTACAAAAGGGTGTTCGATTTGGATAAAATAAAAATAGCTATTGTAGGTATGGGAAATTGTGCTAGTTCTCTTATTCAAGGAATTCATTATTATGAAAATAAAGATGAAAAAGATGCTATTGGTTTGATGCATTGGAAAATTGGGGATTATGAACCATCAGATATTGAAGTGGTAGCTGCATTTGATGTAGATAAGAGGAAAGTAGGAAAAACAATTGATGAAGCTATTTTCGCAAAACCAAACTGTACTACTATATTTCAAGAGAATATTCCTAAAAGTAGTGTAAAAGTATCTATGGGGAATGTTTTAGATGGTGTGGCTCCACATATGGAAGATTTTGAAGACGAATACACATTCATTGTTTCTGATGAAGAGTCTTCAGATATTGTAGAGGTTTTAAAAGATTCTGGTGCGGAAATTCTTTTGAACTATCTTCCTGTAGGTTCAGAAAAAGCAGCTAGGTTTTATGCTCAATGTGCTTTAGATGCGGGTGTTGCTTTTATTAATTGTATGCCTGTTTTTATTGTAAGTGATAATGAATGGGAAGCTAAATTCAGAAAAAAAGGAATTCCTGCAGTTGGTGATGATATAAAAGCTCAAATAGGGGCAACTATTACTCACAGAACTTTAGCTAATCTCTTTGAAGAAAGAGGAGTAAAATTAGATCATACTTATCAGATTAATACTGGTGGAAATACTGACTTTATTAATATGCTCAGTAGAGAAAGGTTAGATTCTAAAAAAGAATCAAAAACAGAGGCTGTTCAGTCAGTACTTACTGATAGAATGGATCCTCATGATATACATATTGGTCCAAGTGATTATGTGCCTTGGCAAAAAGATAATAAACTTTGTTTCCTTAGAATGGAAGGAAAAACCTTTGGTGATGTTCCAATGAACATTGAATTAAGGTTAAGTGTTGAAGATTCTCCAAATTCTGCAGGCTGTGTAATTGATGCAATTAGGTGTTGTAAGCTAGCTATTGGTCGGGGAATTGGAGGTAAACTTACTTCTATATCTTCTTATACAATGAAACATCCTCCAGAACAGTTTACTGATGATGAAGCTTATAAAAAGGTCAATGATTTTATTGATGGGACATTAGAAAGATAAAAAATCTTTTTACTTTTTTTTTCAATGTTTCTAGTATTTATAATATTTTCAAATATTCATAAGTATTTCTAATATTCATAAGTATTTCTAATATTTATAAGTATTTCTATATTCCGATTTACTCATAATATTCCTAGATATTTTTAAATATCATTAAATATTTCCAGATATTCATATTATTTCTAGATACTTCTAGGTATTTCTAATTATTTTAAATATTCTTTTATTATTTTTTCATTATATCTTATTTTTATCATTTTCAATTAATTTATTATTATTCTCATTAGTATAGTAATATTCTAATATACATAATACTATTTTGGTTATATGTTACTATTCTAATTAATTATTTACATTACTATTTTAATTATTATTCATCTTAATATTCTAATTATTATGTTAATATTTTGATTAAATAGTATTATTATTTCAAATTATTTTTCAAATTATTATTACTTTTATTAAATATTAGTTTAAATATTAGTCTTTTAGTAAATATTAGAAATAATTATGAATATTTGAAAATAATATAAAAATTTAATAAATAATATAAAAATAAAAATAGATAAATATTATTAGTACTTTTAACAATATATTATTATATTATAAAAATTATCTATGAAAATTACTTTTGATTTTCATACTTATTATTCATTGATAAATTTTACAGTTTAAATAAAATTCACTGTTTTATCTAAATTTTATGCTTTAAAATAAAATTTTGTTGTTTTATTGGAATTTTAGGTTTAAATGAAATTTTGCTGTTTAAAAATGAAAATCATTGTTTAAATTATCTTTAATGGTATAAAACTGATTGTAAGGAAGGTAAATATTATGAAAACTACAAAAATTACAGAAACTGCCCTAAGAGATGCTCATCAGTCTCTGTTAGCTACTCGGATGAGAACTAGGGATATGGTTCCAATTGCTGAAGAAATGGATAAAGTGGGTTTTTTCTCAATTGAAGCATGGGGAGGAGCTACTTTTGATACCTGTATTCGTTATTTAAATGAAGATCCTTGGGAACGTCTTAGATTACTTAAAGAAAAGATCACTAAGACACCTATTCAAATGTTGATCAGAGGTCAAAATTTAGTAGGTTATAAACATTATCCAGATGATATTGTAGAAAAATTTGTAGAAAAGGCTTATACGAATGGTGTTGATGTTTTTCGTGTTTTCGATGCTCTTAATGATATAGAAAATATGGAAACAGCAATTAAAACAGCTAAAAAACAGGGTGCTCATGTTCAAGGAACTTTAAGTTATACTACAAGTCCAGTACATACTCTTGATAATTTTATAGATCTTGCAAAAGATTTAGAAGCATTAGAATGTGATTCAATAGCTATAAAAGATATGGCTGGATTGATAAGTCCAAAAAATATTCATGAGCTTGTAACCAGGCTGAAAGAGGAAACTGATCTTTTGGTTAACTTACATTGCCATTGTACTAGTGGAATGACTCCAATCAGTTATTATGTTGCTTGTGAAGCTGGAGTAGATATATTAGACACTGCTATTTCTCCTTTATCTTGGGGAACATCCCAACCTCCGACTGAAAGTATTGTTGCAGCATTACAAGATACTGAATATGATACTAAACTGGATCTTAAGAGATTGAATCATATTAAAAGGTATTTTGAGAATATTAAAGAAAAATACGCTTCTCTTCTTGATCCGATTACTGAAAAAATTGACACTGACGTTCTTATTTATCAGATACCTGGAGGTATGCTTTCTAACTTAGTTTCACAGCTAAAAGAGCAAAATGCATTAGATAGATATCAAGATGTACTTGATGAAATGCCAAGAGTTAGAAAAGATATGGGCTATCCTCCTCTTGTCACTCCAACTAGTCAGATTGTAGGT
This sequence comes from Methanobrevibacter arboriphilus, assembly GCF_019669925.1. Taxonomy (NCBI): domain Archaea; kingdom Methanobacteriati; phylum Methanobacteriota; class Methanobacteria; order Methanobacteriales; family Methanobacteriaceae; genus Methanobrevibacter; species Methanobrevibacter arboriphilus. The sequence goes on from NZ_AP019779.1 coordinate 1,825,636, forward strand.
ATACAAGCTGTTATGAATGTTCTTGGTGGTAAAAGATATAAATTAGTCTCTAATGAGGTCAAAGAGTATATGAGAGGAAAATATGGTCAACCTCCGGCTCCAGTTAATCCTAAAATAGCTAAAAAAATAATTGGAGATGAAAAACCTATAACACATCGCCCAGCTGATGATCTTGAACCACAATATGATTATTACAAACAAGAAGGAGAAAAAGAGGGTTTAATTAAAAAAGAAGAGGATGTTTTAACTTTAGCACTTTATCCTCAAGTAGCTACTAAATTTTTAAGAGGAGAAGCTGAAGAGGAAAAAATTGAACCTAAAAAAATACAAAACATGGAAGAATCAGAATTTGCTATTCCTACTGAATATAATGTTGAAGTAGATGGAGATATTTTTGATGTTAGGATAATGCCAACTGGTTTTATGGAAATTGGTGAAGTAGACCCTTCAACTCTTTCTAGTCCTGTTGAAGGAGGCTTAACTTCTACAATGCAAGGAATGATTCTAAAACTTAAAGTTAATGAAGGAGATAAAGTCAAAAAAGGAGATATTTTGGCAGTTATTGAAGCTATGAAAATGGAAAACGATATCCAAGCAGAGGAAGATGGTATTGTTGAAGAAATATTTGTAGCTGAGGGTGATGCTGTAAATGCTGGAGATACGTTAATGATAATTAGTTAAGTATTTTTATAATTTATCTTCAATCTTTTACTATTGATTTTTTATTTCTATTTTATGAGTATTTTTATAATTCTTATAATTATTCTGAATTTTCTTTTTATTATTTTGAATTTTCTTTTTTTTATTTTATTTGATGCTTTTAAAGTTATATTATTTATAAAGTATTATATATGAAAAAATATAAAGTATAATATTATAATTTGTAACATACTAAAAATAATTAGTGAAATACTAAATATTAAGGTATTGTAAAATTTCTATTTTAAATTTTAGATATTATTTATAGTATAACTCATAATATATTCTTAAATTTATTATTGAATAGTATTATAAGCACTATTATTTAGAAAAATATTTTTAAGAGGTATTTTTTATATTTTATATGTATTTTAATATAATTTAGATATAATTTAAATATAGGAATATAATTTAATTATATAAATATAATTTAAATATATAATTATTATATTGTAATTATAATATATTGTAATTATGATCTTATTAGAGGATATGAATTAGATTAATTTGGAGGAGAGTTTTTGGCAAGACAAGAACAAACACAAGAATTTAGAAGAGTAAGAACCCCAAGAAAAGGAGAAATTCCTGGTATTGTAGAACAAATCATGGGTCATGGAAAGTTAAAGGTTCGATGTGCAGATGGACATGTGAGAATGACAAGAATCCCTGGAAAAATGAAGAAAAGGATATGGATTAGAGAAGGAGATGTTGTTCTTGTAAAACCATGGGATTTCCAATCAGATGAAAAAGCTGATGTTATATGGAGATATACTAGAACTGAGTCTAATTGGCTTGAAAGAAAAGGATTCTTAAAAATGTAATTTTTATTATTTATTTTCATCTTATTTTTTTCATTATTATGTAATTAACATATATTTGATACTTTTATAATAATATTTAATACAATTTTATAAATTATTATAATACCATCTTATAAATTATTACAATTTTCAGACTTATTTATTGTCGTGTTAATTGATTAGGGCCTTATGCATTTTTTTGATTTCTAAATTAGATTTTTTTAATTATATTGATAGAATTGTGGGTATTGTTATTATTATTTTATTTTCATTTTTTGAGGTTTTCTATGGATCCTAAAATAGCTAAAGCTGATGAAAAAGTTCAGAAACTTATCTCTAAAAAGAGAAAAAAAAGTGTTGAAGATAGAAGGGTTGGTAGTGAAATTTTTGATAAACAAACACTTGAAACCCTTTATAAATTAGCTAATCAAGGACATTTAGATGTTTTGAATGGAGCTATTAGTACTGGAAAAGAAGCTAATGTTTTAAAAGGAGTGATAAATAATTCTTATATTGCTGTTAAAATTTATAGGATAGCTACTTCCGATTTTAAAAAAATGCAGTATTATATTCAAGGTGATCCAAGATTCAATATTCGTTCTAGTAATAAACGTCAACTTATTACTAATTGGGTTAATAAAGAATTTAGAAATCTTACAAGAGCTTATGAAGTAAAGGTTAGTGTTCCAAAACCGATTATTGCATTAAATAATGTACTTATTTTAGAGTTTATTGGTTCAGATGACGGAGATCCAGCCCAAACTGTAAAAAACCAAAAACCAAAAGATGTTGATGATTTTTTAAGTAAACTGTTATTAGAAATAAAAAAATTTGTTAATGATGCTAATTTGGTTCATGGGGATTTATCAACATTTAATATTTTAAATAAAGATGAGTACCCTGTGATCATTGATGTTTCTCAATCAGTAGTTAGAGATCATCCTATAGCTAATGAATTATTAGTTAGAGACATAAAAAATATTTATAAAGAGTTTAAAAAAATGGGATCTTCATATTCGTTAGAAGATATTATTAATAAATTAGAATTTGATATTAATTTAGATATAGATTAAACATTTTTTAATTTTTATATTTCTTAATTTTTATTTTTTAAGTCTTACTTTTTTAAGTTTTATATTTCTTAATTTTTTAGGTTTTATCTTAGATCTGAAAGAATACTATGGCTGAAACATCATAAAATATTTCAGTCATAGATGAATTTCAGTAGCATTGTTTGAAGCAAAGGTTTTAAATACTTTAAAATATATATAAGTAGCTATGAGTCATGATTTAGATAAGAATCAACATTCAGTATATAGGTTGACATATCATCTGGTGCTTGTAATTAAATACAGAAGACAAGTTATCACTCCTGAAATCTTCAATAGATTGATTGAAATTTTTAATAATAATGCTTCTAACTTTGATATAGTTTTAGAAGAATCTAATTTTGAATCAGATCATGTACATTTGTTGTTCAAAGCTAAACCTCAAACTCAATTATTAAAATTCGTAAATGCGTATAAATCGGCCAGTAGTCGTTTAATTAAAAAAGAATATCCTGAAATTAAGAAAAAACTTTGGAAGGAAGCTTTTTGGAAAATAGGGTACTTCATATCTACAACGGCTGGAGCTAACTTAAAAACAGTGACAAAATACATACAAAATCAAAAAAGACTATGAAAACAATAGTTAAATCCTATAAAATTAGGATATATCCAAATAAATCATTGCAGGATAAATTATACAAAAATTTTGGATACAATCGATTTGTATTCAACCAACTACTCAACTATAACAAGTTAATATTTAATTTAGTTGTTAATAATCCAAGAATCAATCCCTATAACTATAGACCTAAAGTTAATCGTTCGACACTTAATAATTGGTTGAATGTGCTTAAAGCTGAGCATTTTTTCTTAAAAGATAGTGAAAGTACCAGCTTACAATCGACTTGTGATATATTCAAAGACAGTATGGTTCGATTTTTCAAGCACCAAAATAAGTTTCCAAGATTCAAATCACGGAAAAATCCCATACAAAGCATCCGTTTAAAGAACAATAACAATAGCATACGGTTTGAAAACAATAAATTAAAATTACCACGATTTGGATTAATTAGATACAGAGATAATAGAAAGATTAAAGGAGATATACTTACTTGTACTGTCAAATGTGAAAATAACAGATGGTTTGCAGTACTAAACTGTAAAAATGTTCCAGTAAGTCCAATGTTAAAAACTGGAGATAATGTTGGTATTGATTTAGGCTTAAAAGATTTGATGATTTTTAGTAACGGCGAAAAGAGAAAACCAATCACTCGCCTAACTAAAATAGAACAACAAATAGCCAAATTAAACAAAAAATTATCAAGAAAAGTAAAATGTTCTAACAACTGGAAAAAGAATCTCCAAAAACTGCAAAAATTGTATAATAAAGTCTTTGATATTCGTAATGACGAATATCAGAAACTATCCACAGAATTAATCAAAAATTTTGATTTAATCGGTTTAGAAAAATTATCAGTGAAAAATATGATAAAAAATAAGCGATTAAGTCATAGTATAAGCCAAATATCTTGGTCAAGACTTGTTGATATGATAAAATACAAGGCTGAATGGTATGATAAAAAATGTATACAAATAAGTAAAGTTTTTCCATCATCAAAGCTTTGTAACAAATGTGGATATAAAAAAGAAGATTTAACATTAGCTATCAGGGAATGGACATGTCCAAAATGTAGAACAAAACATGATAGGGATATTAATGCATCTATTAACATTCTCAACGAAGCTATCCGAATAAATAATGAATGTACCACTGGATAAGTGGGAATTTAAGATTGTGTCACTATGGAACAATAGTTCTATCTAAACAAGAAACTGTAGCTTAACATATTAATAATAATGTTAGAGAGCAAGAATCTCCGACTGAAACATCATAAAATAATCAGTCGGAGAGTATGTCAAATTATTTTGGTCATGTTATTTTAGTATATTACTTATCATTTGCTCTTAGATTTACTTTATATATTAGATTTTGCTAATTATAGTTAGTTGTGTAATATAATAGTCTAATATATTTAATAATAAAATAAACATGGAATAGAAATAAATAAGTATAAGTTATATACTAGATATAAAGATATTATATTAATTATATTAAATTATAGTTAAATTATTATAATAAATTATATTAAATTAGTAATAATCAATGTTTTATCAAACTAAATCGTTGTTTGCTAATAATAAATTATTATTAGATTATTATTAAGCTGTATTATTAAATTTTAGATTTTAATATTAGTTTTTAGAGTTAGTATTAAATTTTAGATTTTAATAATTTAATGGTTATTTGTTTATGAATTAAAATTATTTATCAAGAAAAGTAAAAGGTTCTAACAACTGGAAAAAAATTGTTCAAAAATTACAAAAATTGTATAATAAAGTCTTTGATATTCGTAATGACGAATATCAGAAACTATCCACAGAATTAATCAAAAATTTTGATTTAATCGGTTTAGAAAAATTATCAGTGAAAAATATGATAAAAAATAAGCGATTAAGTCATAGTATAAGCCAAATATCTTGGTCAAGACTTGTTGATATGATAAAATACAAGGCTGAATGGTATGATAAAAAATGTATACAAATAAGTAAAGTTTTTCCATCATCAAAGCTTTGTAACAAATGTGGATATAAAAAAGAAGATTTAACATTAGCTATCAGGGAATGGACATGTCCAAAATGTAGAACAAAACATGATAGGGATATTAATGCATCTATTAACATTCTCAACGAAGCTATCCGAATAAATAATGAATGTACCACTGGATAAGTGGGAATTTAAGATTGTGTCACTATGGAACAATAGTTCTATCTAAACAAGAAACTGTAGCTTAAAATATTAATAATAATGTTAGAGAGCAAGAATCTCCGACTGAAACATCATAAAATAATCAGTCGGAGAGTATGTCAATAATTAGAGATTAGAGAGATCAGAGGTGAAAATTTGCCAACAACAGAATATCTTAAGATTCCACAGGATAGAATAGGGGTTTTAATAGGAACAAATGGTGAAACTAAACAAAAAATTGAAAAAACTACTCATACATGGTTAGATATAGATGGAGAGGAAGGAACTGTAATTGTTTCTCCAAGTGAGGAAATGGAAGATCCTCTTGGAGTTTGGAAAACTAATCATGTAGTTAAAGCTATTGGAAGAGGTTTTAACCCAGAAATAGCTTTAAAACTAAATGAAGATGATATTTATTTGGAAATAATAAAACTAACCTTATATGTAGGTAAGTCTAAAAAAGCATTAGCTAGACAAAAAGGGCGTATTATTGGTAAAGATGGTAGAACTAGAGAGATTATAATCAGTATGGCTGAAGTGGACATGGCGATTTATGGTAAAACTGTTGCTTTTATTGGTGAACTTGAAAATGTCATGGTGGCAAAAGAAGCTGTTGAAATGATTCTTAATGGTTCACAACATAAATCTGTTTATGGCTTTTTAGAATCTAAACAAAGTGATAGAAAAATGAAAGAATTTAAATCGATGGTTGGAATTGAAGATGATAAAATAGAATTTCGTGACGATTTAGATGATTGATAATTAGCTTTGTGCTATTTTTAATCATTATATTGTGTTTGTAATATTTAGTAGATTATCATTGTATTATATTTTAATCAATTAATTTAATTTTTTAAAAATTTTTATATTTTCATTATTATTAATTTATAAAGGTTTTAATTTATAAAGATTCACATCATATTGGGATTCACACTGCATTAATTTATAAAGACTTTTACTACTTTATAAGTTTTAATGGTTATATAAAAAATTCAATAAATTAAATATTATAAAAAATATCTTCATATAGTTTAATTTATCTTTATCTATAAAAATTTAATGATATACTACAAAAACCTTATATAGGTTACAAGCCATATAGGGTATATAAGTAACAATATTACAAATTTGTAATCACATTATTAAATTCTACTATATGTATTTATTTATATGATATTTTGACAATATGTTTTTAATTATTACTTTCAGTTAAACATTTTTACTTCAGTTAAATATTTTTATTTAATTATGTACTGGTTTATGTTTTTATTATTAATAATGATTATTAAATAATTTAAAAGTTTTATAATAGGAGGTTTAATTTGTCACAACAAGCATCAGAACTCTTTGACAATTTTCAAGAATTGACACCTTCAGAGTTCTTTAGAAAAAATAAGCAAATGTTAGGTTTCACTGGGAAAATCAGGTCTTTAACAATCGTTTTCCACGAACTCATAACTAATAGTTTTGACGCAGCTGAAGAAGCAGGTATTCTTCCTGAAATTAAAATTGATCTTAAAAGGGTTGATAAAGATCATTATATTCTTAGGCATTCTGATAATGGTCCTGGAATCCCTGAAGATTATATAATGAAAGTTTATTGTACTATGTTTGCAGGTTCTAAATTTAGAAACATTCAGTCAAGAGGTCAACAAGGTTTAGGATGTAGTGGTTGTGTTCTATTATCTCAAATGACTACTGGTGAACCAGCAAGAGTAAAATCTGCCTGGGAAGTTGATGGAGAGCTTAAAGGAGCAGACCTTGAATTTAAGATGGATGTTAAGAAAAATAAAGGAATGCTTTTAAATCGTAAAAGTTATGATCCAAAACATACTGGTGTTTGTATAGAACTTGAGTTTAAAGATGTTTCTTATTCTTTAGCTGAACAAGGGGCATTTGAATATATTAGAAGGACTATGATTGGTAACCCTCATGCAAAGATAATATTTAGAGACCCAACTGGCCATAAATACATATTTAATAGGGCTGCTGATATGGTTCCTGTACTTCCTAAAGAAGTATTACCTCATCCAAGGGGAGTAACTGCTGATGATTTAATTTTCATGGCTAAACACACAGATAAAAGGAGATTTAGGAGTCTTCTTACAAGTTCTCTTTCAAGAATGTCAAATAAGAGAATTGCCGAAATTGAAGAGTTAACTGGAATTGATTTGAATAAACGACCAAAAGATATGAAATGGGAAGAAGCTGAGGCAATTGTTGATGCTTTCTCTAAAATGGACTTTATGGCACCTCCAACTTCTGGCCTTATTCCTATTGGTGATGATCAGATTGAAGATGGTATGAAAGAGATTCTTAAACCTGAGTTTATTGCAGCTACTACAAGAAAACCTGTTACTTACAGAGGGGGTGTAGCTTTTATCATTGAAGCAGGAATTGCTTATGGTGGAGATGCTGGAAGGCTTGTAAATGATCAAAGAAAATCTGAAATTATGAGATTTGCAAATAGGGTTCCTCTGTCTTTTGATCAAGGTAGTTGTGCTATTACAGAGGCTTTAAAAAGTATTGATTGGAAAAGATATGGTTTAAGAGATTTGGAAAATACTCCTATTACTGTATTTGTTAATATGATTTCTACACAAGTTCCTTATCTATCAACTGGTAAACAAAGTATAGCTCCAGAACCAGAAATCATTCATGAAGTAAGACAAGCTACAATGAAAGTAGCTAGGAAGCTTCAAAAATATTTAAGAGCTAAAAAAGCAGCTAAAGAAGAAGCAATGAGGTCTAAAATATTTGAAGATTATGTTCCTGTTATCATTAGAGAATCTGCTAAACTTGCTGAAACTGATGTTCCTGAATTTCAAGAGGTTTTAGCTAAAGTAACAAGAAGATCGCTTGCAGAACTCTTAGGTGAAAATCCTGATAAGGCTGAAGAAGAGGTTGAAGTGGAATTTGCATCTGATCTTGATGATGCTATTGAAAATGATGATAATAAACCAGAAGAAACATTAGAAAATATGGAATAATTTTAAGGTAAGGTATTATTTATGTCTGAAGTTAAAGATAATAAAAATTTATCAAGAAAAGAAGTTTCTTATAATAAGCTTAAAGGATTAGGTGAAGAGATTATTGAAGATGTTATTAAAAAAGATATTCCTTCTTTAAAAGTTCCATCTCGTGGTACATCTAATATTGTTTATGATGATGCTAAGCGTTATTTTGTTCTAGGAGATAGGTATGGTAAAAGATCTCTTGGAAATGTGAAACAAATTAAAAAAATTGGGCAAATGGTTCAAGTAGCTAATTTCTGTAAAGATCTTGTTCAAAGAGAAAAAACAGCTACTTTAAGGGAGATGTATTATGTTAGTGAAGGTTGGGATATTGGTTTTGATAACCAGCAAGAATCTAATATTGTTGGAGAAGACATTGAAGTAACTTTAGGAATGAGCCGTGAAGATTTAGGTTTAATGCCAGAGGAAGATGGGGCATCTGTTTATGGAAATATTACTCTTAAAGAAGGAGATGTTGAGATTGATGCTTTAAAATCAGGTAAATCTGGATATACAATTTCTCCTACTATTGATGAAGTAGAATTTCTTGATCATGATGTTGAAAGAGTCATCGCTGTTGAGACTATGGGGATGTTTCATAGGATGGTTCAAGAAGAAGCTTATAAAAAATTCAATACCTTGATTGTTGGGCTTAAAGGACAAGCTGCAAGAGCTACAAGAAGATTTTTAAAGAGGGTTAATGAAGAATTAAATCTCCCAGTTTATGTTTGTAACGACGGAGACCCTTGGGGTTTTCACATAGCTATGGTTATTATATCTGGAAGTGCTAAACTTGCACATGTTAATCATGATTTAGCTACTCCTAATGCTAAATTTTTAGGAGTTACAGCTAGTGACATTGTTAACTATGAACTTCCAACCGATCCTTTAAAGGATATTGATGTTTTAAGATTGAAAGAGTTAGCTAATGATCCGAGATATAGAGATCCAACTTGGCAAACTGAAATTAAAAAAATGCTTAAAATTGGTAAAAAAGCAGAACAGCAATCATTTTCCAAGTATGGTCTTGAATATGTTGTTGATACATATTTCCCTGAGAAGTTGGAGTTATTAAGTTAATTTAACTTTTAATTTAATTTTTTGTTCTTTTTTATTTTATTCTTTTTATTCTTTTCTATTCTTTTTTTATATTTCTTATTTTTTGTTCTAAATTGCTCTTTTTCTAATATATCCTTTTTATTCCATATTTTTTTATCTATTTAAGCTTTTTTAATTCTATTTTTTTTCAATTCTTTTTAATATTCTTTTATTTTTAATTTAAGGCAGCTATTGTTGTTTGTTTTTTGATAGTAATATTTATATAGGAGTATTTTTATATTTATATATCTGAATATATAGTGAGTGTTCACATTGTATTTATTTATATTTTTATTGTAGATGAAAGGTATTAATTTTTATTGGAGATGAAAGGTATTATATTTAGGAATAATTTTTTTGTTTCGTTTGTGCTAGTATTAGCTTTTTTATTATTGTTGGGTTTGTCTAGTGTTAGTGCGGATGAGTATTATTTTAGTAGTGGTAATATTACAAATGCGAGTTTGCAGGGTGTTATTGATAATAATACTCCTGATGAAGTGATTATTAATCTTGATGATGGTGAGTATTCTTTGGGTCAGATTAATGTTACTCGTAATGCTACTATACAAGGTAATAGTAGTGGTAATGTTAAAATAGCTGGGTCTGGTATTTTGTTTAATATCACATCATCTAATGTTAAGATTATTAATTTAACTATTACTGGTTATACTAGTGCTATTGTTGGTAATAGTGGTGATTTGACTGTTATTGGTAATAATGTTACTACTAGTGGTGTTAGTATTAGTATTAGTGGTTCTGGTGGTAATTTATCGAATATTGTTATTGAGGATAATGTTATTGTTTCTTCTGTTAGTAATGGTAATTATGGTGCTGTTTTTGTTAATGGTAATGGTATGGCTGTTTCTTTTGTTTCTTTTATTAATAATAGTATACGTGGTAATGGTACTAGTAATTCTAATGGTGTTCGTATTAATTCACGTGGTATTAATAATTTGACTTTTGATGGAAACAACATCACAAGAACATCAGGCACTGGTATTACTCTGTCTGTACACAGCAGCAACAACACCAATATAACCTTCGCCAACAACATCATCACGGGAGGACCAAGCCATAGTATTGGTCTGGAGGCAGACAGCAGCAACAACACCAATATAACCTTCACCAACAACAACATCACAGGAGGAGATTATGGTGTTTATATGCATGCAGACAAAAAAAGCAAAAACAATAATATAACCTTCGCCAACAACAACATCACAGGAAGAGAAACTTATCTGGAGCTATCCAACAGCAGCAACACCAATATAATCTTCACTGACAATAACATCACAGCAACATACGGCTATGGTGTTTCTCTGTCTGTACACAGCAGCAGCAACACCAATATAACCTTCACTGACAATAACATCACAGGAACATCAGGCAGTGGTGTTTATCTGGTTGCATACAGAAGCAACAACACCAATATAATCTGCACTGACAATAACATCACAGGAACATCAGGCAATGGTCTTTCTCTGGAGGCATACACAAACAACAACACCAATATAATCTTCGCCAACAACAACATCACAGGAGGGGGTCATGGTGTGTATATTTCCTTTAATAGTTATCAGGGTGATCTGGGTGGTAATAATACTAATGTTAGTGGTTTTATGTTTTTGAATAATACTATAAATGCTACTGGTGGTAGTGGTTTTTATTTTGTGGATACTACTTTTAATCAGAGGCCTAAGAAGGTTGTTGATTTTATTATCAGAGGTAATACTATTTTTGCTAGTAATACTGTTTTGGGTTTTGATAGTTCTGCAGATTCTAGTCCTACTAATTTTTCATTGTTTGATGTTATTGTTGAGTATAATCGTATATTGTCTCCTGTTGGTGTGAATTTTAATGGTTCTTATAGTAATAGTAGTTTTGATTATAATTGGTGGGGTGATAATTCTCCTCCTTCTGGTGTTACTGTTAATTATTATTTTGTTGTGAATGTTATAATTCAGTCATTGTTTGGTGGTCATGGTGTTTTTAATTATACTATTGGTTTGAATGATTCTGAAGCAAGCTTTGATGCTTCTCTTTTACCTGAATTTTTTGTTTATGGAAATTCATCATTGAATAATACTGTTGCTGATGCACGGAATAATAATAGTTTGGAATTGGATAGTGATACATCTTCTTTTGTTTTTAATTTTACTATTGATAATCAGACTTTTAGCTTTGTTTCTGATGTTTATGTTAATAATACTGGTGGAGATGATGATAATGTGGGAGATAGCTGGAATACTGCTGTAGCTACAATCAAAAGAGCTCTTGAACTTGTTGTTCCTGGTGGAACTATTCATATTGCTGGTACTGGTACTGATTATACTGGTGTGAATAATACTAATTTAATTATTAATAAACCTGTTAATATTGTTGGTGAGTATGGTAATGTTAAAATAGATGGGTCTGGTACTTTGTTTAATATCACTGCATCTAATGTTAAGATTATTAATTTAACTATTACTGGTTATACTAGTGCTATTGTTGGTAATAGTAGTGATTTGACTGTTACTGGTAATAATATTACTACTAGTGGTGTTAGTATTAGTATTAGTGGTTCTGGTGGTGATTTATCGAATATTGTTATTGAGGATAATTTTATTGTTTCTTCTGTTAGTAATATTGGTGCTGTTTTTGTTAATGGTAATGGTATGGCTATTTCTTTTGTTTCTTTTATTAATAATAGTATACGTGGTAATGGTATTATTAATTCTAGTGGTGTTCGTATTAATTCTAAGGGTATTAGTAATTTGATTTTTGATGGAAACAACATCACAGGAAAATCACGAGGTGTTTATCTGGTTGCATACAGCAGCAACAACACCAATATAACCTTCGCCAACAACAACATTACTGGAGTTAGTTATGGTGTGTATGTTTATTCTTATGATGGTAATGTTAGTGGTGTTTTGTTTTTGAATAATACTATAAATGCTACTGTTGGTAGTGGTTTTTATTTTGTTAATGATGGTAGTAGTGCTATTAATGTGACTGATTTTGTTATCAGGGGTAATAATATTTTTGCTAGTAATGCTGGTTTGAATTTCAGTGGTCTTAAGACTGGTTCTCTTGTTAATGTTAATGTTGAGTATAATCGTATTATAGCTAATACTGGTGTGAATATGGCTGGTTTTGATAATGGTAGTAGTTTTGATTTTAATTGGTGGGGTGTTAATGATATAACTGACTTATTGTTAGGTGTTGATACGGTTAATCATTTTATTTTGAATGTTACTAATCTTACTAGTTTGGATGATCTTCGTTTTGGTGATAATGTTAGTTTTGCGTTTTTAGTGCTGAACACTAGTATGAATAATAGTGGTGTTGAGTATTTGCCTTATTTTGTGGTGAATTGTACTTATAACAATCAGAATTTTACTGTTGATAATTTTGGTAATTTTACTGGTAATTGGACTATGTCTAGCGGGACTCAAGTAGTTGCTGCAACTTTAGATAGTCAATATGCAGTTCTAGCATTTAATACTAATTCTAGTATCATTGTTTCTGATGTTAGTATTGGTGATACAGTTGTTATTAGTGGTCAATTAAGTAATTATACTGGTGATGGTTCTGATTCTTTAACTGTTATTGTTGATAGAAATACTCACTCAGTTAGTATTAATAGTACTGGTGGTTGGAATTTATCTTATTTGACTAATCTTATAGGTAATATCACTGTGACTGTTAGTTTTAATGGTAATGAGAGTTACACAGCATTTACTAACACTACAAGTTTTGTTGTTGTTAGGTTAGCTAGTAATTCATCTATAAACATTCCAGAAAATATTAAGGTTAGTCAAACAGTTTTAATTTCTGGTGTTTTAAATGATAAAAATAGCATTCCGATAGCTGATGCTAATTTAGAAGTTATTGTTGGTGGTGAGTCTTTTAATGTGACTACTGATTCTGTTGGTGTTTGGAGTTTAAATTTCACTCCAGAACGTGTTGGTGTCTTTAATTTATTCCTTGTTTATTTGGGTGATGATTGGTATGCTGGTTTTGTTGAAAATAAGGCTTTTAATGTTAGTAAGTTAACTACTAATTCTACTATAGTGGTTCCAGATGGTGTTCATGTTGGTGATACTGCTGTTATTACTGGTCAATTAGCTAATTATACTGTGATTGGTTTTGTTAATGTTACTGTTGATGGTAAATCGTATACTGTTGTTGTGGATTCTACTGGTGGTAATTGGACTGTAAATCATTTGACTAATCATACAGGAGTTTATAATATGACAGTTTCTTATACTGAGTCTGATACTAGTAATTATACAAGTTTCACTAACACTACAAGTTTTAATGTGTTGAAAAATAGTACTAATTCTAGTATTAGTGTTGTTGATGTTCAAGTTGGAACTAATGCTACTATTACTGGTGTTTTAGCTAATTTCACTGTGATTGGTTTTGTTAATGTTACTGTTGATGGTATATTTTATAGTAATGTTGTTGTGGATTCTACTGGTGGTAATTGGTCTGTGAGTCATTTAACTAATCATACAGGAACTCATGATGTTATTGTTGGGTATATTGAATCTGATACTGGTAATTATACTGGTTTTAGTAATAGTACAAGTTTTGATGTTGTTAAATTAGCTAGTAATTCATCTATAAACATTCCAGGTAATATTAAGGTTAATCAAACTGTTTTAATTTCTGGTGTTTTAACTGATGAGAATGCTATTCCGATAGCTGATGCTAATTTAGAGGTTATTGTTGGTGGTGAGTCTTTTTATGTGACTACTGATTCTTTTGGTGGTTGGAGTTTAAATTTCACTCCTGAACATTCTGGTGTCTTTAATTTATTCCTTGTTTATTGGGGTGATGATTGGTATGTTGGTTTTGTTGAAAATATGGCTTTTAATGTTAGTAAATTAGCTACTACTTCCTCTATTGTTATTCCAAGTAATGTTAAAGTAGATAAATCGATTACTGTTTCTGGTGTTTTGACTAGTGGTGGTAAACCATTGGCTAATAGGGTTATTAGTGTTGTTGTTGAGGGTAAAACTTATAAAGTTATTACTAATGGTGATGGTGTTTGGAAACTGTCTTATACTCCTAAAAAGGCTGGTAAGTCTACTATGAAGGTTTCTTTTGCTGGTGGTGATGTTTTTGCTGGTTTTAATGTTAGTAAATCTTTTGATGTTATTGGGAAAGCTAAGATACAGATTGTTAAGATTACTAAGATTGCTAAGGTAGGTAAGTATAAAGGTTTTAATCTTTATAGTAAAACTTACACCATTAAAAATGTGGGATCTGCTGTAGGTTCTAAAGAGTATACTAAGTACTTTAAAAATTGGTATTTGGAAAAATTGTCTAAAAATAATGGAGTTAAGTATCAGTTTAGTGCTAAGTCTAGGATTTTAAAGGTTCAATTTAAGAATTTAGGTGTTGGAAAACAAGTTAAATTTAAAATATACGTAACATTCAAAAAAAGACAATAAAAAATTGTAATTCTTTTTTTCTCCCTTTATTTTTTTATTATTTTTTTTAATGGTTTAAATCAGTATATATTTTAGAAAATGAGGATATTATTCTTATTTTTATAAAAGCATTATTATATAATCATTTTCAAATATTTTAGTATAATATTTGATATTTAATAATGTATTTGCTTATTTTTATTAACTATAACTTTATTAAGGATATAAAATATACTTTTATTATTTAATCATTCTGTAAATTATTTATCCTAAATATTATAGGTTATTATTAATTTTACTATTTTTGAATTAAAATAGATATTTGCATTATTATATTTTATTAATATAGTGGATGTTTAATTTTATTTTTTTGTAGTTATATTATTAAAATAGGGATTTGCAGATGATTTTTAATGTATATAGTTTATTAAAATAAGTTGTTCCTATTCTTTTATTTTTATTCTTTTATTTTATTTTTACTATCATACTTTTACTATTATTTCTATTATATCCTTTATCTCCATTATTTTTTAGTTTCTTATTTGTATATTAAAAATATTTATATTTATAATGAATTTATTGTATTTTTAAATAATTATTAATATTCTAAAATAATAAATATTATATTAATAATAAATATTTATTATTATACTAAATATCCTGTATAAAAGATTATTGTATAGGAGATTATATAAAAATGGGATTTTATGGATAATATAGATAAAATATGGGATAAATTACTAAAACTCACAAACAACCTTGAAAATATGGAAGCAAAGATAATCAATATTGGAACTGTTGAAACTGGAATGTGGACTTTGTTGAAATGTAAATATGGTTGTAGTAACTATGGTAAATCTCTTGGTTGTCCACCTTACACTCCAACGGCTGATGAGATGGAGAAAGTTTTAAGATGTTATGATGTTGGAATTCTCCTTCGAACGAAAGATGATATGGGGACTATAAATAAAGTTGTTGTTGATTTAGAATACTTTGCATTGGATATTGAGTTTTTTAAAGCTTTTGCTTTAGGTGCTGGAAGATGTAAAATATGTGAAAGATGTAACTTAAGTCAATGTATTCATCCTAAACTTCATAGGCCTTCAATGGAAGCTTGTGGAATTGATGTCCAGACTACAGCTAAAAATAATGGATATAATCAGATGATTGGTGTTGAAAATGGTGAAAAATTTTATTATGATTATGGTTTATTGTTGATTGACTAAATTTAATTTTTTATTAATATTTTATTAATAAATATAATAAGTAGTTCATAATAAGTAGTTTTAAATAGTTATCTATTTATAGGTAATATTGATAGATAATATTATCTAAAATCTAATTTGATAATTTATAATTTTACTATTTAATACTAAATTGTATATTATTAAAAAATACTATTAAAAACTTATTAAAAATTATTATTTAAAATATTATTTAAATTATTAATAAAAGATATCAGTGCTAAAAAAGTAAAATATTATTGCTAAAAACAGTTACTAAATACTATTGCTAAAAAGTATTATTAAAAATAATTATAATAATTTGATAATCATTGAAATAATAAATACTATGAGTTTTTATAACTCTTTTAATATATAATGGAGAATGTTGTAATGAAATCGGTAGTTATAAATGGATATGGAACAATAGGGAAAAGAGTAGCTGATGCTGTTTCAGTTCAAGATGATATGAAGGTTACTGGTGTTAGTAAAACTAAACCTGATTTTGAAGCTAGAATGGCAGTTCAAAAAGGTTATGATTTATATATAGCTATACCTGAAAGAGAAAAGCATTTTGACAAAGCAGGAATTGAAATAGCTGGAACTGTTGATGAAATGATATCTGATGCGGATATAGTTGTTGACTGTACTCCTGGAAATATAGGTCCTCAAAATCTTGAAAAATATAAAAAAGCTGGTGTAAAAGCTATATATCAAGGTGGAGAAGACCATGACTTAACTGGACTATCTTTTAATTCATTTTCAAATTATGATGATTCTTATGGTGCAGATTACTCTCGTGTAGTTTCATGTAATACTACAGGCCTTACACGTAGTTTAAAACCTATTGATGATCTTTGCGGAGTAAAAAAAATTAGGGCTGTAATGGTAAGACGAGGAGGAGATCCTTCTCAAGTTAATAAAGGCCCTATAAATGCTGTTGTTCCTAATCCTCCAACTGTTCCTTCTCATCATGGGCCTGATTTGAAAACTGTAATGTATGGGGCAAATATTACTACAGTTGCACTTCTTGTTCCAACAACTCTAATGCACCAACATAACTTAATGGTTGAATTAGAAAATGATGTTGCCTTAGATGATGTTATAGATATTCTTGAAAATAGGTCAAGAGTTCTTTTACTTGAGGCAAAAGAAGGCTTAGGCTCTACTGCTGAGTTTATGGAATATGCTAAAGAACTTGGAAGAAGTAGAAATGATTTATTTGAAATTCCAATCTGGAAAGAGTCTCTTAACATAGTCGATGGAGAACTTTTCTATATGCAAGCTGTTCACCAGGAATCAGATGTTGTACCTGAAAATGTTGATGCAATAAGAGCTATGCTTGAATTAGAATCTGATAATGAGAAATCAATAGCTAAAACTAATAAAGCAATGGGAATTTTATAATTTTAAATTTATTAGAATTCATTTCTTGTTTAAATCTTCTATTTTAAATTCTATATTTTAAGTTTTTATTTTTCATTTATGATTTTTTATTATTTAATAATTATTTTTTAATAGCTATTTAAGAATCTTTTAAAAATTATTTCAAAGTTCATTTTTAGTTTGTTCCTAATGTTATTTTATTTAATGTGATAAATATGAAACCTAATGTTATTTTTGGTCCTGCTGGAAGGCCTATTGATTATAAGGGAGCTGCTTATAAAGCTTGTAGCTACATAGCTAAGGAAGGCTTGAGGGCTTATGAATATCAAGCAGGCCGTGGACTTAGAATTGGTCAAAGATCTGCTAATATATTAAAAGAAGAATCAATTAAAGAGGATATTTTAGTATCTATTCATGCTCCATATTATATTAATTTATCTGCTGTTGATGAAAAAAAGCTTGATATGTCTATTGAAACTTTAATGAAAACTGCTCAAGTAGCTGATTGGATGGGAGCTTATAGGATTGTATTTCATCCTGGTTATTACTTAAAAAATAATCCTTCTGATGCATTAGATATTGCAAAAAGTGCATTAAATAGGGTAATTTCTAAACTTGATGATGAAGGTATTTATGATTATACCTTTGCACCTGAAACTACTGGTAAAAGATCTCAACTTGGAAATATTGATGAGATAATCGAGCTTTGTTCAAGTTTTGATTGTGTTAAACCAACGATTGATTTTGCACATATTCATGCTAGAGGAAGAGGATATATTCAGAAAAAAGATGATTATAATTGTATTTTATCAAAATTAGAGGATAATCTCGAAATTGATAGATTGCATTGTCATTTTACTAAAATTGAATATACAAAGGCTGGTGAAAGAAGACATCATACTTTTGATGAGGTAGAATATGGCCCTGAATTGAAATGGCTTCTTGAATCTTTCATAGAGAATGATTGGAAAGCTACGGTAATTTGTGAAACCCCTTTGCTTGATAAAGATGCTTTAAAAATGAAAGAACTTTATGAAAGTTTGCTTATATGATCTTTATAGCTCCTTATTTTTTTTCATAGCTTTTTTGACTTCTTCGATTCTTTTGTCATAGTCTGATTGATATATTTTATCCTGTATTGGTCTGTATTTTTTGTATTCTTTTTTAGCTATTTTATAAGCTTCTTTTTTGCTAATGTTTCCTTTATTTTTTAATATTTTAAAGTCATTGAGATTTATGTAATCATCCAATAATTCTGACCAATCTTTTAATAGTATAGGTTTTTCTCTTTTTCTATGAGTTTCTATTCTCATTTCTGCGGTTGTTAAGAAACCATCAACTAATCTATCAGCAATTTTTAACTCATCTTCATAAAGATAGTTTTTAGAAATTACTATATCAGATGCATGAATTTAGTTTTTGGTGAACCCTCCCATGTTGTTAATCCCATATTTATTTCATTTGAATTTGCTCTTTCAACAATTATTTCAGGAGCTGTTTTACCAGTTACAGCATATAGTACCTTATTTTGAACTTTAGCAAAGAAGTCTCTTGTGATTTGTGGATTATCATTGTAATCATAGCTGATTGCATACAAATCAGTTATTTTTTGATAAGCCCTTCTTTCAGATACTCTTATTTCCCTTATTCTTTCGAGTAACTCATCAAAGTAATCTTTACCGAACCTTGTTCCATTTTTCAAGAGTTCATCATCAAGAACAAAGCCTTTTATCATATATTCTCTTAAAACCTTAGTAGCCCATATTCTAAACTGTGTGGCTTGTTTAGAGTTAACACGATATCCTACAGAGATTATTGCATCTAAATTATACCATTTTTCAGGCCTACCTCCTTTTTTAGAGTTTAGCAAGGATTCGTTGCTAAACTCAGATTGGTCTTTAAATAGTTCTTTAGCATTTATACTTACTTCTTTTTCATTCAATTCTCCTTCTTGAAAGACATTTATAAAATGCTTTGAAATATTTTGTCTTGAAGTTCCAAAAATGTCTGCAACAACTTTTCGACTTGCCCATAGTGTTTCGTTGGCAACATCTATTAAAAATTCACCAGTAACTGCACCACCCACTCCTTTGTAAAGTAATGTTTCTGTTAATTGAAATTGTTTATCCTTCATTTAATCACTTTATTAATATATATTTTAATATTATTTATTTTAATCTTTAAACCTACCTGAAGCGATGCTCTTATTGGGCATTAATAATCTATTTTATATGAAATTCGAAAATACTAAGAAAAAAGTATTTAAGATAATAGTTGTTATTAGGCTCATAGTTTATCATCTAGCAATTTTGGGTTTTTAACATTAGTTTTAGTTATTACTTTCCTACCTACTTCTTTTTATAAGTTTTCAAAAGCATCTCCTGCAATATCCTCCCTCTTTTTGCAAGACATTGATTAAATGGTTATGCATTAAATGATGGTATTAATTGAATTATATATTTTTTTAGATTCTTGAAAATATATTAGTATTATAAGTTACATTAGATTTTTCTTAGAGCTATTGAAGAGTATTATAATTATTCAAAAAAATATTAATATAAGATTCTTTTCACATCGGCATTTCATTTTAAATCTTGATTTTTATTGTAATAGATAGCTGTTCTGTTTAAAAAGTTTTTTAGAACTATTAAAGATGATATGGGTGTTTATTTTTCATATATCTGTTTTATTGTATTGAATGAGATTTTTTTATAATATTTAATATTTAGTTTGGCCTAAAATTTATATATTAGTATATTCTAAGTTATTAGTAATGATAAAAATTTTATTATAAAAATTTTTATAAAAAGGTGATAAAAAATGAATACAGAAGAAAAATCTCTTCCTCTTTTAGGGGATGATTTTCCAGAATTGAATGTACAAACAACTCAAGGAATGATGAAACTTCCTGATGCATTTAAAGATAAATGGTTTATTTTGTTTAGCCATCCATCAGACTTTACACCAGTCTGTACTACAGAGTTTGTATCTTTTCAAAAAAATTATGAAAAGTTTAAAAAGCTTAACTGTGAATTGATTGGTCTTAGTGTTGATCAAGTATTTTCACATATAAAATGGATTGAATGGATAAAAGAAAACCTTGATGTTGGGATAGAATTTCCAATAATTGCAGACACTGGTGCTGTAGCTAGTTCTTTAGGAATAATTCATCCTGGAAAAGGAACTACAACTGTCAGATCAGTTTTTATTGTAGATAATAATGGCAAAATCAGAACTATATTACATTATCCTCAAGAAATGGGAAGGAATATAGAAGAGATTCTTAGAATCGTTGAAGGTTTACAGACTGGTGATAAAAATAAAGTAGCCATGCCTGCTAATTGGCCTGAAAATGAAATCGTTTCTGATGAAGTTATTATTCCACCAATACCAACCATGGATGCAATAAAAGAAAGAAATAAACAAAGGGAATCTGGTGAAATTAGTGGCTATGATTGGTGGTTCTGTCATAAAAAGTTGTAAATAATAATTTTATTTATTTTTTTATTTTTATATTATTTTCTTATTATTTTTTGTATTTAATCATTTTCAATATTATTTTATTCAATAAAAATAATATTTTTAATAAACTTGATAAATTTTTTATATTCTATTAATTTCAGAAATATGGCATGAAATTATTTACACTTATTTTTTAGATTAATTTTTCTAATTAAAACAAAAAACAATTCAAATTTTTGCTTGTTTTTTCATTATTTCAGCGATATATTTATATATTATGAATTAGAGAATATTAGACTATAATAGGCTTAAGTCTATTATGAAAATTAAATATATAAATGTGGAGATTTGATTAATATGAAAAAAACTGAATTACCAATTGCACCAGTTGCAAGAATAGTAAAAAATGCAGGCGCAGACAGAATTAGTGAAGATGCAAAAGAAGCATTAGCTGAAGCTTTAGAAGAATGTGCAACTTCTGTTGCTCAAAAAGCTGTTTCCTATGCAAAACATGCTGGTCGTAAGACTGTTAAAGCTGAAGATGTAAAATTAGCTGTTAGCTCTTGCAAGTGTTAAGTTTTATAGCTTAAGAAAAGTTAAGTAGATTATTATTTAACCTTTCTTTCATTTTTTATTTTTTTAATTATTATTACAAGATATCATTAAATAAATTTTATATTATATACTACTTCTTATTTAGATTCAAATGATTTTTTTTGATTATTTAAATAAATTTTTTTCATATATACTTATTTTAAAATATAACTATTTTACTTATCTTAAATTATAAATATTTTAAATAAACTTCATCAAATATTAAATTAAATATCAAAGATATTAATCATATATTAAAATATATAAAATAATAAAATATATCAAAATATATTATTTAATATATCAAAATATATTAAACAATATATTGAAATGTTAAAAATATTTAAAATATTTAAAAATAATGATAATGATTAAGTTCTTATAGTTGTAATATCAATATATATTATTATTTGAAAATATAAAATAATAAATTTAATTATAAATTAATATATAATATTAATTTAATAATATTATTCAATAATATTAATTTAATTATATAATCTACTAATTATATTATTTAATAGGTGAATACTTGAAATCTGACAATAAAAAACATGAGTCCCAAGTAATATATAACAAATCAAACACTAATAAATCAGAATCTAAAAGAGAAGCTAAAAAGGTTATAATTCAGAGTGTTGGTTATCCTTTTAATTTTCCTCTTATGGATGTTCATAGTTTAGAAATTTCAGATGAAAAATTATTTGAACATTATTCTAAAGAACAATGGATGGGTTGTGATGTTAATAAAGGCTCTTATCTATTTGATCAAAAGATACTTCCTGATTATGGGTTTAAAGTTTTGGAAGTGTCTCCTGATAATTCAATAATTGGAGAAAACACTTCTATTATATTAAAAACAGAAGAAAATATTTCTAAAGATATTAAAGCTATTTCTACTAATTTAACACTTGAAGATGTTATAGGTCAGGAAAAAGCAAAAAGTAAGTGTAAAATAGTAATGAAATATTTAGAAAATCCTGAAAATTTTGGAGAATGGGCTCCTAAGAATATCTTATTTTATGGTGTTCCAGGTACTGGTAAAACTATGTTAGCTAAGTCATTAGCTAATGAGCTTAATGTTCCATTATATTTAGTTAAAGCAACTTCATTGATTGGTGATCATGTTGGTGATGGTGCACGTCAAATACATGATCTTTTTGAAATGGCTAACAAAACTTCTCCTTCTGTAATTTTCATCGATGAAATTGATGCGATTGCTTTACATAGAAAATTCCAATCAATAAGAGGAGATGTGTCTGAAATTGTAAATGCTCTTTTAACTGAAATGGATGGAATCAGTAATCATGAGGGAGTTGTTACTATAGCTGCAACTAATAACCCTGAACAACTTGATTATGCTATAAGAAGTCGATTTGAGGATGAATTTGAATTTGTAATGCCTTCATTTGAAGAAAGAATTATCATGATTGAAAATTTCATTGAAACTATGCCTTTTGAAGTTGAAGTTTCAACTAAAAAACTTGCTCAAATGTCTAAAGGTATGTCTGGAAGAGATATAAAAGAAAAATTATTAAAATCTGCACTTCATAGAGCTTTATATGATGATAAAGAAAAAATAGAATTAAAACACTTTGAAGAAGGATTAAATAGCTATAAATCTAAAAATGATAATAGTAAGAATATGTTTGTATAATTATACATATTAAATAAATTTTACTTTTTTAATTCTTTATTACCTTTAATTTCTATTTTTAATAGTTTTTATTATTCTATTTCTAATTTTTATTTATTATATTCTTAATAATTCTTATTTACATATTCTATCTTAATATTTCATTTAGATATTCTATTTTCATATTCTTTATTCATAGTTAAATTTATATACTATAAATTACATAAAGAACATTCGGTATTGTAAAAAAGAAAAATATATATGATTACTTTCAATCATGTTATTTTAAAAATTATCATATATTTTTCTTTTAAAATAATATTGCATTCCATTCATTTTGAAAATCTTCATTATTTTCTTTTATGATTGGATTTTTGGAATTAATTAAAATAGCGAATGATTACTAAATGAAAACATAAAATTTAGTCTTATATTGATATTTTAATTTTCCAGGATTTCTTATTTATTCAAAATAAGAGCTATTGAAATAGGAAACAATAATTAAAATGGATTATTTATAAAATTAGGGACTAATATAACAGTATCAAATGGATAAATTTAAATAATTAATTAATTTAAGCATAATTAATAGTAATATTAATTGATATACAATTAAACAATTAATAGTATCATTAATTATTTTTTATTAGGAAAGAGATTATATAGAAAATGGATGATGAGAGAATATTACTTGTGTAATACTTTTTTATCTTAATAATTTTTTCATAATTCACCCCCCTGAATTATTATATAAATATATAAAACACTCTCACTATCTATATTTTTATAAATCTCCCTATTAATAAAAAGAGGAGCCATTTTATATGTTATTATTCTCCCTAACTTAATTAGGTATATTTGTGAAATTATCAATAAATTTAATTTTAATTTTCTATAAATTTTTTAATATTTTTTTTGTTAGTATATTATAAAACATGATAATAATCATCTTTAGGGTTCTTTGTAGATTATAACAGTTTAAATTTCTTCATTTAATTGTTCACTATTATAAGGATGATTAAAACTATTATATTTATATAATAAATCATACACTATATTTATCTAAGTATTATTATAATAATACTTTAAAATTTTTTATTATAATAAATAAAAAAAAGGGGGTGAAAAATAATGGAAATTAAAAATATCTTGATAATAGGAATAATTGGAGTAATAAGTCTATTCATGATAAACTCAGCAACCGCAACAGAAGTTGATGCCAAAGATTATGATGAAATTAAAAATGCAGTTAATGACCAGGATAATGTTACTGTTAATTTAGAGAACAAAACATATAATGGTCATGGTGTTATAGATATAAATAATGGTAAAAATGTTATTATACAAAGTAAAAATCCCAATAAAAAATCCACTATTGACCTAGGAGGTAATTCACAATTTATTAATAATAAAGGTAATTTAACTTTAATTAACCTAATAATAAAAAATTGTTACAATGAATATGGAGATGATACTATTAGAAACTATAATGGAGCCAATCTTACTATCATCAACTGTATATTCATAAATAATACTGTTGGTGATGCTGGTGGTGCTATTCATAATGTTTTTGCTAATCTTAATGTTGTTAATTCTACCTTTATAAATAATACTGCTAATAATGGTGGTGGTGCTATTGATAATTATGGGGGAACTGTTAATATTACAGGCTCTAGTTTTATTAATAACACAGCAAGTTATGGTGGTGCTATTTTTAATCATATGGGTGATTTGAATGTTTCTTATTCTTATTTTGAAAACAATAAAGATGAACTTAATTACACAATAGGAAACACTGGTAATGCTGTTTTGGATTTTAATTGGTGGGGATCTAATAATAATCCTAACTTTAAAATCAATGGGGCTAGTGCAAGTAATTATTATACTGTTGTTTTTGAAGATGGTTTAGATAATCAAAATGGTGTTCAGTCTTTTAAAGTTAAATTTGTTTTAAATGGAACTGAGGATTCAACTGGTTTTGAGAAATTGCCAATGAATGTTTTAGTTTATATTAATAATATTCTTATTGGTGAATTTCATGACAGTTTAATTAATGTGGATCTTTTTGAAGGTGAAAATAATATAACTTTAATTATTGGTGAAGAATCTTTTAATTATGCAGTTAATTATGTAAAACCTGATTCTGAAGAACCTACTGATCCTGAAGATCCTATTGATCCTGAAGATCCTATTAACCCTATTTACAATCCAATCGATAACAATAATAATATGATACCAACAAATACTAATGATTTAACTAAAATGGAGGGGAGAAAACCAGTATGGGAAAGATTTAATGGATATAATAGTGAATCAGCAACCGCTTCAATGAAACAAACTGGAGTCCCAATAATAGCCATACTATTAGTTCTACTCGCAAGCATTGGATGTATTGCTAGAAAAAAATAATAATTTTTTAAAATGATAATTTAAAGAATAATTTAAAGGATAATTTAAAGGATAATTTATTTTTTATATCCTTATTTATTCTTTTACTATTTTTAATCCTTTATCAATTAATTTGTTGTTGTAGGGAACTTTTTTATTTAATATATTAAATAAATTTTTTTATTTGAATAGTATTTATTTTTATAGTATTTAATATATCAAATATCATTCTGTGATGTAGATTGTATTAGAGCTTACCTTTATTTTTTTCTAAAATTTTTATATTGTACTGGTTATCATTTTGTTAAATTTTAATTATAAATCATCATGTTTATATAATTATAGAGTGTAATTTAGTATTATATAATCTATGGGAGTGTCTTTTTATGAAAAATAAGCATATAGCTATTTTAATAATATTTTTGATTGTTGTTGTTGCAGGAGTTTTTGGAGGTTTATTTTATTTGTTTAATTCTTCACTTAACTCTTTAGTTAGTATTGATTATGATTTTGATTCTCTTGCTAATGGTGTTATGAAGAATGAGACTTTTGGTGATGTTAAAATTTCTGTTCCAGAAAATATTACCTTTAGGATGTCTAATGATTCTACAAATTCTAGTGTTCCAAGGAGTTATGAGTCTGATGTTGGAATATATATCTTAGTATATAGTGAATATTTGACTAAGGAAAATATTGATTTTATGATACAAGAGTATGTTGAGACTAATAATTTCACTGAGATTAAATTAGATGGACTTTCTGGAAATTCAAAAGCTTATACTGGTCCTTATAATACTAGAGAGGTTATTATTGTTAATGATGAAGGGAATAAAGCTATTTTTTTAACTGTTCCTACAAGTGATGAATTAGCTGTTAAGATGGCTAATAGTGTAGTTTTCATTTGATTAATTTTTTAATTTCTTTCTTATTATATTTTGTATGGCTTTTTCATATTCAATAAGATCATAATTTAATTATTTTTAATATATTTATGACTTTAAAATATAATATTAAGATTAAATATTAACTAAAATAGAAAAAATAGTATGAATAATTTAAAAAAATAGGAATAATTATAATAAAAATATAATAAATCAATTAATATGTATAACTAAAACTAGAAAATTAGACGTATTCTTTATAAAATTTAGCATGATTAAATTTAATTAATAATAATTTATTTCTGTAATTTATTTTTGTTTACTATTTTTTTTATTAATTTTCTCAACTTTAACAAATTTTATATAGTATCTATTATAAATTATATTTGGTCATTTATTATAATGAACACTCAAAAGTTTTTGCGATTTATCATGAATCCCAATTCAACCGGACAACCTCTTTTTTATAATAAAATGACCAAAGAAGGGATAAATTAAAAACAAACCTTTAATAGTTTCCCTTCTTAAAAATCACCATTTTAATATTGGTTTTCTCATTTTTTATAATTCTTTTAACAATTATTCTAATAATTATTTTAACAATTCTTTCAAAATTATTTAAACATTCTTTTACACATTTTATATTGTTTCACTAGCTTTGAATTTAATAAAATATTTATAAAAATATTTTATAGTATTAATCTTCTTTTTTAAAGTGTAATTCAGTAGCTTTATTTATAGGGATCCATGTAACTTCATTGTCTCCATACTCAATTTTAAGTAATTCTTCACTTAATTCAATGGTTTTAATAATTTTACTAGGGTCTGGTTTTAGTTTAACATCAGTAACAACTGTTTCCATAGGGGTTCCAACAATAAAATGCCTTACATCGTTTTTATTAACTACTTCAATTCTTTTTAAAAACATTTTTATACCTCAAGTTGATTCATAAGTTACTAATATATATGTATTTTATAGTACAAATATATTTTTAATATATTTGTAAATCGAAAGTAAATAAAAAAGAATGCTAAAACACCAAAATTATTAGATGAAAAATAAATATTGTGTTTGATTATGGTTTTTATTTATAAAGAATTATATATTGATGATTAACAAACCAAATGAATAGAACTATCATTAATAACTAATGAAAAGTTTAAAAAAGAAATGAGGTGATTTAGAATGGGCGAAGAAAACCCCAAATTTTGTTCTAATTGTGGAAACCCTTTAGATAAAAATTCTAAATTCTGTAAAGAATGTGGAACTCAAATATCTAAATCAAAAGAAATAAAAAGCAATGAAAATATAAATAACGAAACAGAAAACATTCAAGAAGAAAAAATCGAACCCCAAAATGAGAATAATACTTCTATTAATGATGATAAAGAAGTGATAGGGAGATATCATAAAAGTAGTATTATTGCAGTGATATTATCATTATTTTTAGCTTGTTTAGGGCAATTTTATAATGGTCAAATTCTTAAAGGAATAGTATTTCTTATAATATGGATTATATTATTCTATATTTTCCCAATATTACTTTTATTGTTCGCTGTGTATGTTTGTTATGATGCTTATATAAATGCTAAAAGAATAAATGAAAATAATGGGAACTATTTTTACACTCCGGGGGCTTAATTAAATGGGAATTAAAGAATTAAGAGAACAATTCCATGAACAAGATGCCAAAGTAAGTGAAAAATTCCATAAAAATGAAGGAGGATTGAAAAAGCCTTCATGGGGAAAAATACTAATAACATGGTTCTTAGTATTAGTAATCGCATCTTTAGTTTTTGGTATCGTTTTCGGAGGATTAGGATCTACAAATAACACTGAATACTTTAATAGTGGAGAAAGTAGTGGATATGGTGAATTTTCTAATGTTCCTCTTAAGCCTACTTTGTCTGAAGCAGAATATAAAGATATATGTGAATCTATATCATTTAAAAAATT
The DNA here is from genome assembly GCF_019669925.1 of Methanobrevibacter arboriphilus. Classification (NCBI taxonomy): domain Archaea; kingdom Methanobacteriati; phylum Methanobacteriota; class Methanobacteria; order Methanobacteriales; family Methanobacteriaceae; genus Methanobrevibacter; species Methanobrevibacter arboriphilus. Next base: position 1,854,055 of record NZ_AP019779.1, read on the forward strand.
AGATAAAAATCCTGATGCGATGATTGGTAAAAATGTAACCTATACTGGTAAAGTTGTTCAGATTATGGAAACTGGAGGAATAACAGAAATCAGATTAGCTACTGATGGTAGCTATAATGATATAGTTTATGTTAATTATGATGGAACTGTTGATGTATATGAGGGTGATACAATTACTATATGGGGAGAAGTTCTTGGTAGTTATAGTTACACTTCTCAAGCTAATTATCAAATAACTCTTCCAGAAATACAAGCATGGTATATAGAATAAATTAATAAATAAAAATTTTTAATAATTTTTATTTTATTTTAAAAAGTAGTATGTGATGTAACTATTTTTTTATATTTATTTGACTTTCTGATTGGCTGAAAAATTTCTTTTATTTTAATTTTTTATCCAAAGTTATGAATATTTCTCGTATCATATTTTAGATTGGAGCTTTTGAGAATAGTTTAGATATTTATATATCTTTAATAGATAATATTATAAAAAATTTATAAAGAATATAATAAATTATATAATAAAAAACAATATAAAGGAATATAAAGAATAATATAAGAATAAAAAAGTACAAATGTTGAGTATTAGTAAAAAGTAACTTTAAAAGATTATAAATTATATTTCTCTATAAAGCTTTTTTCTAGAGTTTTCCAAATTTCATGATTATTATATTTAGAATCAAGTATTTCAACGAGATCTTCTATCATATTTGTACTTCCAGCATCAACAAAATAATCATGAGCTAATATACTCCAGCTATAGTACTTCTCTTTTTCATCATCAGGATTGTTTAAAAGTGACATTAATTCCATTCTTAGATCATTGAAAAACATTCCTAAACGGATGTTTTTTCTAGCTATTTTTCCTATTTCCAATTTATCTTCTTCAGTTAACATTTTATTACACTTCTCAAAAAATAGTAATATAATTATTAGTAATATAATTATTATTTAGCGAACTTTTCAACAATTTCCTTAAAAGAATCTGTAATATAATCTCTTTGATCTTTACTCATTCCATAAGTACTACATTTAAACCATTCTGTCTGTCCTCTTTTTATTCCTACTATATTCCTTGATTTTAATTCTTCATATAAAAAAAATCCTTTTCTTGGATGTATTTTTGATATTTCATGTAAAATAGGAGTATCAAATCTCACAAGGTCATGATTTGTTGGTCTTATTCCAAGCTGTGTGATTCCTTCGATTTCTTCAAGTTTAGCTACAAATGACCTAGATAATTCTACTTCTTCATTCCAATTGTTCACACGACTTACTACATGAGGAAGAGATGCCATCAAAGTAGCTATTGGTGCACCTCTACTTGTACATCCTAACATTTCAATTTCTTTTTTTGTATGTCTTGGGGAGCGTTTTAATAATGTTTCTGCCCACTCATGTTTCATTCCAAGCACACCTATAGGTCCAGAAGCAGCCATACTTTTATGCCCACTACCAACAACAAAATCAATGTTCCAACCATTAGCATCTATAGGAAGTCTTCCCATAGAATATGCACAGTTTAAAAGTGAGGGAACATTTAACTTATTACAAAAATTACCAAAAGATTTTGCATCGGTTAGGTTACCATAATCTCCGTCAACATGAGTAAGTACTGCTAGTTTTATTTCACCATATTCATCAATAGAATTTTTAAGAGTTTCTTCATAAACGTCCATATCAACTCTAAATTCAGGATACCTTGAGTTAGGAACCTCAATAATTTCAAGACCTGCTCTTTCAGCAGCTAAATGGGTTGTGTAATGAGCATTACCATCAACTACAATAACATCACCAGGTTCACATATACTATGCATAACTATGAATTTACTTTCACGAGCCCCATGTGTTGTTCTAACATCATCAACCTTTAAAAATTTAGACAAATCTTCTAAGAAGCCAGATATTGAAGGTTTAGCTATTTCATCTAATCTTCCACTACAATAATCACAAACACTATAACCATCTCCAAAATCGTGTAATGCCTCTCTAGCTTCTCTTGGAAGAACACCTCCTCTTTGAAGAGGATTTAAATTAAGATTTTTTCTTTCTAAATCTCTTGTAATATTATAATCATTACATTCCATCATCTCACCTTTAACACTATTCAGTTAGTCGATTAACAGTTAAGATAAATAGCTATTAAAACAAATAACTAGTAAAATAGATAATTATTAATAAATAGTTATCAAAATTATAATTACTAAATAAATAGCTATTAAAATAAATATCCATTAATATAGATTATCAAAACAAATAGATATTAAAATAAACATCTATTAAAAAAATTATTTAATAATATTAGACTATCCAACCACTCTCAAATTATTAAATAATATTTTAGGAATTAAAAAAGATCCATACTGTCTCAACTCACTTTTAACTCCATTACAATCAGATAATGCTTGGAAAATATTTCCAGAAATCATTGCTTTTTTCACTGGTTTTGAAATTTCACCATTCTCTATCAAAAATGCATTATTGGCTTCAACTGAAAAATCACCAGATATAGGATTAGCTGTATGAGCACCTAAAACATCAGTAGCTAAAAAACCATTCTCAATTTCAGAAATATCAACTTGTTCTTTAAAATCAAATATGATATTTGAAGGGGAAACCGAAGGAGTACCTGCATAAGATCCTCTAAATCCATTAGCTGTGCTTTTTATATCATCATCAGTGTTTTTATTAGAATTTTCCTTCTTAGCAGTGTAAATATCATAAATAAAACCTTTTAAAATTCCATCTTTAACTAAACAGGTTTTTTCTGTTCTGACTCCTTCACCGTCTGATATAGATGAGTTTAATCCTCCTTCAAGAGTTCCATCATCATATATGGAAATATTAGTATCAACAATAGGTTTTCCAACCTTATCTTTAAGAATAGACCTGCCTCTTTGAACATTATCTGCATTGAAAGCATTTACAAAAGTATTAAGAAGACCAACTGCCCCACGATAATCTAAAATAACTTTAGTATCTTTGGTTTCAACAGTAACTCCTCCAATTGAATCTTTTGCAACTTTACATGTTTCATTAGCTAATTTTTCACCATCAAGATCAAAATTACAGGAAGAGATACTATCATAAGCAGTGGATTTTTCACCATTTTTTTCAGCATTGATAGATACAAAAGCTGAAAAATCAGTGAACTTATTAAATGCTGAAACTCCATTAGAGTTAGTAATTAGATTATTCTCAAGAGATGCTGCAAAGCTACCTGATGTAGGCTCACAATTATTTTCTACACAAGTTTCTAAGATAGATTCTAAAAATTCACTTGCCTCACTAACATCTAAATTTTCAAATTTAGGATCATAAATATTTTTAACATTATCTAACTTTGTTTTTTGAGCAAAACAAAAATTTTCATCAGCTTCATTAAGCTTTGAATTTAAATAAGCTTTTTTAGCAACATCTTCAATTTTATTTATATCTGAACTATAAGCAAATCCTAATTTATTTTCAGATATTATTCTAATCCCAATTCCGATATTTATTTCTTCTTTAGCAAAACTAAGATCATTTTTTTGAGCATCTAATTGCAAAACTTTTTCTAATTCTAAATAAATTTCATAATCATCAGAATATTTTGATATTTCTTTTTCTGCTTTTTCTGATATTTCAAATAACATAAAAATCCCTATTTATACATAAATTACTAAAATATTAACTTAACTATATAAATTAATTTCCTTTTAAGATGAATTTTTCAATAGCTTCTTTAACACCATCACCATATTCATTTTTACAAACATAGTCTGCTGTTTCTTTTAAAATCTTATCTGCATTTGCTACAGCTACTTTAAGCCCACAAACCTTTAAAAATTCAATGTCATTTTCACTATCACCTATACCCATTATCTCGTCGACATTGAAACCAGATTTTTTAGCTACATTTTCTAAAGAAGATCCCTTATTAACATTTATATCAGTTATATGAATTGCAAATTGAGTATCGTAAACTTCAACACTAAATTTTTCTGGAGATTCCCTAAGTATATTTTTTAGAATTTCTTCATCAATAGTTCTATAAATTGCGATTTCAGAGAGTCTACTTTCAGAATCATCAACTTTTTTAAGTTCATAATCTTTATATTTCTTTTTTACTTCTGAATCTAAATATTTAAAAGCTTTTGCAGTTTTTTGAAAATTTCCAAGTACTTTTATTTTTTCAATACCTTCAGAATCTACTTCAGAGATTACTCCTCCATTTTCAGCTACTATTCCTCCAGTAGTACCAATTAGAGTTGCAGTTGCAGTTGCATAAAAGAAAATATTTCCTGTAACAATTATTGTAGGAATTCCAATCTTTTCAGCAGCTCTTATAGCTTCAATAGCACTTATACAAATTTTTCTATTACTATCTGTAATAGTTCCATCAATATCCACAGCAATAGCTTTTATTTTTGATTTATTCATTAAATCATTCCAATGTTATTAATAAGCATAGTATTTTAATTTTAATTATGAATAATTATAAATTTTAAAATTATAATTTTTAAAAATATAAATTTTAAAAATATTTAAATTTTAAAAAAATACTTATAAAATTTGAAATTAATTATAATTCTATTGTAATTATAAATTGTAATAATTCTATTGTAGTTATAAATTTTAATGAGGTTTATGGGTTTTAAGATTATTTGCAATTTTAATATTATTTACAAATTTTAATATTATAATGTACCATATCTATGGGCTATATTACAAGTACCCTCTTTACTAACCATACATGCACCAATTGGATTCATAGGATTACATTTAGTTCTAAATAGTTTACAATCTTCTGGTCTTGCAACACCTCTTAAAATTGGTCCACAAATACAACCTGTTGGAGCTTCTTTAACATCCTTAACTTCAATATCAAATTTTTCCCTAGCATTATATTCTGAAAACTCATTTTTAATTTCCATTACAGAATTTGGAATTTTTGGGAAACCCCTCCATTCACGGCTTGTAATGTCAAATACTTCACCAATAACTTTTTGAGCAAGTAAATTTCCTTCTTCACGAACTGCTCTGTTATATTCATTGTCTATTTTAGCTTCTCCCTTATTTACTTGTCTAAGTATCATATAAACTGCCATCAAAATGTCTAATGGATTGAAACCAGCAACAGCTTGTGGAATATTGTATTTAGTAGAAAATTTTTCAAATGGTTTTGTACCTATAATTGTACAAACGTGTCCTGGTTCTATTAATGCATCTAAGTTTGTTTGTCCAGATTCAATTAAAAATTCAAGAGCTGGAGGTATCATTCTATGGGATGAAAGCACTGAAAAGTTTTCTGGAGGTTTATTTAGTATTTCTGAAGCTGTAGTTGGAGCTGTTGTTTCAAATCCTGCTGCAATAAAAACAACTTCATTATCAATTTTTTGAGCTAGTTCAACAGCATTATTTATTCCATAAACAATCCGCACATCTGCTCCTTCAGCTTTGGCATCAGCTAATGATCTTTTTGATCCTGGAACTCTTAACATATCTCCAAAAGTAGCTATAGTCACTCCTTTATCAATAAGTTCAAGGCTTTCATCGATTTCACGAGAAGGAACACAACAAACAGGACAACCTGGGCCTGCAACAACCTCAACTTCCTTTGGAAGAAGAGTTCTAAGCCCATTTTCCATTATTGTGTGTTCATGAGAACCGCAAACATGCATAATTTTAATAGGAGTTTTTAATTTTTCAATTCTTTTTATTAGTTCTTTAGAAATATCTTTCATCCCACTCATCCTAACACCTACAAAAATGATATAAAAATGATATTTATAGTATTATTAAAGTTTATTTATAATATTTAAAGTTTATTTATAGTATTCTTAAATTTTAACATTCTTAAATTTATTTATATTAATCTAAACTTTTTTTATAATAATTTAAATTTTATTTTGTATAATTAAGCAAAATCTTATTTTTTTTAATAGTATATTGAACTACATTATTAAACATTACTTTTTCAGAAAATATAATTAAAATAATAATATAAGTACTTCAACATATTGTTTTAATATATATTTTTGACATTTCTAATATTATTTTTAAAATTTTTAATATTTCTAATACTTTAATAATTTTATATATTTCTAATACTTTTAATATTTCCAATATTTCTAATATTTCCAATATTTTTAATATTTTTTAATATTTTTTAAAAATTAAAATATCTGTACTGATAAAAAAATCATTGACTTCACTTAGAATATAATAATATTTAACTATAATTATAATAAATAGTTAAAACAAAAATAGATTGAATAAAACATGTAATAAATATTCATTATTAAATTTATTAGTAAATATATTATTAAGTTTACTATTAAAATTATTATTAAGCTATTATTAAACTATTGTTAATTTAATTATTAAATTCATTATTAACTTTATTATTAAATTTATATTATATGTTAACTTTTTGGATTTAATATTAATTCTGGATTAATATTAATGATACCATATTATTAATAATACAATATTTCGAATAAAAATTAGGAAGGTGTCTTAATGAGCTATATTATTGAAACAGATAATATAACAAAGGATTTCGGTGACTTTAGAGCTGTTAATTCAATAAATTTGAAAGTTCCAAGAAATAGTGTTTATGGGGTTTTAGGTCCTAATGGAGCAGGTAAAAGTACTTTAATTTCAATGTTATGTACTATACTTGCTCCAACAAGTGGAACAGCTAAAATAAATGGTTATGATATTGTAAAAGAAGCTAATGATGTTAGAAAATCAATAGGTATTGTTTTTCAAACAAGGGCTCTTGATGATATATTAACTGGAAGGGAACATCTTGAAATGCATGCTGCTCTTTACGGAGTTCCTAATGATGTAAGACAAGATAGAATTGATGAAGTTCTTGAATTAATAGCTCTTGGTAGTAAAGCTGATGAAGAAACCAAAAATTATTCTGGAGGTATGAGGAGAAGGCTTGAAATAGGAAGAGGTCTTGTTCATCATCCTAAATTACTATTTTTAGATGAACCTACATTAGGACTTGATATTCAAACAAGAGAAAGTATTTGGAAGTATATCGAGGATCTTAAAAATAGTATTGATATTACTATTCTCTTAACTACTCATTATCTTGAAGAAGTAGATAATCTTTGTGATGATCTATCTATCATAGATCAAGGAGAGATAATTAAATCTGGAAATCCAAAAAATCTTAAAGCTGAATTAAAATCAGATACTGTAACTCTTGTTTCTCCAGAAATTTCTAAATTATGTGATATAATGGAGAATCAGCCTTTTGTTAAAGATATAATAAAAAAAGATGATGAAATAAGATTAATGGTTGAAAAAGGAGAAGATTTAATTCCAAAAATCGTTAAAATAGCCAATGATAATAATATTAAGATTACTTCCATTGAACTTAAGCATCCAAGTCTTGAAGAAGTATTTATCAAGTATACTGGGCGTAAGATTGGAGATAGTGTTAAAATAAGGGGTGTTTAGATGGGTGAATTTGAGGGAATATATACAATTTGGTTGAGAGAAGCTAAAAGATATGTTCGTTATAAATCTAGAATAATTACAGCTATTTTTACACCACTATTGTGGTTACTTGTGTTTGGTGTAGGTCTGGGTAGTGCAATCAAGCTTGGAGGTACAACTGGAGGGTATGAGGCATTTATTTATCCAGGAATAATTTCTCAAACTATATTGTTTACTTGTATAATGTCTGGAATTGGAATAATAATAGATAAACAATATGGATTTTTAAAGGAAATAATGGTTGCTCCACTTTCAAGAACATCTATAATATTAGGAAAAGCATTAGGAATAAGTACTGGTGCAATAATCCAGGCTATGTTACTTTTATTATTGTCATTTGTAGTTGGAGTTCCTATGACTCCTTTAATATTCATTGGAGCTACTATAATTAGTATTATAATTTCAATTGGATTTTCTGGGCTTGGATTACTCATAGCATCATTTATGGATAGTATGGAAGGGTTTAATTTAGTGATGAGTTTTGTTATAATGCCTATTTTCCTGTTAAGTGGTGCATTATTCCCTGTAACAAATTTACCAAATTGGTTAAATTTTATTGTTTATTTAGATCCATTAACTTATGGAGTTGATGCTCTTAGAGGAGTAATACTTGGAGAATCTGTATTACCTATTGAATTAAGCTTGATTGTAATTTCATTCTTTGCTATATTGATGATATTATTATCAGCAATAGTTTTCACAAAAAAAGAACAGAATTTAATGTAATGATAAAAGATGATAAAGAAGATATAATAATATGATATAGCTTAATAATGGCAATTAGGACATAGGTAATAAGATGTATAATGATAAAAAAATTATTGTAATCATTCCTGCAAGAGGAGGTTCTAAGGGAATTCCTCGAAAAAATATCAGGTTATTAGCTAATAAACCTTTGATAGCTTATTCAATTGAAACATCACTAAAATCGAAATATGTAGATAAGGTTATTGTTACAACTGATGATGATGAGATTAAATTTATTGCTGAAAAATTTGGAGCATCAACCATTAAAAGGTCTGGAAAGTTAGCTCTTGATGATATACCTTTAGATCCTGTTATATATGATGCTGTTAAAACTGAAGAAAAGTCTTGTAAAACTATTTTTGATTTTGTTATAACTGTGCAACCAACTTCACCACTATTAAAAACTGAAACAATTGATGAAACAATAGAAAAACTTTCTGATAATTCTAATGATACTATAATTAGTGTAGTAGATGATAGACATCTTAACTGGGGTTTTGATGATAAAGAAAAAAAATATTATCCTCTTTATGAGGAAAGAGTAAATCGTCAATACCTTCCAAAGACTTTTAAGGAAACTGGTGGAATATTTGCAACAAAAAGGGAATTTTTGAGTGAAAATTCTAGAATGGGGGAAAATATAAACTTAATTGAATTAAGTCCTCATGAGAGTATAGATATTGACAATTATGAAGATTGGTGGGTAGCTGAAAGATTAATTAATAAGAAAAGAGTCGTTATAAAAACTGATGCGACTAATGAAATTGGCACTGGGCATATTTATCGAGGATTAGCTATTGCATCAAAGTTACCTAATCATGAAGTCCTTTTTCTTTTAGACGAAGATAAAAAATTAGGAATTGAGATTATTGAAAGCTATAACTATCCTTATCTAACTCATAAATCTACTAAAAATCATATTAATTCTGAATCTGATAATAGTAACTCTAATAATTTCAATTCTAATTCCAATTCTAATATTGATAATATTATTAATTCAGGTATTTTTATTGATAATAAGGGTGATGGAAATTATAATGATGATTTGATGGAAAAAATAAAAGAATATGATCCAGATATTGTAATAAATGATATTTTAAACACTAGCTATGAGTATATTTCTTTATTGAAGAAAAATAATTATTTTGTAGTCAATTTTGAAGATATAGGTGATGGTGCAAAGGTTGCAGATATTGTTTTTGATGCATTATATGAACATCAGATTCCTTCAAAAAATGTTTATTCTGGTTATAAGTATTATATTTTAAAAGATGAATTTTATTTTCAAAAACAAAAAGAAATTAAAAAACATGATAGTGTTAATGAAATTCTTCTAACTTTTGGTGGAACTGATCCTAATGATTTAACCCGTAAAACTTTAAATGCAATATTAAATAGTAAATACAATGGTATTATTACTATTATATTAGGTCTTGGATATAAAGATAAAAAAGAAATAAAAAATGAATTTAATATACATTCTAATGTAGAAATATTTGAGAATGTTAAAAATATTAGTGAGTATATGTATAAAGCAGACTTAATTTTTACATCTGCTGGAAGAACGATGTATGAAATAGCTAGTATTGGAGTTCCATGTATTTGTTTATGTCAAAATAATAGAGAATTAACACACACATTTGCTAATGCTAAAAATGGATTTATAAATTTAGGGCTTGGAAAAGACATTAATGAAGAGAAAATAATAGATACTATGGAAAATCTTATTAATAACACTAATATAAGAATAGAAATGAATAAAAGAATGCTAAATATTGATTTAAAGCATGGTTTTGAAAATATAATGGATATTGTTAAAAATAAGTACAAAAAACATATTGATATTGTTTCTTATTCATACTGATATTATTAATAGAGATATTGTTTCTTATTGATGTTATTCAGAGGGATATTATTCATACTGATATTTTTTCTTATTGATATATACTAATATTATTTCTATTTGAAATATCAAATAACTAATTTAATTAATAAAGAGTATAAATAATATTATTATAAATAATAACTCGTATAAACATAATATCAGTATGAATAATAACTAATATAAACAATAATAGGATTTTATATATTAAAAGGAGATTTAAATGAATATATTCCAAAAAAAACCATTTTTGATAGCTGAAGTCGGTGTAAATTATTATGATATTGCTAAAAAAGAAGATATTTCTAACATGGATGCAGCTAAATTAATGATTAAAGAAGCTAAATTAGCTGGAGCAGACGCTGTTAAGTTTCAAAGTTATAAGGCAGATACTATAGCTTCAAAAAATTCTCCATCTTATTGGGATACTAATGAAGAACCAACCACTTCTCAATATGAATTATTCAAAAAATTTGATAGCTTTGGAAAAGAGGAATATATAGAGCTTGCAAAATATTGTAATGAACTAGGAATATTATTCTTATCAACCCCTTTTGATTTTGATTCTATCGAATATCTTGATGAAATAATGGATGTTTATAAGATATCTTCATCTGATCTTACAAATATTCCTTTCATTAGATCCATAGCTAAAAAGCAAAAACCTGTTATATTATCAACAGGGGCAGCTACTATTGAAGAAGTTAAATTAGCTATCAAAACTATTGAAAATGAGGGAAATAAAAAAATTGGCTTAATGCATTGTGTACTATCCTATCCAACTGAATATGAAGATTCAAATCTTTTAATGATTAAATATCTTAAAGATAATTTTAAAGATTATGATATTGGCTTTTCTGATCATACTCGTCCTGATGATAAAATGCTTGTTCTTACAACTGCATATTTATATGGAGCTAATATAATAGAAAAACATTATACTCTTGATAAAACTTTAAAAGGAAATGATCATTATCATGCAATGGACCCTAACGATATAAAGAAATTTAAAGAAAATATAGAGTTTATAAAATTGATAAATGGTCGTTATGATAAAGTTCCTCTTGAATGTGAAGGAGAATCTAGAAAACAAGCTAGACGTTCTATTGTAGCTAATCAGGATATATTGGCTGGTGAAGTTATAAATGAATCTATGTTAACATTTAAACGCCCCGGAACTGGGATATCTCCTATTGAATTAGATAAAATACTAGGAAAAAAATCAAAAATAGATATTAAAGAAGATACTTTATTGAAATATTCTATGCTAGAATAAGAATTTGAATAAGTTGGATGAAAAGGAATCTTTTTAATAGTATCTTTTATAAATAACTAATTTTATATTTATTTACATATTTTTAATTTATATCAGATATTAATATTAAATATCATATTAAATATCATTATAATATCATTATAATATTAATATTACATATTAAAAATAAACAAACAAATTTTAAAAATAAATAGATTCAAATAAGGGAAAATCAGTCATGTCAAAAATTACACAAGAAAAACTAGAAAAGCCAGAAAAAACTATCAAAGAAGTATGTGATATTATATTTTCTCTAGAGAAAAAATATGATTTAAATCATATGAAGATTCAAGGGGTTTACGCATGGCAACTAGTTAGAGTCTATGTTTATTATGAAATAGCTAGAAAAATTGGGGTTTTTGGATCACCTCAACAAGGAAAAGTGACGCTTAAAAATAAAATATTTTCATTTCTCCCTTTTATTAAAAATAGCTTGTTTTCAAACCCATTAAATGGTAAATATGATAAAGATGTTATAATCTTTGACCATCCTCGAAAAGTGAAACATAATGGAGATTATAAAGATATATACAGTTATTTTCTAGAAGATTATCTCAACGATTTTGGATATAGCTATGAGTTAATCGAAAGCCCTTATTTAAATAATCATCATGGAAAAAAAGGTAAATTCACTAAATATAATGATAGAATCCTCTTTGGTTCTTATATTCATAAGAAAAAAACCAATTTAAAACTTAAAACTTGTGAAAAGAATAAAATATACAATCTTCAAAGAGAACTTATATCTAATTTTAATATTGAAATTGATCTTTTTAATATATTTAGAAGTCATATTTTAGATTTTAAATATCAATATAACAAATATGATAAATTATTTAAAAAAAGAAAACCAAAATATGTTTTTGTTGTTGTTGCTTATGAAAATAAAGCTATGATAGCTGCTGCTCATAATAATGGAGTTGAAGTAGTAGAATTACAACATGGAACTATTAGTGAATATCACTTAGGTTATAATTATCCAAATAAAGAGGATAAAGGTCTGGAATATTTTCCAGATAAAATATTAAGTTTTGGAGATTATTGGAAGGAAGTAGCTAATTATCCGATTAATGAAAAAAATATCATATCTATTGGATTTCCTTACTTAGATGAAACAATAAAATATCATATTAATAATCAAAAGTGTAAACAAATACTTTTTATTTCTCAGGGAGTTATAGGAAAATACTTATCTGAATTTGCATATGAGTTAGCTCAAAAGTTTGAAAAGATAGAGGGCTGTGATCAATATAACTTTATCTATAAATTACATCCTGGAGAATATTCAAACTGGGAAACTAATTATGATAGCTTAATGAAAGCTCAAAAATTAGATAATTTTCAAGTTATTGACAATAGTGAAATTTCATTATATGAACTTTTCTCAAAAAGCGAGTATCAAATTGGAGTATTTTCAACAGCTATTTATGAAGGATTATTATTTAATTGTAAGACATTTATATTGGATTTACCTGGTGCTGAATATATGGATAGTTTAGTTGATAAAAATTATGTTATGAAAGTTAATGATGTTGATGAAATAATTAATTCTATTGATAATTTTAATATAACTGAATATGACAATGATTTTTTCTTTAAAAAATATAAAAAATCAAGTTTGGATAAATTTTTTAATAGATAAGCTTTTAATAGATATCTACTTAATAGATAAATCTTTAATAGATTATTTTTTAATAGATAGTTCCTTGATAAATAAATTTTTTAATGGATAAATTTTTTAATTTTTAGATATAACTTTTAAATATAATTTCTAAATATAATTTGTAATATAATCATCTGATTTGAATAATTATAATGGATAATTGGATATAAAAATTCTAATTAAATAATATATTAATAGTTGTAATTGATACTGGTGAGTTAATGAATGAATATAAACGTTTTGTCCAGAGGATTGGGCTTGTTGGAATAACAAACATACTTATATCAATTAGTGGACTGATTTTTATTCCAATAATAACTAAAAACTTTTCAGTATTTGACTATGGAATATGGGCCCAAGTAAATACAACTATTGCTTTAATTCCAAATATAGCTAATTTAGGTCTTCCATATACAATGGTTAGATTTTTATCAGCTGAAAATGATAAATCAAAGATTAAAGAGTCTTTTTATTCTATGTTAGCTGTTGTTTTTGCTTCAAGCCTTATAATTTCATTATTATTTATAATATTTAAAAATCCAATAGCTGACTCTTTATTTGGTGGAAATATTAATATACTCTATTTAGTATCAATTATTTCATTCTTTGCTTGTATGAATCTAATGATCATTAGTTTCTTTAGAACATTCCAGCAAATTAAAAGATACTCACTATTTTTAGTTTTACAAAGCTATATAGGAGTTCTTATAAGTTCTTATCTTGCATTATCTGGATACAATATTGAAACTGTAGTTCTTGGACTTCTTGTAGGGTATTTAGCTGTATTTATTATAATGCTTTTAATGATTGGAGGATACCTTGGTTTAGCTATACCAAAATTTAAAAATCTTAAGGAAGAACTTGAATTTGCTATTCCTACAATTCCAAGTAATGTTTCATCATGGGTTGTTGATTCAAGTGATAAATATGTTATAGGGATTTTCATTGGTTCAGCTGCTGTAGGCTATTATTCACCAAGCTATGCTCTTGGAAGCATACTTCTAATGTTTTTATCTCCATTCGCTCTTCTTCTTCCAGCTGTACTTCCAAAATATTTTGAAGAAGGTAATTTAAAACAAGTAAACATTTTTCTTAAATATTCCATGAAATATTTCATGATAATAACAGTTCCTGCAGCTGTAGGGCTTTCAATTCTTTCAAAACCAATATTGTTAATAATCACAACTCCTGAAATAGCTCTCAATGGATATTTAATCACACCATTCGTTTGCCTGGGAGCTATATTTATGGGAATGTATGGAATAACCAATAATATATTAATTTTAGAGAAAAAAACAAAGATTCTTGGTAAAATTTGGATTCTTGTAGGCTTTTTAAATCTTTTGTTCAATATAATTGCAGTTCCATTTATTGGAATTATTGGAGCAGCTATTGTAACTTTATTATGTTATCTTATTGCATTGTTGATCACTGTATTTTATAGTAGAAAATATTTAGAACTTCCTTATGACTATATTTCCATGATAAAGATAGCTATATCTTCAATTATAATGGGAATAGTTGTAGCTATAATTAATCCTAATGGTATATGGAATGTTTTAATCACAATAATTATTGGTATATTGGTATACTTCTTAGTTTTATTCTTAATAAAAGGAATAAACAAAGAAGAGCTCAATTTTTTTAAAACGATGATTAATGAGAGTTAATTTTTAAAAAAAGTCTTACTTTTAAGTTAAATAACAAAGTGCTATGTTTTTTATATATAATTAATATTTGTGTTTCAAGCACATTTATCATCAATATAAAAATAAACATGAATTAACATATCTAAATTTAAAATTAGTTTGTATTTTTAATATTAATTTTGATTAATGGGTATGTAGATTTGTTTTAATGTTCTATATGAATTATTAAATATTTTTTCTTTTTATAAAATTCTTTCTATAATAATTTAAATTAATAATATTATATACTTTATTTTAAATATACTTCATGAATTTCAATGCTTTTTAGAATATATTTAAATATTTAAAATATTGTTTTTTTACACTACATTTATATAGTACTTATGATATATTACTATATATGAGTAAAACACAAACAATACTGCACATTCAAGGAAAAACAATTTACATAGTTAAAGCTGCTGGAGGGTGGAGCTTAATGATAATGTCAGACGAAATATTATTAGATAACTACCACAACAAAAGAGGACATATTCACCCAGAACCAGAAAACCACAAAAAAGAAATAAAGATAAAATTCAATACACAAACTGAAAACTTGAATATAATTGTAACTCATATTAATCAAAATAAGAAAGTAATAATAAAAGAATTAATAAAGGAGTTGAAATAATGATTATAACCTTAATTAAAGAACAAACTACAAAAGAATACGATAAAAAAATGAAAGAAAAATACGGAAGTATGGAAAAACTAGAAACACTATTAGAAAAAACACCAAAGAATATATTATACGCTGATTTAGAAAACTGGAAACTATTATTAGAAAACCCTGAAGAACCTATAAGACAAGAAGAGATTATAATCACTGATAAAATAAGCATAGGAGAGAACGAAACACAGATATTAAATATAATTAAAAATGAAAAACCTAAAAGTATCCGAGAAATAGCTATTAAAATAAAAAAAGATCCAGCTAATATAACTAATAAAATAAATCTTTTAGCTGAAGAGGGTTTAATTAGTTTCAAAAAAGGATTAAAAAATAGTAAAATACCAGTTTTAAATTATGATAAAATAGAAATAGCTATCTAATGGAGATATTGTGATGGATGGAATGATTGAAGATATGATTAGGGAAGAATATAAACCAATATTATTAAAAATAAAAGAATTAGAATGTGTACCAAAAGATATAAAGGAAGAAATAGAAGTATTATTAGAAAGAACAAGACAAATATACAATAGATATGGAAAGGAAATTGACTTTTAAATTAAATTCATAACATATTTTCCAAATTAAATATTTTGGAGTTGAAATAATGAAATCTGAAATTGCCCTTAGAAGTGAAGCTATGAAATTATTAACTAAAAATCTTGGAAAAGTCGATGCTCTAAGATTCATTTCTAGCATAAAAAAAGACAATTTTGATTATACTGAATGGAGAAAAGATTTGTGGAAAGATAAAACAATCGAAGAAATCCATGAATTAGCGGGTATATATGAAAATCATAAAAAATAATTATTTCAAAAAAATGAATCCATTTTGGATTACACAAAAAACAATGTGTCATGTGTTTAAAGTTAGTAATACAAACATAATTAAGCATTTGAATAATATTTTTGAATATAGGGAGTTTAATAAAGAAGAAATGAGTTTTAATCCGACGATTCAACTAATAGTAGAATTGTTATAATTAACTAGATGTAGTTATAATATATAAAGAGATGAAAATGTTATAAAAAAGTTGTAGTTATATACTTACAGAGAAAACAAGACAATGTTGTGAAATATTATTAAATTTTATGGTTAGCACAAGTGATTATGAATGTGTGGATGAAATGAAAAATACCAAATCAGGCAAAGAAGACTGCATTTTGGTTAATAATTCTTTATCAAAGAATTAAATTCCTAATGATGCTAGCGAAATAACATTAATTTTATCTTTTCGAGTGTAACTTATTCCAGTACCTGTAATTATGTTTAGTGATTTTGGTGGTTTAACTTTTGTTTTGTCTAATCTTGAAACCATTTTATGAAGGTTTTTAGCAGCTTCTTCAATTTGTCCAGTTCCAAGCTTAATTTCAAAAGCAATCCAATCTCCATTATATTTTTGCACAATAGCATCCACTTCTAAACCATATGAGTCTTGATAATGATAAACTTTAGCATCATTTGCTTGTGCATAAACTCTAA
This sequence comes from Methanobrevibacter arboriphilus, assembly GCF_019669925.1. Classification (NCBI taxonomy): domain Archaea; kingdom Methanobacteriati; phylum Methanobacteriota; class Methanobacteria; order Methanobacteriales; family Methanobacteriaceae; genus Methanobrevibacter; species Methanobrevibacter arboriphilus. The sequence goes on from NZ_AP019779.1 coordinate 1,871,009, forward strand.
GGTCATGTATTACTAATGATTCAAATAAAAATCCTGTGAAATTAAGGTCATTGATTAAAGAGTCAAAATCAGCACCAAGTGCTGCCACTGAGAGACAAACATCTGTAAAATGACGTTTTGGTGTTTTACGTAATGATGCTGAGGAACGAATATGAGTATTCCATACAGGTTGTTCCTCAATAATCATCAAACGTTTTAATGCATCGAGATATTCATAAATAGTAGGACGAGAAAGATCAGCATTTTCTTTTTTTTGAATATCTAATTCTAAAGTTTTAATATCTACTGTTGTTGAGCTGTTTCTGGCAATGGAACGTAGTAAGTTTTGAACTTTTACAGGGTCACGTTTCACATTCGAAACTTTACTTATATCTACTTCACAAAGCAAATCAATATATGCTCTATTCAAATCAATTGATTGCCTTAATTTTTTACCTAATAATGTTGGAAATCCTCCTATGATTATTTTCTCAATAATAAACTCTAAGTCAGTTGGTTCATCTAAAACATCAATATCTTTTTTAGAATCAGAAAATAAAGTTTGCATACTGATTTTTCCTGATGAAAAACCTAATTCTTGCCATGTCATTGTTCTCATATCAAGAGTGGTAAATCGTCCTGCTCCAGAATGCATCTTTATACTTTCTTCAGGATTTGCTGAACCAGTCAGAATAAATTGTGCTGACTGCCCCCTATTATCTACTTCGTGGCGAATGTAATTCCAAATTTTTGGTTGTTCTTGCCATTCATCAATTAATCGGGGTGTTTTGCCAATTAAAAGTCTTTTTGGTGAAGTTTCCATAAGTACAGGTACTTGTTCATCTTGATCAACATTTAATATACTTTTTGCAAATTGCTTTGCTGATTCTGTTTTTCCACAGGCTTTAGGACCTCGTATAAGCACTGCTCCAGAGGCATATAATTTCCTTTTAAGCTCTTTATCTGATATTCGATTTACATATTGCATAATTTTCATCTTACATATTTTAAGTATTTTATTTTATATATTTAAGGTTATTTATTTTACATATTTCAAGTGTTTTATTTTACATATTTAAGGTTATTTATTTTACATATTTCAAGTGTTTTATTTTACACATTTAAGATTTTTGGTTTCATTAGTATATTAATATTTCGACTCAGATATCACAAAAAGTATGTTGTTTTTAGTAAATTTTATATTGTTTATTATATTCTTAATCCACACTATTTTCAGTGATTTTTATATTTTTTATTTCTATGAAAAAGTATAAAAATATAAAGATACTATATATAAATATAAAAATGTATAAGAGTTATAAATAAAATTATGTGAATTGGTGATAGTTATATAAGTATTCTATTAGTGATATGGAATCTATTCTTGAAAAATTAAGAAATAATGAACATGTCATATAACAGATTCAGAACATTTTCTTGATAACATAAAGAGAAAATATTGTGAATATGATACAGTTTATAACTTGATTAAAAATGATTTACCAGTTTATATGAAACTTTCCAAGAATAATAAATTTCTTGTATTTTATAATCATCCTGAATCTGATAAATATCATGTTAAAGTTGTGATATTTATTAAAAATCTTGATGAGATTAGATTAGTAACTACTTTTCCAACTGAAAGAAGGAGGGGGAAATTCCATGATTAAAGAACCAATATTAGTAGATTATAAATATGATTCTACTGTTGATGCATTGTCTATAAAAGTTAAAAATTATGAACATGAAAGAAGTGTTGAACTATCTGATGATGTTATTATGGACTTTAACAAAGACAATGAGTTTATTGCTTTAGAAATACTTAATGCATCCTATGTGCTCGATGTTGATGAATCCAGCCTTGAAAACATTCGTGATATTAGTTTATCTGTTAAGGTAACTGATTATGTGATATTTGTTAATGCTATTTTCACTCTTCCAGTTAGTAATCATGAAGAAATCAAAGTAACTAATGCAAGCATTGCTAACGATATTAACATTCCTAAATGGGATGGTAATTTAGTAACAGCATAAAAACCCTTTTTCAATTCAACTTTAATTAAAGTCATTAAAACATATATTTTTTGGCTTTTGTTAATATTATTTATACTTAATTATTTTAAGACATATCAGCTAAAAATTAGTCATATATTAAGACATATTTTTTTCATTTTGAATATTTATGATATATACCTATCGTTTTTTCAACATAACTTTCAACATAGTTAGGTCATAAATTTTAGTAAATTTTATATTGTTTATTATTTTAATATATTTGTGAATTTTTTTAAGTTAAAAAATTTTGTAAAAAACTGATTTTTAGTCGTGCAAAATGGATATTTAATCCTTCTTATGATTATCAAATTTCACATGGTATTGAATTAGCAATTGAAACTCTGCCATATTTATTTAAAATATTTCCTAAAGAATCTAATGAATTCTATGAAATTTTATTAATGGCTTCCTTTCATATGAGGTATTTTGGTTGCTCTGCTATTGCTATAAGAAATTATTTGTCAAATATTTCTAATGAACCTAATAAATTTTTGGATGAGTTTATTAATGATTATATTGCCTTACAACCTCAATTTGAAGAAATAGAAAAAGAAGTTATTAAAGAAAATAGGATTCAAAATAAAAGTATAAATGTTTTCCCTGAGAGCATTAAACGATTACATGAAAACTATAATGAATATTTGGGCAATATTACTAATAAAAGTTTAAAACCTTTAAATTTGAATTTAAATTCTTTATTAAATCTATTTTCTAATTTTGCTAATAGCATACTTGCAAGGAATAAAAGAAGTTCAGAAAATGCTGATGATATACATGATTTAAATATTTCAAATTTAAGTTTAAATGCTTTATTAAAATTATTTCTGATTATATCAGACAATACTTTCAACGATGAATGTTCAAAGATTATAAAAGAAATAATATCAATTGTGAGTGAAAAAATACTTATTGATAATAATTCGGGTGATTATGGGGAATATATGTTGAGAAATAACTTTTTGGAAAAATTAGCATTATTCATTTTATACTTAGATGAAAATGATATCAAAGAATTCATAAAACCATTTGTTGATAATTTTCAATGTTCAAAAGAAATGAATGATTTTTTATCAAAATTTGTCTCTGTAGGGTTTAATAATGAGAAATATCATCAATTCTGGGAAGTGTGGGATATTTTTTATGAAAATATAAAAGAATGTTCAAAATCAAATAGCCATTATTCTTCTGAAATTATTAAAACATATCTACTGAATTGGCCATATTGGCCATCTGATTTTTTTGATTGGAAAGGATTAAATGAAAAAGAATCAAGTTTTTTTCATAAAATTTGTGTCGATATGGGCTCTAATTTAGCTGTTTTAGATTCAATTGCTAAATTTTTGAATGGGATTGGTTATGAAAAATATTTTAATGATGGTGTGACTTGGGTTAATCTTATTCTTGAAAATAATAAATTTACTAATAAAGAAATTGAAGGAAGAACTATAGATAATTTAGAAACATACATGGATAAATATATTATAAAAAATTATGATCTTATTAATAAAGATATCAATACGAAAGGCAAAATAATCACTATTTTGGATTTTTTAATTGATAATGGATCAAATCCTAGCTATTTATTAAAAGAAAATTTATAACATTTTCACATTCTAGTATTAAATAAATTGCTTTAAACACGGTATTTTGTTAATAATGGAACTAAGAAATAAAGACAAAAACTAAAAAATAAGGTATTCAGCTTAGATGAATTTTGTATAAGATAAGAATAGGCTATTGAATTTTTCATTTTTAGTATTTATAATTTTTTTTATTAAAATGTTCCTAAAACGATTTTCAAAAATTCATACCAAAAAGAGGAACAAAAAATGATAGATCTAAAAAAAGAAATCAATTTATTCTTACATAAAATCAAAGAAGACAAAAAACAATTTAATAAGTATTTATTTTATAAACTCCAATATTTTTATGGGTGAAGAAGTCAAGAGATAGCTACTTTAAAAATAAGTGATATTGATTTTGATAAGAAAGAAATAACTTTTAATTTAGCTAAGAAAGAACAAGAAACAAAACTAACTTTAATATTGCCAGATGATTTATCTAAAGAAATAGCTAAGCAAATCCATGAAAAAAATAAAGTAAATGATGATTATCTATTTCTTGAAAAAGATGTGAAAATCGATGGATTTTTAAGAAATATGAGAACCTATTTAGAAAGAAATAGTAACAAACTAATAAAGGAATTAACTGAGAAAGATATAAGTTTAAATACGCACTATTTCCGGAGATTAAGGGGTCAACACCCGTATATCAGTGGAAATGACTTAGAAATTATTCAAAGCTTGTATGTACACCAATCACTTGATCAAACAATTGAATACTTACAAATAAAAGAAATTGAAGTGAATAAAATGTTATTAAAGAGTTTGAATTAATCCATATTTCTTATTGAAAAGTATCAATTTCTGTTAGGCATAATAGATTAATTTATTATAATAAAAGTATAATAGTGAAGATATAATTTAAATTTATAACCATCGGTGATTTAATGGTTTCCTTAATTGAAGAAGTGCAAAATAATTGTGTTAGTGACAATATAAGTATTGTAGATATGCTTAGAAAGTCATTAATATTAGCTAGAAGATTAAAAATAGAAGAATTTGAAAAATGGATAAAATTAGAACTAGATGGATATAATGATATTAGTGAACTTCCGAAATATAGAACAATTGAAGGGTTATTAAAAGCTGAAACGGCTTATGGAGTTAAAATTCTTCAAATGCCTCGTTCGGACCTCCAAGACATTCTTCAAAAAAGACCTTATTTAAACCCAATTTCAAAGATTGAAGAATTGTATAATAATCATAAATCAAATACTCTTGAGCTAATTTATCCTCTTGAAACAATTGAAATGATTCAAAAAGGATTAAATTGTGAATCAAGACCTTTTCTTTCAGTTGAGCCATCAGAACTTAAAAATATTTTAGACACTGTTAAGAATACAGTTTTAGAATGGACTTTAAGATTACAAGATGATGGTATTATGGGTGAAAACTTTTCATTTACAGAAAATGAAAAGAATATTGCCAATCAGAATAGAAATATATACAATCTAATTATTATTCAACAAATTAATATTAAACTTAATAAAGATGAAATTTTTGAAAAATTATTTGAAATTAAGAAGATAATTAAAGATAGTAGTTTGTTGAATGAAAAGAAAGAAGAATATACTAAAGATATTCAGTCAGTAGAATTAGAACTGCAAAATAATCCTATTCCTGATGTTGATAAAATAAAAAATGTTTTTTCTAATATTCTTATAGGGGCTACAGGTAGTTTACTAGCAGAAGGATTGAAACCTTTAATTTATATGATTTGCTTTTCACTTGGAATAAATATTGGATTTTGAGAATAAGATTACTAATTCCATTTTAAGGTGTATTTCGCTATACATTTGCTGAATGAAGTTAAAAGATTAATAAATTAAGTATAAGGACTATTAGGGCATGATAATATCGTGACACCTAATAAATGTTCAAGTTTGAGATAAATTATTAAAAAAAAGATATACTGTAGTGAAATGGGAATAAAGAAAGCAAGACAGAAAGACCAAACAATTGAATATTGCAAATTAAAGAAATAGAAGTAAATAAAAATGTTATTAAGTGATATTAATCAGTGATTTTTCTGAATTATGGTATTGTATTATGATTGTTTTTCAATATAGTTATTCAATGATTCCATATCACAAAAAGAAATTTTTTCATCAAAAACTTCATTTTTTGAGCTAAATTTTTTTTTAGGATTTTTATTTATTAAATCTATTTTTGAACTTGCATCGGAGTATTCTAAATACCCTTTAAATGTCCAATCTTTATTATTTTTTCTATTTTTGGTATCAAATAATAAGGAGAATTCTAAATTCTTAAGGTTAGAATCATATTCTTGAACAAGATAATAATATCTTTTGTTTCTTTTGTTTAATTCGAAATCATTCTCTTCAATGTATTCCGTATCAGATTTAATGTTAATTTTATTAGATGTATCAATTATTAATGTGTAAAATAATTTATTTTTGCAAGTCCTTTCTTTACATTCTTCTTCTAAACATTCTTCATTTTTACACTCTGAATTTGAATCAGTTATTTTATCTTTTGCATATTTATGTAATTTTATATTAAACTTTACACGAGATTTAAATCCTATAGCCAAAATAAAAGAAGGAATTTCAAATTCAATTATGTCAGGGAGAATTTCATTTGAATTAAAAATTTCTTTATATAGATGAATATGCTTAATTTTTCCTTCCATCGAGTGATATTTATTTTTGATGTATCTCCCAATTAAAATAATAAAAATAATTAAAGAAGCGAAAATAATAATAATTACAATAAGTGTATAGAAATAATTCTCTATAACACCGAATAATGTTAGTATTTCAGTAACTAATATTCCTATAAAAGCTTGAAACCATCCTTTTTGTTTATTATATACAAAACGGAGTTTATATGATAAATCTTTAAAACACATGATAATCATCAAATCATAGCATGTTCAAATGTTTGAAGCACTGTTTCTTTTGAGTTTTCATCATATTCATCAGGAATCATTATAGATTTTCTATAATAATAAAAAGAAATATCATCAGTTAATTGAATATCTGCTTCAATTAGTCTGTAATCTTTTCCTAATTCTTTTTGACGATATTTATCTTCAAGTTCATCATCAATGTCGCCATCAACAATAGTGCCATTGTGCACAAATTTTAAATCAAAATCTTCAGCATTAAAAAGCATTTTATGTTCATTATATGAATTAGGTGAAAAATTTTCTAGTTCCTCATCCATTTTTGACTTAAAAAAAAGTTCTAATTTTTCAAATGCATCATCTTTTAATTTTTGATTTAAAGATTCAATTAATAATAACTTTGAGCTTAATCGAATTTCAAAGAATATTTTTTTATTTAAACCTTGTAAAACTACATGTCCATTGATTTTTGACTTAATTTGCGAGTTTTCTTCGTCATTTTCCTTCAGTATATGTCTGTTATCAAAAAAAACATCATCTGCGTTTTTTTCTTTAAGTTTATTAATATCAGTATTTTCTAATTTTTCTGATAATTCTTCACTTATTTTGTAAAGATAATAAAACATTTTTATCCACCAAATATTTTATATTCTCTTCTATTTTCTTTTTCACTTTTTCAGGGTATTCTTCAGTAACACAATTATTATCAAACAAATAAATTGGAGGTATCTTAGGACATTTTTCTTCTAATTTTTTGCAATGGTTTTCTCTATATCCAATAAAGTTATAAATAGTGTTTGAATATTCATCAAAAAGTTTATCTTTCAATTCATCGATAAAAGTTATGTCAGGTATTTTTTCAGAGGATTTTAATTTATTCCATTTAAAATATTCAATTAACAAATTGTTTAAAAATGGCAAAGATAGTTTGATTTTTTGACTATAATCTTTCTTTCGAATACTATTGGCTGAATGTATTCTTATAAGTGATTCATCTTTTTTGATATCTACTTTGAATCCAATAGTGAATCTTGCTTTCCGATAAATAAATTTCCCTTTTAATTCAGATATTATTAATTTATTTATAATTCCATAAATAATGGGGAATGATAAATCTTTTCGATTATTATCAACAGTTAATATATTTTCAGATACATTATCTTCATCTTCATCTTCAGGTTTTTCAGTTTCAAATTTCTTAAAATCTTGCAATTTTAGATTTTCATTAATATTTCCGCTAGGATTTAATTTTTTCTTATATACTAACCATAGTAAGAAACTAGGGTTAATGTTTATTGTCTCCCAATCAAATGCTAATTTTTTATCTTTTTTATAAATATTGAGTTTATTTTCCAACAACTTTATTGGTTTTTTACTGTGAGATTCGGCACCACATACAAATATTAAATCAAATGAAGGCACTAAAAAAATATCCACAAAAATGGATTTATCATCTGCTATATTAGTTTTAATATAACATAATTTGTCTAATTTAGCATGATTTTCATTACCTGATTCATAATTTTTTGAAATTTTAAAGTCTTGTGGTTTTCCTGTCCAAAATTCATTTTCAATGCCTAAAAAACTAAAATCAGATTGTACTGATTTTTTATAAATGAATTTGTCATAAAAACCATTTTTTTGATTAATATTATCTTCATCCGGTTTATATAGTTCTTCAGATTCTAAATCTGCAACTAATTTACTTGATAACTTTTCTGAAAGATTTTTTGTTTTAATTATTTTGGTAAAATATAAAGTTAGTTGCTCCGGTCTTTTAGGGGTATTATTATCTTTATCTGTCATCATTTTTCTCCTAATTTCAGAAACTTTAATATTAATCATTCACAATTTAATTTTTTCATTTTTCTTTTATATAATCTTCATATTTTTTCAGGAATTCACTTTCTAGTGATTCCCAATCATCATCAAGTTTTTCTCTTCCATCTTTCTTCGATTTATATGAATCATGGAGAAAATTCAATAGATTATCTAAATCTTCAATCATTTCTATTGTTCCATCTTCTATAAATTTTTCCTGTGCTGCAGAACTCCAATTAAGATATCTATCTTTATCCAAAAGTTTCATTATATCTAAACTTAATTTTATTCGAAATCTGTATATTTCAATTTTATTAGATTCTAGTGCTATTTTTCTTATTTCTGTTTTATCCTCTTCACTTAACATAATATCATATTTAATCGATACATATAAAAACTTAATTATTTATCATAAGATTTTTACCTGTATATATTTAAATAAATATATATCTATTAAAATTCAATTTTAAATATAACAACTAAAAAAATAATTTTACTTAAAAATTAGTATTATAATTTTCAATTTTCACAATTGATAAAATTAATGGTCATTTATAAGAGATTATTGGATATTTTTTGATGGGTCTGGATGGAAGCATAATCCATGGGGTATTTTAGATTCAAATAACATATTTAGATTCTAATGCTTATGGAAAGAATACATATAATATTTGTATAGTCCTTATTTTTTTATTTAATTAGTTACTGATAAAAAATTAAAAAAAATAAAAACAAACTTTGATAAGAAACTAATACGGCACATATTAAGACATAATTTCACAATATATTTATTAAATCATGTAAAATTATTATTTTGAGGATTGGGCGTATGTTATTTCATAAAAAGATAGACGAAATTTCAGAAAAGGATATAAATAATATAGTTGGAAATGAAGTTTTTGAAGATAAATATTTGGAGTATAAATCTGAGTATAATCATTCAGATAAAATAAAATTCAAGTTAATAAAAACTGTTTGTGGATTTGCAAACTCAGATGGTGGTTTATTAATCTATGGGATAACAGAAGACGAAAACCATACTCCTTCAGAAGTTACAGGGGTTAAATTAGATAGTAGTTTTGATAATGAAGTTAATTGGATTGAAAGTATAGTTTCTTCAAATTCGGAGCCAAGTATTTCGAATATAGAAATAAGACAAATAGAAATTAAAGAATCTGATAGGATTATCTTGATTATTAAAGTTCCAAAAAGCTGGAACCTTCCACATAGAGTTGTGCAAGGAAAACCTAATAAAAAAAGTGAATCTAAAAGAGAATTTTTTGTCAGACGACAATCGAAAACAGTTCCATTGGAGATTGACGAATTGAAAAATCTATTTAGTTTTGCAGGAGATGTTCATGATAAGATTCATTTATTTAGAGATAATCAAATAGCTAAAGTCGTTTCTGACAATGTATTTATATGCACTGACTCTCAAATAGCATTACTCATTGATTTAATTCCTTTTAACAGTTTTAATAATGTTGAATTTGATATTAGAGAAACAAAAGATCAAGTTCCAACTTTTGGCCAAGGAGATTCTAGATATGGGGAATATAATTTTGAGGGAGTTATAAGTAAATCAATGATTCACTATTCTCAAATCTATAGAAATGGGATTATTGAAGGTTTAGTGTCTTCGAACAGATTTTTAAAGGTTCCTCTTAAAGAATTTTTTGAATATACACTAAATTTTATAAATGATTCTATAAAATTATATGAAAAGATAAATTTTTCACCACCCTTCGCTATTTTTATATCACTTATAAATATCGAAAATCGTAATCTTGAAACTTTGTTTTTTGATAAGGAAGCTATTAGTGATAGAAATGTTTTACCTGGTCATGAAATCATGATTGAAAAGTATTTATCTAAAAATGAGATAGCATTTAAACTCAAAACTGTTTTTGATTCATTTTATAATCATTTTGGGATTGAAAATTCTCCTTTTTACGATGAAGAAGGCAATTGGAAGAAAAAATGAATTTTTATAATGCATAATTAGAATTTATATAAACTTTTAGTTGTTTTCAGTGGATACAATGTCATTAAAAAATCTTAAAATCCCCCATATTCCATATTTAAATTTTAATCAGGATAAAGATAAAAATATCATTTTTCAAGCTATCTCAGGTGTTATTAAATCCACCTCAGAAGATAAAAAAGATGATATATTTGATATTAAATTAGTGATTTCAAATGATATAAAGATATATTTTTCTATTAGTCTTTTTAGTACTTATTTTTTTAAAAAATATGGCGAATATGAAGAAGATAAAAAAAATATTGTAGATGGAACTCCTGATATAAGTTTTTATTCAAACATCTATTTTGTTGACTCAAAAAACCGATATGATGTGAAAATAAAAAATTTTTTCGTAGATAGTTACAAATTTAACTTTTCAGGAGATTATTCAACACTCAAAGCATATATAGTGGGAGTCTGTGAAGAAATAGTTGTTTATGATAATGATTTTTCAGATAATGAAACTGTCGAATCATGGGAAATAATAGAAAATACTATTTTTAGTCAACCCAAAGGCTTTGGATTTAAAAATATCCAGATTGAAAAACTATTCTTAAAAGGTTTGGACACTAATGAATTTAATAGTGTCAATTTGAATAAAAAATGTATTAACCAGTTTAAATATGCTACAGGATACTTTTATTATAAAGATAAGTTTAAAAATTTGAATAAATGGGATAAACGATTAGATAATATTTATTATTTGTTAGCTTTCTATAATTCTGATTTTAATAATCGTAGAATTACTTTAATTGAAGGAGAAAACAAAACAAAAATGATTTTCAGAGATAGGTATTTAGGAGAATCAAATGGCAAAAATATATTTGAAAAAAATGGATATAATTTATTTAATCTTATTGATTCTACTTATTCTCCTCTAACTAATTTAGAACTTAAAGAGATAGATTTTAAGTTACTTATTGAATATTTTATTTATATAGAAAATGCATATAATATTAAAAATGAAATTCTGTTCTCTTCAATATTTTTAGAAATATTAAAAAATCAATATAAAACAAACAATGATTCAACATTGTTAGATAATCTTAAAAATGCACTAAATGTGCATGAATTAAATTCTAACAAATTGTTTGAAATTCTTCATGCTAATTATGGAATTGATTTTAAAAAGATAGAGAAAAATATTTTAAATGAATACAAGAATTCTAAAGATAGAAAAAATATTCTTAAAATGTTTGCTATGTTTAAATCTAATTATTTCTTAAATAAATTAAAACTATATAGAAACAATATAGTGCATACTGGAAAAATGAATATTTCTGTGGAGGAAAATATTGAAATCATTGATGAAATTTCTAAATATTTGAAAAAAAGTTTCAATGGTAATAAAAACGAAGAAATTTTAGATAAAATTTCTAATAGTCTTAATGATGAGATAAATTCTGGAAATTTTAGAGAGGATTTTGATTTGCAACAAAATTTTCTTAAAGAATTTATAATAATTATATTATTAGCTATTTTTGATGTGAATTGCAACATAAAAAGAAACACTATAATGGGTAATAACATTAGTAGAAATTCTATAGACTATCTCAATCAATTTAAGTAAATTTATTTAAAAGAGAATTTATGCAAAAAAATTAACGCTCGTTTTCCAATCACAGCTTCTTTTTTAGAAGATAGCTCAATGTATTATGAGATTCAAGCTAGAAGAGAAGATGAAGAAGCTGAAATAATGGATTTAGAATATTATTTTATTCAAAAATTTAGTAAATTGAAACTTCATTATCCATGAAAAAGACTAATTATTACTACAATAGTTGTTATTATCCATTTCTAAAATAGAATTTTTCATATCTATCATGAAAAATTCAAGTGTTTGCTGATAAATTATACTGTCCATACTAGGTTTATATGTCAATAGCCAAGTTGTGGCTTGACAAATAGAAATAGCTGTGTTTTGGATTGTTTCTCCAAGCCCATAGTTACTCGCCCCCCAATGTAAAATTTTTTCCTGTTTTTCACTAGGTAAACTTGTATTATATAATCCTCTTGAAAGGCCATGAATTGAAGCTGATGAAAGATTATAATAGGGTATCAGATGGTCAACATTAACAAATTTAGCCAAAGCTTTAAAATATGGTTTACAAATTTCTTTAGGAATCCAACCCCAATCATAATCAAATTCTTTACCATATTTTTCAATTAATTCATCCCTTTGCTCTTTAATTTTTTCAAAATTATCAGTATTTGGGATGTAATCATCATCAGGATGTAATCTTTCATAATAATTTTGATATTCTTTAATGTCTTTGTATGTTCTAATAATTTCATGTTCCATATATCTTTTTGTAACATAAAACTCATTTTTTGATAAGAAAGCTGAAATGACAGATAATTCATATAAAGTTCTCCATCTTGAATTAGCACCATCCCCATAACCTGTCTTTAAAAGAGTTAATATCTCATTAGATACACGGAGTGCTCTTGCATGAAGTTGCATTAAAACATTTAATTTACAATCATCACTATCTTTATTATAAATATCTCTAGAATGAAGATTGACTGACTCGAAGCACATAATAATCAAGACTTCAAGGTTACCAAGTATTTCTCCCCATTGGTCATGCACCAAATTTTCAAATTCATTTCTTTCATCAGCATATTCTTCTAGCATTGAATTCATATTTTCTTTTATAAATTTTACTAACTCATTAGAACCTGTAGATGTTGCATCTGTTAGTAATTTGGGGAGTTTGTCATTAATAAATTCATCATTAGGAAAATATCCTTTAACACTGATATATTTTTCTACAATAAATGATAAAATTTTTTCTCCAGTATTAGGCTTTTCAATCCCATAATTATTTATTTTCCTTTTTTTATAGTTTGTATTAATTATTATTAGATGTGAATGTTTAATGGAATGCTGTTTTCTATTGTATCTCATTTTTTTATTATTTTTTGTAGATGGGGTTTTTTTTGAAAGATTTTTGTGTGTTTTTTTCTTTGTTTGTTGTAGCTTGCTGTATGCATACAGATAAACACCTTGGTAGTATGTTCCTGTGATATTGTATGGTTTTGGTTTATTGGTATTGTTATCGCTGTCTGCATACAGATCAACACCATATGTTCCTGTGATATTGTATGGTTTTGGTTATATGTGGCGTTGTTATCGCTGTATGCAGCCAGAGCAACACCATAGTCTGTTCCTGTGATATCGTTAGGCTTTGGTTATATGTGGTATTTTTGCTGCTGTATGCAGCCAGATAAACACCTCGTGATGTTCCTGTGATGCTGCATTGTCTTGTTTATATGATGTGTTGTTATCGCTGTCTGCATACAGAGAAACACCATTGCCTGATGTTCCTGTGAATTGTTGTGTAATCTTGGTTATATGTGGTATTTTTGCTGCTGGATGCAGACAGAGAAACACCATCGTAGTATGTTCCTGTGTTTGTTATTTTTGGCTTTGGTTTATTGGTATTGTTATCGCTGTATGCATACAGCTCAACACCATAGTCTGTTCCTGTGGATTGTTGTGTAGTTTCGGTTATATGTGGTATTTTTGCTGCTGGATGCAGACAGATAAACACCATATGTTCCTGTGATGTTGTTGTGTAGTCTTGTTTATATGGGATGTTGTTATCGCTGTATGCATACAGATAAACACCATCGTATGTTCCTGTGATATTTTATTGGCTTTGGTTTATATGTGGCGTTGTTGCTGCTGGATGCATCCAGATAAACACCTAGTGATGTTCCTGTGAATTGTTGTATTGTCTTGTTTATATGGTTGTGTTGTTATCGCTTTATGCATCCAGATAAACACCATTGTATGTTCCTGTGATGTTGTTGAGCTATTTTTTTGGGTTTTTTTTTCTTTTTTTATTAGTTGTTTTTTTATTGTTTGGGTGGTTTGTTGTTCTTTGTTTGGTGTTTTAGTTGTTTTGGTTGTTTTTTGTTTTTTTATTAGTTGTTTTTTGCTTTGTAGATGTTATATTGTTCTTTGTTTTAGTGTTTTGTTTTATTTTTATTCTTTTTTATTATTATTAATCGTTTTTGTTCTTTTGTGGTGGTTTATTTTTGTTGTAGTTTTTTTGAATATTTTTTTGTTTTATATATGGTTGTGCTTGATAACAGCTATTTTGTTTTTGATGATATTGTAATTTTATTTTTTTTATTTTTGTTTTTTTATATTCTGTATGTTTATGTTGTTTAGCTGTTATTTTTTAGATTTTCTTATTATTTTTTTATTTTATATTACTTGTTTTTTATTTTTTTTAGTGTTTATTTTTTATTTAGCTTTATTATATTATTATAATAGGTTTGTATTGTTTTAAAGCTTTTATATTTGTTATATTTCAGTTTAGAGTTTTTTATTTATTTTTTTTAGTTGTTATTTTTTTATTTTGTTTTTTGTTCTTATTTTTGTCTTATTCTTGTTTTTCTTCTTTTTTTATTTTTTAAACAGCTATTTCACTATTTTTGCGGGGGGGGGGGTGGCTATTGTTTTTTCACTTTTTTTTGTAGTAGTAAGGTTTTTATAGTAGTTTTTTTATATTTATTATAAAAAGTGCATAGTGAGTGTTCATTTAATAGTGAGTGTTTATTTATTGTTGTGCTTTTTTTTTGTTTATAATTTTATAGGAGTGAGAATTATTTATGTTTAAGAATAAGTTTTTTGTTTCGTTTGTGTTAGTACTAGCTTTTTTATTTTTGTTTAGTTTGTCTAGTGTTAGTGCAGGTGAGTATGATTTTACTAGTAGTAATACTACTGAACAGTTTCAGAATGTTATTGATACTGATGTGGGGGATGAGTTGATTATTAATTTGGATGATGATGGTAATTATTCTCTGGGTCAGATTAATGTGACTCGTAATGCTACTATAGTTGGTAAGAATCATAATGTTAATATTACTGGATCAGGGTCTGGTGTTTTGTTTAATATTACGAATAGTAGTGTTCGTATTATTAATTTAACTATCACTGGTTATACTAGTGCTATTGTTGGTAATAGTAGTGATTTAACGGTTACTGGTAATAATATTACTACTAGTGGTATTAGTATTAATATTAGTAGTAGTGGTGATAATTTAACGAATATAATTATTGAGGATAATGTTATTGTTTCTTCTGTTAGTAATATTTATTATGGTGCTGTTTTTGTTAATGGTAATGGTATGGCTATTTCTTTTGTTTCTTTTATTAATAATAGTATACGTGGTAATGGTACTAGTAATTCTAATGGTGTTCGTATTAATTCTAAGGGTATTAATAATTTGACTTTTGATGGAAACAACATCACAGGAACATACGATGGTGTTTATCTGGATGCATCCAGCAGCAACAACACCAATATAACCTTTGCCAACAACAACATCACAGGAACATACAATGGTGTTTATCTGGCTGCATACAGCAGCAACAACACCAATATAACCTTTGCCAACAACAACATCACAGGAACAGACTATGGTGTTGCTCTGGCTGCATACAGCGATAACAACACAACCATATAAACAAGACTACACAACAACATCACAGGAACATCACTAGGTGTTTATCTGGATGCATACAATAGTAATAACTCACAATTTACATTCGACCACAACAATATCACAGGAACAATACGCGATGGTGTTTATCTGGAGGCATACAATAGTAATAACTCACAATTTACATTCGACCACAACAATATCACAGGAATGAATTATGGTGGTGTTTATCTGAGGGCATACAATAGTAATAACTCACAATTTACATTCGACCACAACAACATCACAGGAACATCAAGCTGTGGTGTTTATCTGGAGGCATACAATAGTAGCAATACCAATATATCCTTTGCCAACAATAACATCACAGGAACAGACTATGGTGTTTATCTGTATGCATACATGAGTAACAATACCAATGTATCTTTCATTGGTAACAATATCTTAGGAGCACGTGGTGTTACTCTGTATGCAGACAGCAGCAACAACACCAATATAACCTTCGCCAACAACAACATCACAGGAACATCATACTATGGTGTTTTTCTGAGGGTATACAGCAGCAACAACACCAATATAACCTTCGCCAACAACAACATTACTGGTGTTAGTTATGGTGTGAATTTTTATTCTAATAATGGTAATATTAGTAGTGTTATGTTTTTGAATAATACTATAAATGCTACTGGTGGTAGTGGTTTTTATTTTGTTAATGGTGGTAGTGGTGCTATTAATGTGACTGATTTTATTATCAAGGGTAATAATATCTTTGCTACTAATGCTGGTTTGAATTTCAGTGGTCTTAAGGTTGGTTCTCTTGTTAATGTTACTGTTGAGTATAATAGGATTATTGCTCCTGTTGGTGTGAATATTACTGGTTTTTATAATGGTAGTAGTTTTGATTTTAATTGGTGGGGTGTTAATGATATAACTGGTAAAACTTTAGGTGTTGATACGGTTAATCATTTTATTTTGAATGTTACTAATCTTAATAGTTTGGATAATCTTCATCCTGGCGATGATGTTAGTTTTGCGTTTTTAGTGCTGAATACTACTCTTGTTAATGATGGTGTTGAGTATTTGCCTTATTTTGTGGTGAATGGTACTTATAACAATCAGACTTTTTATGTTAATAATTCTAGTAATTTTACTGGTAATTGGACTGTGTCTAACGTTGGAGATAATGTTTTTGTTGCGACTTTGGATAGTCAGGATGTGGATTTCAGATTTTCTGAAAGTAAGTTGGATACTAATTCTACTATTAGTGTGGATGATGTTCATGTTGGTACTATTGCTAGTATTAGTGGTCAGTTGGATAATTATGCTGGTAATGGTTCTGATTTGTTGAATGTTACTGTGGATGGTAACCTTTATGAAAATGTTGTTATTAATAGTACTGGTGGTTGGAATTTAACTTATTTGACTAATCGTACAGGAAACATCACAGTAACTGTTGATTATTCTGGTAATGATAATTATACAAGTTTTAGTAATAGTACAAGTTTTGATGTGCTTAAAAATAGTACTAACTCTACTATTGATGTTTTTGGTGATTTTAGGGTTGGTGAAAATATTACTATTAGTGGTATTTTGGTTGATGTTAATAGTGATCCTATAGATAATGCTCAAATGACAATTATTATTGGTAATGAGTCTTTTAATGTGACAACTAATAGTAGTGGTGTTTGGAGTCTTGTTTATGCTCCGCTTCATGGTAGTGAGTTCTTTACTTGGGTTAACTGGGCTGGTAATGATAATTACACAGGTTTTAATAATAGTACTAGTTTTAATGTTAGTAAGTTAGCTAGTAATTCTAGTATTGTTATTCCTGTTGATATTAAGGTTAATGAAACAGTTTTAATTTCTGGTGTTTTATCTGATGAGAATAATAATACAATATCTGGTGCTAATTTAGAAGTTATTATTGATGGTGAAACCTTTAATGTGATTACTGATTCTGTTGGTTTTTGGGGTTTAAATTATACTTCTGAACATTCTGGTGTTTTTAATTTATCTCTCTTTTATCAGGGTGATAGTCGGTATGTTGGTTTTGTTGAAAATAAGGTTTTTAATGTTAGTAAGTTAGCTACTACTTCTAGTATTAATATTCCAAGTAATGTTAAAGTAGGAAAACCATTTAGTGTTTCTGGTGTTTTGACTAGTGGTGGTAAACCATTGGCTAATGCTAGTGTTCTTGTTATTGTTGATGGTAAAACTTATAAGGTTACTACTAATGGTCTTGGTGTTTGGAAACTGTCTTATACTCCGAAAATAGCTGGAAAATCTACTATTAAGGTTTATTTTGCTGGTAATAATGATTATATTGGTTTTAATGTTAGTAAGACTTTTAAAATTGCCGGGAAAGTTAATATAAGGATTGTTAAGATTTCTAAGCTTGTTAAAGTGGGTAAGTATAATGGTTTTAATCTTTATAGTAAAGTTTACACTATTAAAAATGTGGGATCTGCTTTAGGTTCTAAGGATTATGTTAAGTATTTTAAGAATTGGTATTTGGAGAAATTGTCTAAGACTAGTAAAATTGTTAAGTATCAGTTTAGTGCTAAGTCTAGGGTTTTAAAGGTTCAAGTTAAGAATTTAGGTGTTGGAAAACAAGTTAAGTTGAAAATACTAGTAACACATAGAAAAAGACTATAAAAAATTGTAATTCTTTTTTTTTATGGGGGGAAGGAGGAGTATGAAATTAATATAAAGTATTTATTATCCCTAAACCTTTATTCCTTTTTCCCCCTTATTTTTTTTGACTATTTTTAAATAATCTCTTTTTTAAATTATTTAGATTTAATAACATATTCAATTATATTGCTATATAAAATAATGCTGATTTTAATTAAAAATCTTATTAAAGATTATTAATTAACAATTTAAGCTATATAAAATTATTATTATTTTTATTATTTTAAAAGATTGGATCAAAGTTAACATAATAAATCTAATAAGGTATTATCATATAGTATTATTATATATTATTTTATTATTATCAAAATAAAATATAAAATTATATAAACCAATAAAATTAATTTAAATTATTAAACTATATTGATTATTAATTTAGATATATTTAATTAATTTAGACTTAGTTAATTTCAATTCAAACCTATTTAATTAATATAAATCTATTTCATTAAGTTTAAAAATATAGATAAATAAAAAGGTTATTAATTTGATCGCGATATTATCTGGTGGAACAGGAACTCCAAAATTAATTCAAGGAATTAAAAATATTTATAATCCTTCTGATTTGAATATAATTGTTAATACTGTTGAAAATGATTACTTTTCTGGCGTATATGTAGCAGCAGATATTGATACAGTTCTTTATACTTTAGCTGATATTATAAATGATGAAACTTGGTATGGGATTGAAGGAGATACATTTTTTACAAATGAATCTCTTGAAAAATTAGATTGTCCAGAGCTTCTAAGAATAGGGGATCAGGATAGAGCTACCAAGATCCAAAAGACAATTCTCATGGAAAAATATGGACTTAGTAAAGCTGTGGATATTCAAAGAAAAAAGATGGGAATAGAATCAAAAGTAATTCCAATGAGTGATGAACACTCTGAAATAATTGTAAAAACAGATATAGGTCACCTTAAGTTTCATGAATTCTTAATAAAGCATCAAACCAAACCAAAAGTATTTGAAATAGAATATACTGATGTAAATCCTAGTTCAAATATTATAGAGACAATAGAAAACTCAGAAATGGTTATTATTGGACCTTCAAATCCTATAACTTCAATCCTCCCAATAGTTAATCTTGAAGGGGTTGAAAAAGCACTGAAAAATAGTTATGTAGTTGCTGTTTCTCCTATAATAGGAAATAATCCTGTTAGTGGACCTGCTGGAAAATTTATGGAGTCTATGGGTTATGAAGTTTCTTCCTTTGGTGTTGCATCAATTTATAAGAGCTTTTTAGACAAATTTGTAATTGATGTTGTCGATACAAAGCTAAAGAATAATATAGAGAATATAATTGAAGAAGTTCTTGTAACTAATACTAATATGAAAACTATTTCTGATAAAGAAGAGTTAGCTAGAATATTGTTAGAATGATTAAAATATATAAAAATATATTTAAGTAACAATAATAAAAAGGATAAATGTGATGAAAAGGTTCTAGTGTAAAAATCTATATGTGATATTTACTTAATATTAAGGTGAGATTAATATGATACAAATGACATTAATTCAGATTGATAATTATGGCCCATGGACAGTTACTCCAAACCCTCGAAACGAATCAGATCTTCAAATTTTACAAGCAGAATTATTTGCAGATGTTCAAAGACAGATAGCTATGAAAAAAGGACTTGTATTTTATACTAGATTTGATAATATGTTGGCAGTAACAAATGGTCTTAATGAAGAAGACCATATGAGAATTCAAAGGTCAATAAGAAACAGATACCCTATTACTATTAGTATGGGTGTTGGAACTGCAAAAACACCATATGAAGCTCAAAAAATAGCTACTGAAGTTCTTCAAAAAAATGGAGGGGCTCAATCTGAAGATAGAACTGAAATTTTAGCTATTGATTCACTTGTAAAACCTGAAGATAGCTTTGTTCAAATGGCACATATAGATATAAATGGAATTACAGAATCTTTAACCGATATTATACCAGCATTTGATACTAATTTCCTCGTAAATAAAGCTCAACATTATCTTATGACAAAATTAATTGAAAAAGGCGCTCTATTATTCTTTATAGGTGGAGATAATTTCATGTCTCCGTGTAATGAATTAACTACCAAAGATTTAATGGAAATAATTGAAGAAATCGATGAAGAAATCGATATACCTTTAAAAGCTGGTGTTGGAAGAAGTGATAATGCTGAAGATGCTGCTTATATGGCAGACTTGGGTCTTGAAGAAATAAGAGAAAGAAACAATGAAGAATTGGTTTATGTTTTAGAAAAAACAAACTAAAAATCATACTATAATAAAATATAAATTATAAAAGTTATAGATTATAATAAAGTAGGTATATGAATTATATTTATAATAAATTTAGATTTTATTAAATTGTAGATTTAGATTATAATAAATTAGGTATATAAACTATATTTATAATAAAATTAGATTTTATTAAATTATAAATTTAGATTAGATTATATATTTATGTTATATTACAACTTTTATTAGATTATATCTTATTAAATTACAACTTTTATTAGATTATATCTTATTAAATTACAGTTTTTATTAGATTTATGTTTAATAATTATTTAAAATTAATATTTAATAAAATTAATATTTAATGATTATTTAAAATTATATATCTAATATTATTTCATAATTTTATTAATAGGAAAATCATTTTATTAAATGATTTTTATTTTGGAATATTATTTTTTAGATTCATTATTAAAACCATATAAATTTATCCAGATTGTAGAATAGATTATATAGTAAATAATTGATTATAATTAATTAGATGATAATATTAGCTGGATAATAATTAGATTGATAATAATTAGCTGGATAATTAATTTGTAATTAATAAAAATTTTAAAAGTATTATAATTTTTCATTATAAAAAGTATAATTAATATTATAATTAATATTATTAAAATATTTCATTATTAAAATTATTACATCATTAAAACTATTAATATAATTAATATTATTAAGGTTGCATAAGATTGCTAAATTTTACAAAAATCATTTTATTAAATTATTCAAAACATTGAAATTTAAATATAGGGATACTATGATTAAAGTACTTGCTCCAATGGCAGGAATATCCAACAGTAGTTTTGCATTGAAACTTATTCCTTATGGATTTGATGTTATTACTCTTGGAGGTTATAATACAGATAATAAAACAATAAATGCTGGGGAAAAAATTCTAAAAAGAGGAAGAGCCGAGTTTAATATATCTGAAGAAGATTTGATTTCTCATATTGAAAGTGAAGTAAACATAATAAAAGATAAACACTCTAAAATTGATGTTTCGGTTAATCTTCGTGCTATTTCTCCAGATCCAATTATAGAAATTAGTAAAATTAATAATTTGGATATTATAGAGATTAATGCACATTGCAGACAGAAAGAATTTTTAGAAATTGGCTGTGGACAGGAAATGCTTACTAACCCTAACAAATTAAATGATTTTGTTAGTGAGGTTGTTAAGAAGTTAAAATCAAAACAAAAAGTTTCTGTTAAAGTTAGAGCAAATGTTCAAGGTGTTGATAGTGTAAATATAGCTAAAACGGTGGAAAAAGCTGGTGCAGACTATCTTCATATTGATGCGATGAAACCAGGGTTTCCTACTGCAGATTTTGATATAATAAAGAAAATAGCTAATGAAACAAATATTTTTATCATTGGAAATAATTCTATTACTGATATTGAAAGTGGACAAAAGATGATTAATTCTGGTGCATCTGGAATATCAATTGGGAGAGCTGCAATTAATGGAAAATTAAATTTTGATATTTCTAAAATATGAAATTATTATATTATATGTCAATATTAATTAGATATCAATTATAATATATATCATAATGTATTAATTCATATTTGTTAATTCATAATGTATTAATTATATTCATAGAATTAATTATAGTAACAGTATTAATTATAATAGTATTAATTATAGTATATTATCATAGTATATATTAATCATAATAATAGGATATTTATTATTATAATATATTAGATTATAATAAAACAGTTTATAATATAATAAAATATTTAAATATAATGGTAGAAAAGTAAAGTATTATGGTATTATATTAAATTATTATGATTGAAATAACATGGTATTATAATTATATATTGAATTACATATTGAATTATTACAATTAAATATTAAAGTATTATAAAAATTATAAATAAACATTAATTTTAAATGTTATAAGCGTGAATATTATAATACTGAGAGTGTATTTTAATAATCAAATAAATATAACGATAATTATATTATTAAATCGTTTAATATTTTATTATGAATATTTAATCAAGATATTATTGATATACAATCAATTAATTTTTAAAGGTGGAGATATGTCTTTTATAGAACTTAAAAATATTACAAAAACATTCAATGGAGTTGCTGTTTTAAAAAATTTGAATGTTGAAATCGAAGAAGGAAATGTTCTTGGAATTCTTGGTAGAAGTGGCTGTGGAAAATCTGTTCTAATAAATATGTTAAGGGGAACTAAAGAATATAAGCCAGATAGTGGGCAGATGATTTTCAACATAGCTATATGTAATAAATGTTCTCATGTAGAGCCTCCATCAAAAGTAGGGGAAACTTGTAAATGTGGGGGTGAATTAAAAGCTAAGACTGTTGATTTTTGGAATTCTGATAGAAAAGATTTTGCAGAAATCAGAAAAAGAATAGCAATAATGCTTCAAAGGAACTTTGCTCTTTATGAAAGAGAAACTGTAATAGAAAATGTTTTAAGAGCAATGGAAGAGGGCGAATATGAAGATAACCTTTATAAAGCTTTAGATCTTCTTGATATGGTTCAGATGAGTCATAGAATTACTCATGTTGCCCGTGATTTAAGTGGTGGGGAAAAACAGAGAGTCGTTCTTGCAAGACAGATGGCTAAAGAACCTATGTTATTTTTAGCTGATGAGCCAACTGGAACTTTAGATCCACAAACTGCAGAATATCTCCATCAAACATTAATTAATGGTGTTAAAAATAAGGGAATAACCATGGTAATCACTTCTCATTGGCCAGAAGTAATGAATAAACTTGCAGATCAAGTTATATGGTTAGATAATGGAGAAATTATTGAAAAAGGACATTCAAATGAAGTTGTAGAGCATTTCTTAGAAACTGTGCCTTTACCTAAAAAAGTTGATGAAGTTGAGTATGGTGGACCAGTAATTGATGTAAAAGATGCTAAAAAACATTATTATTCTATTGAAAGGGGAGTTATTAAAGCTGTTGATGGTGTTGACCTAAATATTAATAAAAATGAAATATTTGGAATTGTTGGTCTTAGTGGGTCTGGAAAAACTACATTATCACGAATGCTGATTGGTTTAACTGAACCTAGTAGTGGGGAAATAAAAGTTAAATTAGGAGATGAATGGATTGATATGACTAAGCCAGGTCCTTTAGGTAGAGGTAGAGTTATACCTTATATTGGATTGCTTCATCAAGAATATTCATTATATCCTTATAGGTCTGTTCTTGAAAACTTAACTGATTCTATAAGCTTAGAACTTCCTGCAGAGTTTGCTAAGATGAAAGCTATTCACACATTAAATGCAGTAGGCTTTGATAATGAATATTCTAACACTATATTAAATAAAGAACCTAATGAATTAAGTGGTGGAGAACGTCATAGAGTAGCGATTGCCCAAGTATTAATTAAAGAGCCTAATATAATAATATTGGATGAACCAACTGGAACAATGGACCCTATTACAAGAGTTCAAGTTACAGATTCTATATTAAAAGCTAGGGAAGAGTTAGAACAAAGTTTTATTATTATTTCTCATGATATGGATTTTGTAATCGATGTTTGTGATAGGACTGCTTTAATGAGAGGAGGAAAAATCCTTAAAATAGGAGATCCTAAAGACATAGTAAAAGAATTGACTCCTGAGGAAGAAGAAAAAATGCTAAATTAATTATAAATTAATTTTAGCTAAATTATTTTTATAATTTAAGAAATATAGAAAAATTATTAATATTTATAAAATTATTGATATTTATTTAATTTATATTAAAAATAGTATTATTTTTATTATATATTATAATTTTATTAGTATATTTTTTATTAATAAATTTTTTATTATTTTTATTAATATATCTTTTATTATTTTATTAACATATTTTTATTAATTAAATTTATTTTTATTATCTTTCTGAAATCTAACATTAATTGCAACAATTTAAATATATGTCTAATCAATATATTACTTAAAATTAGAAATTTAATATATATAAATTTAATATATATAAATTCGCTATAACTGATTGTTACTTCTTTAATAACTATATTTTATATAATAAATAATAGTTTATAATAAAAAAATTTTATACTATTTTTCATATTGTTTATAAATTACTAAGTTAAATAATAAGTTATATATATTTTAATTAGATATAGTAAGTCATTGTTGACTTATATTTTAAAATTAGTTAAGAAAAATGATTAATATTATAGTAAAAATAATATTATATTAAATAATAAATATTATTATTAAATAATTACAATTAAATATATAAATTTTATCGGAGGATTATTAATGGTATGGGATGATGCACCATCACATGTATGTAGGGGTGGAGACAGTAGGGCATTGGCTTTTTGTTGCCCTCCAGTAAAACCTTGTCCAATATTACATGCTCTTGATGATGTAAATTTAACTCCTCAAGAATACATGGATATTAAGGAGGATTTTGCAAAAAAAACTAGGCTTGGTGAAGGAGCAGGAACTTGTTTTGGATCTTTAGTTTGGTGTTGTAAGACATCAAAACCTTGCCCATTAAGGGATATGGTTTTAAGAAATATTGATATGGATGTAGATGAGTATTTAACTCTAAAAAAACAATTATCAGAAGCTTTAGTAGGGAATGATATTAGTAATAGTGATGATAATGTTAATGCTCTAGCTGATGCTTTTTCAATTAGTGATGAAGAGGCATTTAAGGTTCTTCATGATTGTGATAATGATTTAAGGACTGCTATGAAATTACTTAGGATGAAGGCTTTAGAAAATTCAGAATAATATTTTTTTCATGATATCATGATATAATAAATCTTATTAATAATATAAGCTTTATAATTAAATATAGTTTATAATTAAATAAAATTCATAGTTAAATAAATTCATAAATAAAATTTATAAATAAAAATTATAATTAAAATAAATAGATTCATAAATAAAGCTTATAATTAAATTTATAACCAGTATAATTTATAGTTAAAATTATTTAATTATATTTTATAATTAATTAATAGAATATAATCGGATGGTTTATCTTATATTTTAAATGTACTTTGTATTTCTATCTTTATTTAAATTTTATTATATTTTACATTTTTATTAATTAATTTATATTTCTAGAGGGCTTTTTATGGGATGGACTTCACTTTTTTTAGATGTTAATGGAAAAAATGTATTTATATTAGGTACTGGTGAAGTTGCACATCGAAGAGCAGATAGATTTCTTGAAAATGGCTCAAAAGTTATATTGTCTGGTAATAAAATATCAAAAGATCTATCTGATAAAGGAGCAATTTTAGAAGAAGATGGATCTAAAGAAACCTATAAAAAATTAGTTGAATGGGCAGATATTGTAGTGGTAGCTAGTGGAGATAAAACTAACAATGATTATGTTTCACTTATTAGTAAAGATAAATTGTTAAATAGGGCAGACTTCCCTGAAAAAGGAAATCTTGCTGTTCCAACCAGTTTTTACATTGATGATGTTCAAATATCGATATTTACTAATGGAAAAAGTCCTTTAATGGCTCGTGAGCTTCGAAAAAAAATTCAAAACATAGTTTCTGATGAAGATATACTTCAAATTAAGCTTCAGGATTTCTCAAGAAAAATTTTAAAGGAAAAATTTGATAATCAAAAAGTTAGAAAAGAATACCTCTATAAAATTCTTAATAATTCTAATATTTCCAAACTTTTAAAAGAAGGAAAGTTAAAAGAAGCTAAAAATTATGTTGAGAAAATTATAAACAATAACGATAACGATAACAGTAATGACCATAATAATGACCATAATAATGATAACAATAATGATTAATATGATAGTAATGATAGATAGTAATGGGGGATAGTTGTTGATAATCAATCTGAGAGTGGATCATAAAGTTGCAAGTATTGAAACAATGGAAAAAACAGCAAAAGATTTGGAAGTAATATTTCATAATCTTAAAGAAGAGTTGGATGTTCAAGAATATATTGAAATAAGTACTTGTAATAGAGTTGAGTATTATATAAATACTGATATTGTTAGCTATGAAAATGATTGTTTAAAAACAGATAATGAAAATATAATCATTCATTATGATGATATAGCTATAATTCATCTTTTCAGAATGACTTCTGGGTTGGAATCAATGATAATTGGTGAAGATCAGATATTGGGTCAAATTAAAAGTGCTAAAAAAAGAAGTATCGATGAAAATCATTGTGGTAAGGTACTTGATGCTCTTTTTACAAAAGCTATTCATGTTGGGCAAGTTGTAAGACAAAAAACTAATATAAATAGGGGCTCTGTTTCTATTGGATCTGCAGCTGTGGATTTGGCAGAGGAAAATATTGGGAATTTGGAAGGTAAACATGTTTTAGTAATTGGCGCTGGAAAAATGGGGAAATTAGTGGCTAAAGCTCTCGCTGAAAAGAATTTAAAAGCTATTTTTGTTGCAAATAGGACTTATTATAGGGCTGTTAGATTAGCTGAAGAACTCAATGGAAAAGCTATTCTTCTCGATGAACTAAGTCAATGTTTACCAACAGCAGATGTTATAATAAGTGCTACTGGAGCACCACATACTATTTTAAACAAAGAAAGAATTGAGAATTTTATAGATCCTAGTAAATCTTCTTCAATAATTATGATTGATATAGCTAACCCAAGAGATATTGATGAAGATGTTGAAAATATTGGTGTTAAACTTTTCAATATTGATGATTTAAGGGGAATAGCTTACAAAAATAAAGAATTAAGAGAAAATGAAGTTAAAGAAGCAGAAAAAATAATAGACTCTGAATTCACATTACTTAAAAATTCTTTTAAATTAATGGAAGTGGAAGATATTTTAGCTGATATTCGCCTATCAATGGAGAATATTCGAACAAGAGAAGCTTTAAAAGCCACTTCTAAGCTTTCAGATATTGAAGGTAGTGCTAAAATAATTGACAATATGTCTAGATCTATTGTTAATAAAATATTTCATGATATGTCTTCAAATATTAAAAAAGTTGCAGAAGAAGAGAATCATGATGTTATAGAAACACTAAAATGCATATTTAAAGAAAATTAATTGTATAAATAATTAAAAACAAAAAGAAAAAATAATCAGAAAAACTATCAAAGATATAATCAAAAACATAATCAGAAAAATAATCAGAAAAATTATCAAAAATATAAACAAAGATATATCAAAAAATACTTAGAAAAATACTTAGAAAAATAATTATATTATAAGGTTAATCTTCTTTAAAATGATATCTTCCGATTAATCCCGTGAATCGTGCTGAAAATACTGCTAAAAATGGCAGTATAGTAAAATTCATAATTATTGAGATTAATGGGTGCATATTTTCAGAAATATCGGATAAAGTAGGTTGAATAATTAATGTAAATAATAACACTAATGAAAATGAGCTTATTAAATTACTAAAACCCATGTTTTTCAATTTTTTCAATATTGTTTTAATTTCAAATGCTGTTCTTAATTTTGAATGTTTATATTCATAATGTATAATTGCACTTTGCATGATCACTAATGAGAAAAATAATGAGAAAATAAACATTATTAATAGGATTAAAGTTGAAATATCATCTGAAA